>JBDUAQ010000008.1:0-34023 GCA_040004575.1 bacterium
AGGGCTTGCTTTCCAAGCAAAAGACAAGTCGAGGCGCGGATGGTTAATCCCATTCGCGCCTTTTGCATTTGGATTCAATCGGCGCGAGTGGAATCCTCTGTCGTTACTCGCTTCTACTCAACGCCCACTGCTCACTGGCGCTGCCTTGTTGTACAATTCCCGTCGTTGCCGCTCGCGCCCTAAACCAACATGCCAGACATTCTCCTCGTTGAAGACAAAGACAGCCTGCGCCGCGTTTTGCGTCTCACCCTTGAGAACGCCGGCTACAGCGTTACGGAAGCGGCCGACGCGCGCGCAGCTCTCAATGAAATCGCTGGTGGCCCACACAAGCTAGTGCTCACCGACCTGCGCATGCCGAACGGATCGGGCCTCGATGTCTTACGCGCTGCGCGTGCTGCCGACGGTAGTATGCCCGTCATCGTTATGACTGCTTTCGGATCGATTGACGAAGCGGTGCAGGCAATGAAAGACGGCGCCCACGATTTTCTTCAGAAGCCAGTAGACTCCAATCACCTCCTCCTTATCGTCGAGCGTGCGCTCGAACAGGAGCGACTACGCACTGAAAACATCCTGCTGCGCGAGGAGTGGTCGCGCCGTTACGGCTTCCCGCGCATCCTCGGCGAATCAGAAGCGATCAAGCGCGCTGTGTCTGAAGTTCAGCGCGTGGCGCAAACGGAAGCGACAGTGTTGTTACTGGGTGAATCAGGAACCGGCAAAGAGCTTTTCGCGCGCGCGGTGCATCATCTCTCCGGGCGGCGCGATCGGCCTTTCGTCGCCATCAACTGCGCGGCAATTCCCGAGACGCTCATCGAAAACGAATTGTTTGGCCACGAGCGCGGCGCGTTTACCGGCGCGGGCGACAGGCGGCTGGGAAAATTTGAACTTGCTTCGAGCGGTACAGTCTTCCTCGACGAGATCGGAGAACTGCCGTTGGCTGTGCAAGGCAAACTGCTGCGCGTGATCGAGGAAAAGGTGGTAGACAGAATCGGCGGGCGCGCGCCGATACCGGTCGATGTTCGCGTAGTGGCTGCAACGAACCGCGATTTGAAGGCAGACGTTGAGAGTGGTGAGTTTCGCCGTGACCTGTTTTTCCGTCTGGCGGTGTTTCCGCTTGAAATTCCGCCGCTGCGGGATCGCGAAAACGACATTGCCTTGCTGGCCAAACATTTCGCCGCTGACCTGGGTAAAGAATTGCGTGGCCGCGAAGCCACCTTGAGCGACGACGCTTTGGCGGCACTGCGAAAGCATGATTGGCCTGGGAACGTTCGTGAATTGGAAAACGCGATCGAACGCGCGTGCATCCTGTCTGACACGATGTTGCTCGAGCCGAAAGATCTCGGTCTGCATACCACACCGATTGACAACACTGAAGCGCTGAAGCTGTTTGACTTGACCGGTAGTCTTTCAGAAGTTGGCCAACGCGCGTTGCGCTTTGTAGAACGTCAAAAGGTTCTCGAGGCGCTCGCGGCAAGCAACGGCAACAAAATGCAGGCGGCCGAGGAGTTGAGTGTCAGTTATAAGACTCTCCTTACCAAAATTAAGGACTACGATCTCGGATAACGATGAGCGACCTCCCTAACGACGGTGTTCCCGGCGACGAGCCTCGGAACGACGGACTCTCGAATAACGATTCTCCCAACGACGACTCGTCCTCCTCGCGTGCTGAATCGGAAGGCGCGAATGGTGAAGTTCCCGAAGTCCCCCCGGTCCCAGGCGTAGTTCACGACGAAGCCAGTTCCATCGCCGGCGAAACCGTAGAGCAGGTTGGCGCTGCTGGTGGCGAAACACCGCCTGCTGTTCCCGAGGCGAAAGTCGAAAAGAGCACGGGCCGATCGGCCTTCATGGTTGGTTCCGGCATCTTGATAAGCCGGATTGTAGGACTGGCCCGGCAAAGAGTTTTCGCACACTACTTCGGCACGTCCGCCGCCGGCGACGCCTTCAGCGCCGCTTTTCGCATTCCAAATTTCCTGCAAAACATTTTCGGCGAAGGCGCGCTGTCTGCATCTTTCATTCCTGTTTACGCAAAGCTGCTGGCACACGACGATGAAAAGGAAGCAGCGCACGTCGCTAATGCCGTGCTGGGACTGCTCGCTCTCGCAATTTCCCTGATTGTGCTTACCGGCGTTCTGACTACGCCTTATCTCATTACTGCTATCGCACCGGGGTTCCATGGCGAGACGCGTGAACTAACAATCCGCCTGGTGCGAATTCTCTTCCCCGGCGCTGGTCTGTTGGTGCTCTCGGCCTGGTGTCTTGGCGTCCTCAACAGCCATCACCGTTTCTTCATTTCCTACACGGCGCCGGTCGCCTGGAACCTCGCGATGATTGTGTCGCTCATCGTCTTTGGCCGTCGCGTGGGCCAGTTTCCTTTGGCGGAATATGTCGCCTGGGGTTCGGTCATCGGGAGCGCGCTCCAGTTTGGTGTGCAGTGGCCGACGGTAATGAAACTCATGCGGCGGATCAGGCCTGTGCTCGATGTCGCCAGTGAACACGTGAGAACGGTAGTCAGAAACTTTTTCCCAGTGTTCATGAGTCGCGGCGTCGTGCAAATCAGCGCCTTTGTCGATGCAGTGCTCGCTAGTTTATTGCCGGTGGGCTCGGTGGTTGCGCTGACTTACGCGCAGAGTCTTTACACTTTGCCGGTGAGCCTGTTTGGAATGTCAGTTTCCGCGGCTGAGTTGCCGGCGATGTCGCGCGCGATCGGCAGCACCGCGGAAGTTGCCGATGTCCTACGCGGCCGTCTGGATGAAGGACTGCAGCGCATTGCTTTTTTTATCGTTCCTTCTTCGATGGCGTTTCTCGCGCTCGGCGATGTTATCGCTGCGGTCCTTTATCAGACCGGACAGTTTAAGCACGAGGCCGCCATTTTTGTCTGGGGCATTCTGGCCGGCTCAACCGTCGGATTGCTCGCCTCGACGCTCGGCCGCTTGTATTCGTCCACTTACTACGCGCTGCATGACACGCGAACTCCGCTTCGTTATGCAATCGTGCGCGTGACGCTGACAACTGTGCTCGGCTACTTATTCGCCCTGCCACTACCTCGGGCACTGGGAATTGATCCGAAGTGGGGCGTCGCCGGCCTGACTGCGTCGGCCGGTGTGGCCGGTTGGATTGAGTTTGCCTTGCTCAGACGATCGATGAACCGTCGCATTGGTCGCACGGGTTTGTCGGCTTCCTATGTGATCAAACTCTGGATTGCTGCCCTGTTAGCCGCGGATGTTGGTTGGACGTTCAAGTTGTTGCTTGGCGACTTGCACCCCATTCCCCTGGCGGCTGTGGTCCTTGGTGGTTATGGCGTCGCGTATTTTGCTGTTGCCTACTTCCTGGAGTTGCCCGAATCCCGCGTCGTCATCAGCAGGATCTTGAGATTGATAGGACTAGGAAAGTAGCTTGGTTTTTGTACTTGTATTCTTAGTTTCACAGGAGCTACGTCGAGTAGAAACATTCAACCAGCCTGCGAAGCGGGCGGACAGAGTGGTAGCCCCAGGCGATGGCGCAGCCGAGCCTGGGGTCAACATCGTAAAGTCTACCTGAGCCTGCAACGCTGGCGACAGATGCTTAAGATCATTAAAACCAAATCAAGCGCATTCTTTCCCTTCGTCTGCCGCCCACTTCGTGGGCTCGGTTGTTGTTTCGTCCTGTACCCCAGGCTCGGCTGCGCCGTCGCCTGGGGCTATTACTCTGTCCGCCCGCTTCGCAGGCTGGTTGAATGCCTCCACTAGAAACGGCTGCAACTCGAAATCAATCACGAACCTTTCCTACACACGGGTGGCGCAAATGACTTTGAATAGCCAAAGATTTTTCTGGAGATCTCGATGCATTGATTATTTAGTTAGTTATCCTGGAAAACGGACGGGTTGGTGCAGCGGCAAAGGCGGGGGGTGGCCCCGAGGCCGCCCTTTTTTTTGGAACGAGCTCCCAGTAATTCCTGAAACACTCTCTTCCTTCACTTCGCTCCTGCTATCTGATTGACCAGTTAACTGCCCATCCTTATCATCCAGACGTGCAGCCAGTTATTTCAGCCGAGCAAATGCGGGAAATTGATCGTCTCACAACCCGCGACTATCAGATTACTTCTCCTTCACTAATGCAGGCCGCCGCTGAGGCTTGCTTTCAGGCAATCACAAACCATTTCGCCGGCGATTTGACGGGCAAAAAAGCCCTGTTACTTTGCGGACTTGGAAACAACGGCGGCGATGGCGCGGCTCTGGCTCTGGAACTCCACCGAGCGGGTGTTCACACCGACGTCGTCTTATTTGGACGCGTCGAGCAAACCAGGGGTGATGCGCAGGCTAACCTGGAAATTGTTCAGCGGCAGGCAAACATCGGAGTCGGCTCAAGCGCTGCTTTGACTCTTATCGAGTGCGATAGCGCCGAGACCCTGGGCAATCTGACGCTTGTAAGCCAGACCTACGATATCGTCGTAGACGCGCTTCTTGGAACCGGACTCAGTCGGCCGGTTGAGGGAATCTTCCTCCAGGTTGTGGAACACCTGGCAAGTATGCGCACCGCTCGCGAAAGATTAATGACAGCGCGGCCCTTGATCGTTTCGATCGACGTGCCATCCGGTCTCAATGCGGATGTAGCCAAACCGATCGGCGAAGCAGTTGCGGCCGACCTGACAGTCACCTTCACTGCTCCCAAGCCGGCTAATGTTCTGCCGCCGGCTTCACACCTGAACGGCAAACTGGTTGTTGCAAACATCGGCTCACCAGCAACTCTTATCGATGCCGCGAAGCCGCAGCTTTTCGTCATCGAAGAGAACGACGCGCGCCAGTGGCTCGTCAGCACGCGCTACACGCCCGACTCTTTCAAGAATACACACGGACACGCTCTCGTGATCGCCGGCTCGCGTGGGTTGACTGGCGCAGCCGTACTTTGTGGCAACGCCGCCGCACGTTCAGGAGCGGGTTTGGTAACTATAGCCACGCCGGCTTCAGCGCAAGGTGCCGTTGCGGCCGCCGTAATGCCGGAAGTAATGACGACTGCGCTCGCTGAAACCGATCGCGGCGCTGTTAGTGATGAAGCAATCGATCATGTGGTGCAGTTAGCTGCGAAAGCGACCGTCATCGCGGTTGGGCCTGGTCTATCAGCAGAAGACGAGCGCACTCGTCGCTTCGTTTTTTCTCTCGTGAAGCGGCGGACAGTCGCAATAGTGCTTGATGCCGACGCATTGAATTGCCTCGCGGCTTATGGAGATGGCTGGCCCGCGGAGCTTCAAGGATCAGAGAAAGCTCCGCTGATCCTGACGCCACACGCCGGCGAGATGTTGCGCTTGCTCGGCACAACGGAGAAGTCCGCGCTCGACGACCGCGTTACAGTCGCGCGAGATTTTGCGACTAAGCGCAAATTGATTCTGGTTCTCAAAGGCGCCCGCTCGCTGATTGCAGCGCCTGATGGCCGAGTCTTCATCAACCCTACGGGGAATGCCGGACTGGGTACCGCTGGAGCCGGCGATACCTTGACGGGCATTATTGCTGGATTCATCGCGCAGGATCGCGCGACCTTAAAAAACAATTCTGATGCGCTCGCCGCTACGATCGCCGCGCTTTACATTGGCGGCCTTGCCGGTGATCTCGCCGCGCGCGCACTCGGCATGCGAACCATGGTCGCCTCCGACATTCGCGAGCACATCAGCGCCGCAGTCCGCTTGCTCGATCCAGAAGGTGAACAACCGTAAGCCGGGAGCGCGGGCATCTTGCCCGCATCTTTTCTTCGATCAATGGCTACCTTGCAACAACACATCCCGACCGGCGAATGGCAAACGCACGACGCCCCGGAGACTTTTGCGCTCGGTAAACAAATCGGCGCGCAACTCAGCGGCGGCGAGGTCCTGTTGCTGGATGGGCCACTAGGCGCAGGCAAGACTGTCTTTGTAAAGGGCCTGGCCTCAGCGCTGAACATCGACCCTGAAGAAGTAACCAGCCCGTCGTTCACGTTGGTGAATCCATACACGGGCCGGCTATCGCTCTTTCATATCGATCTTTATCGACTGGATGAAGGCGCTGCTGCTGCTCACGCGGTTGACCTCGAGGAGTTGCTGACTAACGAGCACGCTGTGATAGTTATCGAATGGGCAGAACGCCTCGGTAGTTACCCGCTGACCGCGAACACCTGGAACATTAGGATCTCAGGCGACGGCGAAGCAGAACGTCGTATTTCGATTTCGGAGTAAAACGTTTCATATTGTTTTTAGAATCTGCGAACGTCTGCGAACGTCTTGACTCAATCCACTCAAGAGAATATAAGGACATCGCGACAAAGACTTAATCACGTCGCTCGATGCAGGAGATAACAGAACTTGTCTACCCACTTGCAAACAACCGATAGTCTCGCGGCTGACGAGATCAAGAATGATTCTTTGTCCTTACCGTCACTGGTTGCTGCGCTTGAATCAGTAAACAGCGCGCCCAGCCTCGCACAAATCTATGATTGGTTGGAAAAGGCTGCAGTCTCAACCGAAGAGTTGCAACCCTATAGTGGTTTTAAAGAAGGCAACTACTGGCGGCATCGCGTTTGTCGCAACAAGTTTGTAGAGATGCTGGTGTTGTGTTGGCGTCCCGGCCAACGTACTCCCATTCATGATCATAATGGCTCCCACGGCGGCGTTAAGGTTTGCCGCGGCCTGTTGTGGGAAACAACCTTCAACTACGATCCCCTTGCCGGACTGGAATACAAAAGCGCGCGTGAGCTGCCGCTTGGATCAGTTACCGGCTCAGACGTTCCCGATATCCATCAGCTCGGCAACCCTGACGTAAGCGGCCAGGATCTCGTTACCCTTCACGTTTATGCTCCGCCGCTGGGCGTGCTTCACACTTACAAATCCGGTAGCGCGACAATCGATCTTTACATCCCCGACGAGACTGACCAAATCATTTGACGCGTCAGAGTTCGCGGCAGCGTTACCCTCACCGTGCGAATTCGCTAGGCGCACGCCGAACGCCCAGACCACCGAGAGCCTATTTCTGCTTTACAAAAGTCTCGAGTTCCAAATCCCGTCCGCCAGTTGTAACCGTAATCGTTCCGCAGTTCCCCGTCGTCAGTACCTGTGCCCCGCTGTGTTTCCATCTTTCAACCACTTCCTTGTTCGGATGGCCGAAGATCGAAGTTTGACCGACTGAGATCACGGCGAAGCGCGGCTGGGCAGCTGCGATGAAGCTTTCGGTTGATGAAGTCTTGCTGCCATGATGCGCAACCTTGACCACATCGGCGCGCAGGTTCTCGTTCGCTCGTAAGATGCCGCTTTCGCCCGCCATTTCAATGTCGCCGGTGAGTAGTAGCGTGCGCTCACCAAATTGCAGACGAAGCACAACGGAATCGTTGTTGCGCGAAGGAGCGTTGGTATCTTCCGCCGGAAAGGGCCATAAGACTTTTGCCGTCACTTCCCCGAACCGTAACACGTCTCCTGCGCCAATGAGATGCAGCGGAATATTCTTGTCCGTTACCGTGGCTGCGAACCGTGCGTATTCCTGATCTTTTTCGGGCCTGCGTGCGACCAACGCCGCGCGCACGGCGAAGTTGCGAGCGACATCGTTCAAGCCATCGATGTGGTCCGCGTCAGCGTGAGTGTCTAGAATGTAGTCGACGTGATCAAGCCCGCGCCACCAGAGATATTCCGAAACTACCGACTCGCCAATGCTCCGCGTTTCGCGCTCAAATGCTTCCTCACCTCCCGCGTCAATATCCGGAGACATGCTGTCCTTCTGAAATGGACCGGCACGGCCACCGCCATCAATCAGTAGAGTTGTATTATCGGGAAAAGTAACCAGCGCGGAATCGCCCTGGCCGACGTCAAGAAAGTCAACTCGCAGTTTTCCGGTCGCTCTCCCCGCGCTAAAGGGATGCGCGACGATCAATCCGAAGATCATTACTTGCGCTAAAGGCGCAATAAGCTTCAGCGGTCGCCGGCGCCGATTCTTCGTTACTGGCCGCGGTAGATCAAGAGGTTTCCAGTTTGACAACGAAACCACGACCGGCCAGAGCGGCAGGTAATACAAACCATAAACCGCGCCGGCCCAGCCGGTGTATTCAGGCAAACGAATCGAAGCCGCGCCCAGCCTCGCAAACGGGTCGACGCTATGCACCATCATCCAGTTCAAAAAATTGGTGAGGCTGATTAAAGGCCCTGCGAGCGCAGAACTTACCTGGGCCACAAGCAGGGCTGCCGCAGCCGCGATCGCAACTGCCGCCATCAGCAAACTGACTCCAATGTTGAGCAGGAATGACGCGAAGGAGAGTCGATGAAAATAAACTACCAGGAACGGAAGCAGCGCTATCTGCACAGCGACGGAAACAACGATGGCACCAAATGCGTAGCGCGCGAGACGCTGCAGATGGATACGTTCCAGGGTTGCCGCAAGCGGCGCTTTGAAAAGTTTATAGCTGTAGTTAGTTCGCTCTAGTTGACGCTTCCCTTCGCGTTCACTCCAAAACAGGATCTCGCAAAAGCTGCGCAACCATGGCGCGCACGCCGGTGGGTACGGCGTTTCCCGAGTTGGTCGCCAGGCCCCAATCGCCGACAATTTTTCCAGCAGCGGCCAGGCGAGTACGACAATCGCCAACACCGAAACAAACGTCAGTTGAAATGAAGGATCGAGCAGATCGCTCGGATGCCAGGCGAGCAAGACGAGCGCCGTGCCCCCGAGCGCATTCAGGGACGAGGCGCGCCGCGAAACGAGTGGTGCGAAGAGAACGATGGTAAACATCAAGGCCGCTCGAACTACCGACGACTCGGCGCCGACCGCCAGTGAGTACGCCCACAAGACTGTGATCGACAGCAGGAACTGCAACGCCGCGTTTTTCGTGAATCGCCTCGCGATCAGAAAAACCAAGCCGCCGAGAAAAGTGATGTGCAGGCCGCTGATGACGAGCACGTGAAACGTTCCGCCTTCACGAAACCGTTCCGAGGTTGAGCGAGATAGGTTGTAGCGATTGCCGAGTAGAGCCGCATCAAGCACGCCGGCAGTGTCTTTGGAAAAGCGCGCATCGATTTCCGTTTGCAGTTTGCGGCGCCATTCGTAGAGCCAGGCGAGCGGCAAGAATACGCGTTCATTCTCCAGACGCTCAATCAACAACGGGCTCTTAACAAAGCCGGTGGCGTCGTAGCCTTTGCGATCCAGATACTCTGTGAACGAGGAGACTCCGGGATTGCGAAAGGTATCGGCGCGCTCTAGCATGGTCATCACGCGAACGCGCGCTCCATAGGACAGGTCGAGTTGATCGAATTCCAGTTTACGGTCGCTGCGAGGTACCGAGGCAAGCAGCAAGACTACGCCTGAAGATTTTTGTTCGACGCCTCGCGATCTAATGGTTTCGAGCCGGAGTTGCAGATAAAAACGCTCCGGAGCGATTTCCGGATCGCGTTCCAACACACCCGTTACCTCAACCGGCTCGCCTACCGCGATCGTTCCTTTATCAAGCAAGCTTCGCAGTTGGTTGGCGGGAACCTTGCTCTTCTCGATCGCCGCGAGTGTCGCTCCAATCAAGAGCATCGCAAGGGTAACCAGAATTATCGCAATTCTCAAACGCCGCTTTGTTCTCTCCACCGCCAGAAACGTGAGTCCGGCCACCAGCGTCGCCACTCCAGCAAGCGAGATAAGGAGCGACAATGTGAGCGCGAAGTTCATTCCGCCCAAAATGCCTAATGCAAATGCCGCTGCGAGTTGCGCCAAAGGATGCGCCGCAAATGTCTCGGGTGGACGCCGAACAGCAGAGGCCCGCGCGTAGGTTGGTTCCGGCATTGATTCTGAAGCTGGAAACGCAGACAACTTCTCTGCGTTGTTTTTCGAAGCGGTGTCTAAGCGGATTGAGGGTGACAGTTAACCGCAAGCTGAAAACGAAACTACGATCCACGAAAATACACTAAAGCACACTAAAGAAATCTGTGTTGTTTAGCTTAATTTCGCGGATACATTTCTTAATTGCTCTCAGCGGTGTTTGTTCAGCCCGAAGGGTGCTCGGGATCCGAGAGTTGCCTGATGGCGGTCAAGCGGGCGACCGTCTCAACGTGATGTGTCTGCGGGAACATATCAAATGCGGCAACAGAGTCAAGAGAATAACCGGCGGCGATAAATTTCTTCAGATCGCGTGCCAACGTTGCCGGATCACATGACACGTAAGAGATGCGGCGCGGACGCAAGCCGAGTATTCCAGTGATCACGGCATTCTCACAACCAACGCGAGGAGGGTCGAGCAGCAGAAAGTCGAGCGGTTCAAACGGGAGGGAATGTTTCACCCAATCGGCAACGCCGAGGTTGGCGATCTCGACGTTCTCAAGTTTTGCGCGCTCGACGTTGCGCCGCGCAAACTCCACCGCGCGCGGCTGTCCTTCAACGCCGGTAACTCGCGCAAACCGGCGCGCCAAAGGCAGCGTGAATAGTCCGACGCCACAATAAAGATCGATGGCGAACTGGCCCGTGGCGTCGCCCAGCGCTGCCGCCATCAATGGCTCGAGCATTTGATGATTCACCTGGAAGAAAGTGTCGGCGCTAAAGGAGTAAGTTTCATCGCCGATGCGGCGACTAAGAGTGCGAGCATTGAAACCAGCAATCGACGGGGCTACCGAAACACCTTCATCACCTTCGACTACGTCGACCCGCCGCAACTGCCGCATATCCCTCGCTGCTACTTCTTTGTGGACCAACTCAAATGTTGCCTCCATCTGTGGGGTGAGCACCGCGCAGTATTCGACGTCGCAAACGCGGTTGGATCCCCTTTCAAAGTAGCCCAGAAGTCTTTCCGGAGCAGCGACTTGCCAAGTGGCTCGCGCGCGGTAGCCCCACTCCGCAGGCGACGGAGTTATGGGAATTTCTTCCGGCGTTTCAAGCTTCGCTATTCGATGCAAACAGTCGCGAATCATTGCAACCTTTCCCGCCAGTTGTGCCTCGTAGGTCAACTGTTGAAAGTCGCAACCGCCGCAGCGTCCGAAGTAAGGACAAGGCGGTTCTACGCGCACGGGCGAAGGTTTGAGAATCTCAATGATCGACGCGAAGCCAACGGTCCCCTGGACCCGATCGACCTTCACGCGCAAGACGTCGCCGGGCGCGGCGAGCGACACGAAGAGCGTAAGGCCTTCCGTGTGCGCCAGACCGACGCCGCCGGGCAGCAGTCGCTCAATCTCAACCTCGAAAGTTTCTTCTTCCGCTTTACCGTCCATTGGTTTCATGATTCGTCCAGGAGACAAATTCTAACCGCGGATGAACAGATGTCCGCGGATCAGCAGGAAGCCAGTCTAAATGCTGGACACTAATTCCTGATTATTCAGATTCGCTGTTTCCGCGCTTATCGGCGGCCAAATATTCCTACGCAGCGTTCCATTGCTGTGGTGGCGGAGGCGCATAAGCCGGAGCCACGCCTTCGAGTTCAAACCTCACTCCGCCGACAACGCCGGCAGCAAGGTTGTAGACCAGCGCTCCGATCGCACCGCCGATAAATCCGAGGATTCCGTAAAAAACTGGAACGGCGATCATTATCACTAGTCCGATAACGATCGAGCCCGCTCCTCCCATGGCCTGGCTATCGCCTCGCGGCGCCAAACTCGACATAAACGCGCCGAAGACCATGAAGAAGAGTCCGTAGATAACTCCGATCAGTAATCCGATCACGAAAGCCAGCAGTCCCTGAATCTTGGCGACGGAAAAAACACTAAAGCGTCTGATGGTCATTTCAGCCATGGGCGAAATCTCCTTTGGGTATGTCTAGAGATAAAACAAACTGAGACGCGGAATACCAAACTGCTCGCGAAGTCGCTTCAGCAGAAGGTTCTCGTACGTCTGTTGATAAACCGCCGCTTCCATCTGTTTGCGATAGGGCTGCAACTGTTCTTTGACCTCGCGCTCGATTGTAGCTTGATCGAAGCCTGCAACAGAACGAATCGCGTCACTAATCATTCTTTCCAAACCCGAAAGCGACTGCTCCAGCTTCTGCGCGTCCGGCGACGCGCTGTCCACGAAGTCTGCCTCCAGTTCCGCCAGCAAAGCTGTTGCTCTCCGAAGCGTGTCTGTGAAGTCATCGACGCCTGTTTGCCTGCGCGCCGAACTGACGGCCAACAGACTCGTGCGACCGCGTTGCAGATGTTCAAGGATTGCGGCGCGCGAAAAAGGCAGTGCCTCGCTATTAGTTCTCCTAACCCCGTCGCCACTCGCATCCGGCTCAGCCGCGGCGCCGACGCGGGCCTCACGCCATTCCGCGAATTGAGCCTCGACCTCTTCCTGACAATAGACAAGGCTCTTGATCGTTCGCTTGCGGGGCTTTGACTCCCACGAATCAAAAGCCTTTTCAATGCCGCGCAACGCCACGTGCAGCGGCACGTTCAGCTCCTTCCAACTCTCGATTAGCGCCCAGTCCATCGGGCTGAGTAGCAGGTGTTTGGCGCGACGTCGAATGAAAGCGTCTTCGATTTCGCTAAAGTAATTGAAGTAGTTCAATTGAGAATGTCCAAAGTCCAACGTCCAAAGTCCAAAGTCCAACCGAGAGGCGCATCGCGTTCCCGACTTTGGACTTTGGACATTGGACGTTGGACTAGCAGTTGGACTTTGGACTTTGGACTTTGGACTTTGGACTACTTGTCCGTTCGTAAACGAGTCTCAATCCCTCAAGCGTCAGCGTGTCGTCCACGAGTTCAATAAATTCGGAGCCGGTAGCGATCAGCGAAGCGAGCCCGCCAGTCGCGATAACGCGCGGCTTCCCGCCCATCTCATCAATCATCTTTCGCAGCACGCCGTCTACCAATCCTACGAAACCATGATACAGCCCCGACTGCATCGCCGTAATCGTTGACGAACCAATAACCTTTTGCGGTCGCCTTATATCCACGCGCGGCAGCTTTGCGGTTCGCTCAAACAGCGCGTCAGTTGAAATCATAATGCCAGGGGTGATTACGCCGCCAACGTACTCGGCCTGTTGGTTGATCGCGTTGAAGGTGGTGGCGGTTCCGAAGTCAACGACGATGCAAGGTGCGCCATACTTCTCAACCGCCGCCACCGCATCAACAATCCTATCAGCCCCGACGTCGGAGGCCGGCTCATACAGAATTTTTAGTCCTGTATCCGTCGTGTGATCCACAAAGAGCGGAGTCAAATGAAAATAGGTCTCCGCCATTGTTTTCAAAGTGTAGTTTAGCGGCGGCACTACCGAAGCGATCGCAATCGCAGTGATGGCTTTGAAATCGATACCCGCCAGCTCAAACAAATTACGAGCATGAACGCCATACTCGTCCACCGTGCGCGACCGTGCGGTGGTAAGTCGCCAGTGGGCGACGAGTTCCGCGCCTTTGAAAACGCCGAGCGACGTGTTGGTGTTTCCGGCGTCAATCACAAGCAGCATACACGGGTTCCTTTGGATCCGGGGTCATCAGATCTCCCCCGCCGTTTAAGACCTGTTCGATCAGATCACCGGCAACAGCGGCGCCATTTTCACTACGCAGGAGTTTGCCGGTCTCACGTGCCTTGTTTGCATGTTCAGGCTTTGTCAACAGAATGTCTAGTTCTCTCGCCACCCGAGCGGCATGGTATTTCGGCCGCGGCAAAGTACGACTGCCACCGAGTCGAGCGGAATGCGCGGCGTTATCGGGTTGGTCAAATGCAAACGGCACAATCAACGTGGGAATGCCCGCGCGCAAACCCTGCGAAGTGGTACCCACTCCGCCGTGATGGACCATCGCACAAGCGCGTGCAAGCAATACTTCGAACGGCGCGTAGTTGACGGCGATTATTTCCGGCGGCAAGGATTCTTCAATCCGGTTGCGCTCATCGCCAATCAAAAGCACGGCGCGACGTCCCAGCAGTTTTGCCGCCGCAATACTTTCACGATAGAAGTCGCGAGCCACCCACACTGCCGATGAGCCAAGCGTGAAGACAACAGGTGGCGGACCTTCGTCAAGAAACTTCGTTAACTCCTTCGGCGTCGCGAGCTCATTCCGGCCATCGTAGAAGGCAAAACCAGTAACGCGCGCTTGCGGCGGCCAATCGAGTTGCGGTTGCGCAAACAATCCTGAGAAGAGCGCGAGTATCAGCGTCGGTGAATGCTGACCTTCAAACACAGGGCCGCCGCGGTCAGGCAACCCAAGCTCTTCGCGAAACTGCTCGTAGCCTTTATGCTTGTAGTATTTCTTCGCCTGCTTGAAAAACGCCGCAACAAAACGCGGGCCTAGCAGTTGCACGTGCCGCATCCAGGGCCAGAAAGGCGGCACTGGCGGATCGTAAGCCGACATAAAAGAGGCTGGCGCCAGCACACTCGAAACCCAGGGCATGCCTGTTTTCTGTGCCACCAGCGGGCCGGCGAAAGAAATCGGATGAGTTAGCAACAAGTCTGCGCCTTCGACGGCCCGCAGCAGATCTTCGTAACCCTCACGCAAAAAGGGCATGAGCATTTCGTTAATGATAAAACCGCTGCCCGACTTCGGGTTCATGACTTTTTCCATCATCGCCGCATCCTGGTCCTGCGGCGGCGGAATATGCGGGCGCACGGAAACAAAGTCGAAACCGCCCGCAAGCATCTTCTCGCGATACAGTTCGCTGGTGGCGATAACGGGATGGTGACCGCGGGAACGTAGCTCTGCTGCGATTGCCATGTAGGGATGGATATCGCCATAGGAACCAAACGTGGTTAAGACAATGCGTTTGCGCGCCATCATGAAAAGGTGTTATTCGGGTCGCACGCTTGTGACATCTCCGGCGCGCACCACCCTGATTTCTCCAGTCAAGGTTTCTACACGCAACGCGCCATCGCGTTCAAGTCCGCGAGTTGTTCCGACAAAGCTTTCGTTGTTCTCCACGACGCTGATTCGTTTTCCTTCGCCATACGACGAACGCGCGCACCACTCGCGAATATTCGTTTCCGGGCCATCGAGTTGTTTTAGTACTTCGTAATGCTTTCCTAAGGCGACGATCAAGGCTGCGAGCAGGGCCTCCGATTCACATCTTCCACCGCCGGCAGTTTCTACCGAGGTCGCCATCAATTCTAATTCTTTGGGAAACGAATACTCCGTCAGATTAATGCCGATGCCAACAACAACCGCACGGCCATGTGATGTCTCGACGGTTTCGGCCAATATGCCGCACAGCTTTTTCTCGTTTGCCAGAATATCGTTGGGCCATTTGATGTCTGTCTCCAGAGCGCAAGCCTCAAGCAGCGCATCGTGGACCGCAACCGACGCCATCAAGGTAAGCAATGGCCAGGAGCTTAGTTCAAACTGCGGACGAAGCAGAATGCTGAAGTAAAGTCCGGCACCTTTCGGCGAAACCCACTGGCGTTGCAACCGGCCACGACCCGCCGTCTGTTCCCGAGCAACAACGCACAAACCTTCCGCCGCTCCCTCGTTGGCCCGCCGCGCTGCGTCGAGATTTGTCGAAGGCAGCGAATCGAAACGCAGAATCTGTGGAACAAATGCTTCCATCTTTCCCAATTGACAAGCAGCGAAAAAGCAAAGAGCGGGGGCAAGCCCGCCTTCCCAACCTGAGAGACTCTCCACTGGCTTGGTAGATTCTTCCCTGAAAGCCTGCCAACCAAGAATCAGCAACTCAAGTCCCAATCAGCTCTAGGTTGGGAAGGCGGGCTTGCCCCCGCTCTTTCAGTCTCTCCAATCTTAGATCCCAGATTGCTTCGCCAACTCGAGTGCCTCTCGGCTCAGTTCCCTCACCAGGCCATCAAAGTTGCGAAAGCGCTCATCCCGTGCCGATGGTCGCGACAAGTCGCGACCTAAGCGGTGACAGGTCACCGCACTCCAAAGAGTCGAATGTCGGCAGAGCAGCGGGATTGTAACTGTAAGGCCGCGCGTTAACCAGACCATCATTCTCTCAAGGAGCACAATGCGTTAACATGCCCGCTCGAATGATCGATTGGTTCCCTATTAAGTTGTCGTTCGCCGTAGCGAGCGCGGCGACGCTGATTGCGCTCGTGGCCGGCTCCGCGTTGGCATGGCTGCTCGCGCGCAAGCGATTCCCCGGCCGCGACCTGATCGACTCGCTGATCACTCTGCCGCTGGTGTTGCCGCCGACTGTGCTCGGTTATTACCTGCTGGTTTTGCTGGGCACGCGTTCATCGTTCGGAGGGTTCTTATATCATCGCTTGGGTATTCGACTCACGTTCACAGTAACAGCTGCGATCATCGCCGCCACGATTCACGCGTTACCGTTGGTTACCAAGAGTCTGCGCGCGGCATTCGAGGGTGTCGATACTGAACTCGAAGCTGCGGCTCGCACGCTGGGTCTTGGCAGTCGCATGATCTTTTTTCGCGTAACTTTGCCGCTCGCGTCGCGCGGCGTACTCGCTGCGACCGCGCTCGCCTTCGCACGCGCGCTCGGCGATTTTGGCGTCACGATCATGATTGCCGGCAACATCCCCGGCAAAACACAAACTGCTTCAATCGCGATCTACGACGCAGTTCAGGCCGGACGCGACAACGAAGCCTTCACGCTCGCGGTGATCGTCTCTTTGATAGCGGTAGTGATGCTCTATTTCATTAACCGCTTTGGCAGGTTACGCTGGTGAGTTTGTTAGCAAGCGCCGGCGGGACTCAAGCCGGTAGATCGCCGAACGCACGCACAAGCTCGCGAGCGCGATCCAAGTCAATCGGACTGTTCCAGACTCCGTCCTTCTTTATTGACGATCCCACGATGAACGCGTCGGCAAGCGGATAATTGACGATGTTCTCCGTGGTGATCCCCGAGCCCACGATCGTCGGCACTAAGACTTCCCGACCAACCGAATTGACTTCGTCGGGTTCTGCCGGCTCGCCCGTGGAAACCCCGCTCACGATTACGCCATCGACAAGAAAAAACTCTGCCGCCTTCGCCGTTTCAACGATATCAACGTCAGCAGTAATCGCATGCGCCGAGTGTTTCTTTTTCACGTCCGCAAAAACCCGAATGTGATCTGCCGCTATTGCGCGTCGATATCTCAACAATGCTCCCGCACTTGCCTCAATCAGGCCTTCGTCCGCAACATGGGCAAAGACATAACCCTCAACGCGCACAAAGCTCGCGCCACATGCAAGCGCAACTGCAAGGGCCGCCGAATTGGAACCAGCTAGTACCTGGACACCCAGCGGTAGCGACGTCGCACGTCTTATCTCGGCGCCGATTACCGCCATCGCGGCAGTGATCTCAGGGCCGGCGCCGGCTTTCAAGTACGGGCGATCATGAGTGTTCTCGATCATCACACCGTGGAACCCAGCCTCCCTGTAGAGGCCGGCCTCATCAACGGCGATCGACGTGATGGCCGCGATGTCGAGCTTGCTTCCCGGTGTGCCTGGCAATGCGTGAACATGCACAACTCCGATGAGCGCCCGTGGCGCGTCGAACAGCGATTCGATTACGGAATGTTTGTCCACCGGGATCCTTTCACCACCACGTCTGCAAATCTAAGGAGGCTGTGATTCGATCAGGATACTGACGCAAGACTTGGCGTCAAGAGAAATTTTGTTAAGGGCGAAGTAGGACAGGCATTCCTGCCTGTCCATCTGTAGAAAGAGAGACAGACGGGTTCGTAAAAAAAGCCGCTGCCCATTTTGAGCAGCGGCTGCGGCGGACAGACAAGAATGTCTGTCCTACGCGAGAAAGCCTTTGAACTTCGTAGGCGTTGAGACGTAACCGGGAAATACAGTTTGCAAGTTCGATGTTCCCAGGTGCCGGCTGGCAACTTCGCCACAGACGTCGCGGAAGTCGGTAGTTAACGCGAGGTCCCGGCCCTCGTTCAACTGATCACTCCGGAGCCCCGGCCACTGACCATAAACTTTTCCGCCGCGTACGCCGTTACCTATCGCAAACATCGCATTAGCGTGTCCGTGGTCGGTGCCGCGATTTCCGTTTTCTTTGGCCGTGCGGCCAAACTCCGACATCGTCAAGATCACAACATCGTCCATGCGCTGGCCCAGGTCGGTGTAGAGCGCTGCGATGCCATTGCTGAACTGCTGCAACAGATTCCCAAGCTGACCCTGGGCGTTTCCTTCGTTGACGTGGGTGTCCCAGTTCAGACCCGGCGTGTCTGTAAACGCTACTTCCAGACCAACGCCGGCTTTGATCAATTGCGAAATCTGTAACAGTGAATTGCCAAACGGCGTGCGCGGATACTGCGCGCCGTTCTCAGGCTTATACTGCGCGGGATTGACCTTCTTCAGATAGTTAACTGCCTCGAAAGTTTCCTTGCCGGTTCCGCCAAGCACGTCGTTTACCGTCTGATCGTAGATGGCTTCAAAGCCGCCCTGAACACTCGCCGAATTTTGTCCGGCGCGAATTGTAAAATCGGCAAGATTCGACATCGCCAGCGTTGGCGCCTTTCCCTGCATGGCCCGCGGCGTAAGCTGCGTCATGGCAACGGCGCGGAAGAGACTGCGTTCCGGATCGGGTTTGCTTTGCAAATAACGATTGAGCCAGCCATCGGCTGTAGATTTCACGCCCGGCGTGGCCGACTCCATGTAATCCTGCGCGTCGAAATGGGAACGCGTGTTGTCGGGCGAACCCGCTGCATGAACTATCGCCAGTCGCTTCGAATCCCAAAGCGGCTTGAACGGCGCGAGCGAAGGATGGAGCCCAAAAAATCCGTCGAGATTAACAGCCGCCGCGGCATTGCCGGCCTGTGGCTTCGCAATCGCGATGTTTGGCCGCAAGTCGTAATAGGCGCGCTCGCCATGCGGCACCACCATGTTTAAGCCGTCCACCGCGCCGCGTTGAAAGATTGCGATGAGCGTCTTGCGCCGGCCGCCGGTCAATCGTTCACGAGACTGCCCCAGCACCACGCGCTGCAAAAAAGATGGCGCGGCAGTCATCAACCCAAAACTGGCTAGCGCAAAGCCGCCGGACCTGATAAAAAATCTGCGATTCATGACTTAAAACCTCAAGTTCCGAGTTCCGAGTTCCGAGTTTCAAGTTCGCGGTTGGGAGTTTTCGGTTTGGTTTGACTCGAAACTCGAAACTCGGAACTCGAAACTTTTTACTGTCTTTGAAACTCAGGCGAACCCAATATCAATCCCACAATCTTCGTTAACGGGTCCGTGATGCTTGCATCGGCGCGGGCCAGTTGTTGACCCTGACGTGGTCGCAAGGGCGGCTGTCCATCCATCATTTCGCCGCTCATGCTGTCGTTCGTTCGCGGCGGTTCCGGCGACGTAGCGGGAACAACCAGCGCGGTTTGTTCATTCAGTTGCTTCAGCAACGCTTCTTTGGTTTTTGGTGTGATGTCTCCGGCCACGATCAAATCCAGGAAGCGATTCATTATCTGTGTCTTGTCCAGCGCCTGCCCGCCGGCATTTTCCACAAACTGTTTGAGGTCGACACGCGTGCCCGGTATGCGATTGCTGGCCAGCGTCAGGCCAAAATTCAAACGTTCCAGAAGTCCGCCGGTGTTCACCCAGCTTTCGGCTGTGTCTGAATAACCGTTTGGCGTTTGAAATCCATAGAGCGGTTCGCCCATGCGCGCGATCCACTGATGCAATTGTGGGCCGCCGTTCGTTTCTCCGCCCAGCGTTCGAATGGCGCTGATAGTCAGTTCGAATGGCCGCTTGATCTTGGCGCGATAAGCCTCGGGCGAATTAAACTCCGGCGAAAAGAAAATTGCATGCAGCGTCTCGCGAATATCGCCATCGCTCTTAGCGAACTGAGCGGCTACGCGATCGACGAGACCGGCCGGTGGATTGTCCGCAACAAAATGGCGCACGAGCTTGGTGGCGACGAACTTCGCCGTTGCCGGACTGTGCGCAAGGATATCGAGCACCATCAGGCCATCTTTGAATCCGCCCCCCGCAAGAATCTTGTGGCCAAGAACTATTTTTTCGCCGTCGTCGTGGGCGCGCGGATTGAAGAAAAACTTCCCGGCATTTTCACGCAGCATGTCGGCGCGCGGCCCATTCAACATTGCCTGCGTGGCGGCACCCGCGCCGCGCGGTGCGAAGATGGTCCAACCAGTGAAGCAGCGCGCCACTTCCTGAACATCTTTTTGTGTGTAACCGCCGTCAACACCCAGCGTGTGCAGCTCCATCAACTCGCGGGCGTAGTTTTCATTGATGCCCCTTCTCTGCTGTTGCGCGTTTGGTGGCGGTTGCGGTTGTCCTTGCCCACCAGTTTCGTTTGGATACCGCTGCGCCTGACGGGCTTGACCACCTCCCAACAAGCCCCCCAGGAGTCCATCGCGTCCACCGCGCTGACCCTGCTGAGCGCGCAAACCAAGTCCGGCACCCGGACCCAGTTGCGCATTAGGGCTTACACTCTGGAAATTGTCGAGATAGAAAAGCATTGCCGGACTCTGCGCGGTGGCCAGCAACAAGTCGGAAAACTTGCCCATCGCGTTGGGCCGGATCGTGTCGCGATCGTAAGAAACCAACAGCCAGCGATCAGCGCCTTTGCCTGCAAACACGTTGAAGTGGTTGGTCCAGAAATCCACCATCACTTCCTGCAACTGTCGCTCGCTATAAACCGCGCGCAAAATGCGCGACCCTTGCAACTCAGCTGCAATGCGCTGCGGCAGTTGCAAACCGTGTTGCAGGTAGTACTCGCGTAGAGCCTGACGATATTTTGGATTCTCGAGCTGGTTGGAATTCTCGTTTGGATTGGGAACATCCTTCTTCGCGTCGTTGGTAGCTGACGGCATTGCTGTTTCATTGCCGGCTTGGGGTCGAACCGGTGTAGCATTCGCGCCACCCTTCACGCGGTTGTCGCGAGCAGTGGCGAGTTCGGCCGGCAATTCACCACGGCGCTCAAGCTGTCTTAAAAGCAAGCCGGGCTGGGGAAACTTCTCGTAGAGCTGCGCGGTGGTCATCGTCAGCGTCGACAGATCCTTAACCTTCGCATCGGCTACTGTGTCGCCAATCTTCTGCGGGTTCAGTTGCTGATTGATGTAGTTGTCCAGTCCCATCGCCTTGACGCGTGCAACGTCTCCAGGCCTCGCGCCAAATCCCAAGCGATTCAGAACGTGCAAAATGCGCTTGTCTTCGTTAAGACCGCCGCTCTGATCAGGGCGCGATTTTGCGGAGTGGGCGCTCTGGGCGCTGCTGCCGATGGCAAAAGTGGCGGAGAGAAGTGCCGCCATGGCGATAAACGCGGAACCGCTTCGAACGACCGAAGTAAACCGTCGATGAGTGGATTTCATAATTCTGCTTCCTATTCGGTTATGAAATGGGGTAACTGCCCAATTCTTGAAGACGATTGCCGGTGTCTTAGACGCACGGCGAAGGTCAATGGTTGAGGAAATACCAACGCTGATAGGAAATGGCCGGTCCTGGCTAGCGCACCGGATGCGGAAAGCTGACGGGAGATCTATTGCCCAGTTTGTCCACCGCACGGACGCCGAAGAAGTAGTTGTCCTTGGACATGGCCTTCATCGTGAAACTCGTTACATTGCCGACCCCTCGGGCGTTAGTCCAAACAGGCGAGGTAGTGTCGCGCCAGACAATTTCGTAACCGGCCAGGTCGGGTTCTTTGTTGGCATCCCATTTCAGATCAGTGTCATTGGTTAGCCGCGCCGTTACCAGTCCAACGTTTTTCGGTCGCGCCGGCGCGAGCGCTAGCGTTGCTAACGAAGCGGCGTTCACACGCGCGACGCTGGCTATGTAGTTGAAGTCGTCAAACTGCGGCAGGTCGCCATAGTGCACCCCATTCTCGATGCGCACGTTCTGGTGCTGGTGACGATAGTCTTCATGTGGTTCGGTAAACCTGACGGCCGCAAAACCGCGTTCGAGAAATGGAATGTGATCGCCGCCACGCAGGTAACGATCGCGGCGGTAGACCATCATCACGCGCATCCCGGGCACGTAGCGTTCACCGGTTTCCTTGATGAAGCGGGCTAACTGCCGCGGCGCCGAATCGTTCTCGCCGCCGACGCCGCGTCGCACCGTTGCCTCTTCCGGCTTCTCGTTTGATGGCACTCCTTCTGAGAAGACGCGCACCGTGTGTGCATCACGAACGCCATCGCTGCTAGTGGAACTGCCGATGATGTCGTTCGTGAACATCGCCTCGACATCGACGCTTTTTTGTTTCGCTTGTTCAGCCGCATAGGTTGAACCAAGCAGACCCTGCTCTTCTCCGGCCACGGCCATGAAAATAATGGTCGCGTCAAACTTGTATTTCGCCATCACCCGCGCCATTTCCAAAACGGCGGCTGTGCCGGAAGCGTCGTCGTTTGCGCCCGGCGCGTCGCAGGTAGCATCCGTCGGGCTGGTGCACATCGAATCGTAGTGGCCGCTGACGATGTAGGTGCGCCCCGCGGATTCGGGCTGCGTTCCCTTAAGCGTCGCCACGATGTTTGTGATCATTATAGGCTGGGGAACACGCGCCGCCTTGGGTTGTTCGAAGGTTTGCTTCGCAACCGTCATTCGACCGCCGGACTCCTCCGCTACTTTGGAAAACTCGCTGAACAACCAATCGCGTGCGGCGCCGACGCCGCGATCAGGATCAGTTTGCGTTGAGAGCGTGTTGCGCGTGCCGAATGAGACAAGCTTGCGAACTGTTCGTTCGATGTTGCGCGCATTAATGACCTGCACGATCCGCGAGATTTGCTGCTGCGTGTTAGACGTGGACCGCGATGAACGGGCAAGCTTTGTTTGCGCGCTACCTGTTTGCGGAGTCGCTGAAACGATGAAAGCTAAAAGAGTGAAAACTGCGATTGAGAGCGAACTGGTTGTGACAACGGTTGACGGGAGTAGGCTTCGAGGCATCGGTTTTTGTCATCCATGGTTCTGCAGCTTTTACATCTTGTTAGCGAGCGCCAGGATCAGAGCCTTCTCTGTAAGCCTGGCTGAAGGTGCGCGTAGTGTGCTCGGTTACGCTGGGCACTGGTTCAAGTCGCGGCGGAAACTGTTGCCGCTGTCCAGACATCTGTGCAGGCATTTGTACCGGCGGTCGAATCTGATTCTGAGGGTGCTTGATTTCGCGGTTCATCGAGAGCACTTTCAACCAGAAGCGAAGCATCAACGCAGTGCAACCAAACAAGGTGGCCAGGCCAAAGATTGTCATCCAGGCGATCGCGGCAGGATGAAGGTTTCTCTGCGCCAGTTCGGTCGCCGAACTAAATATGACCCCAATCCCAATGGTGACTGTTAATCCAAGAACGATCGCGGGCAGGCCCAACTTTATCGGCTTGACTGCGGGTGCCGGATAGCTCTCAGGCACCATCATGAGACTAGCTCCACAACGGTTGCAGTATTTGAGTTCAACTGAGATTTCGTTGCCGCAGGATGGACAATACATAACGCCTCCAGTGGGTCGCGTCCCCCAACGTTAAAAGACTTCGGGTAATGTACCACTCCGCAATCCAGTAGGACAGACTTTCCAGTCTGTCCGAAAAACTTCCAAAGAATTCCAGCCAAAAAAAGGACAGGCAAGGGTGCCTGTCCTACAACGAACGGAGTGGGTAATTTGTTTCCCGCAGCTACTGAATTCGGTAGGCTCGACCCTTCCAGACAACGATTACTACGCCGCCGAGTTGTTCAGCAATAGTGCGCATCCCGGGCTCATCTGCAACCAGCGCGCGAAACTGCTCTGAACCACGCGTTACCCGAATTGTGGCTCGCGAGGAGTCGTAAGCATTATCAACCCAGGCACCGCCTTCTCGTGTGAAGTGTCTTCCCATTACGGTGCGTGTTTCAACTTCTGCGGCCTTCTTCTTGTCCGCGCCGCTGGATCCACGTTCAGTCATTGAACCTGCGCTCCGCCCATTGGCAGGCAGCGCCACGTTATTTCGGGCACGATTGGGACCGTGCACGTCATCCTGTGCAACTCTGAATGCTTCATCTCGATCGCGTGGTTGGTCCTCGCGCTTGGCGGGCTGTTCTTTGGCAAGCACCGTTGATTTCTCGGCGTCGAGGAGCGGCGCCGGCGGTGGAGGCGCTGCTGCTTTTGGTTCGGTCGCATAGGACTGAGTCGCGATCGCACCCGCAGCCTCTCCTGGTTGCGCCGCGTCCTTCGACGCTGTTTTGGCAACGCTGGACTCGGGAGCTAGCGTCGGTTGTTCTATAGCTTGAGTTTTCTGGTCCTTAAGATTGTCTTTACTCGTTTCCTCATTCGATCCAGTCTTCGCTCCATTCTGAACTGCTGCTGGTGAACCAGGCGTGGGATTGAACGCTGCGCCATTATCTCCCTGCACTGCAGGAGGTGCAGCGAGTCGCGGCTGATTCTGAGCAACAAAGTCAGTCTGTCGTTGCTGCTTGAGCGCAAACAAACCGATACCGATAACAGCGGTCAGGACCAAGGCCGGGACGGCGTAGCGCAAAATCGGCAGCGACAATAACGCGGTCAGCTTCTGCCAAACACTGAATCCCCCCTGTTGGTGTGCAACGTCATGGCGACTGGCTGCGCCCGCAGCCTGAGTCAAACCCACCACGATGCCGCGGCAGGCGTCGCAATCGGCAAGGTGCTCCATGTATCGAGCGCGCGCAGGAGCAGGCGCCACGCCTTCAGCGTAAGAATTTAGCTCGTCCGCATCGAGGTGCTCGGAAGCGACTGACTCTCCTGAAGTCGCAACACCTTGCAGTGACGACTCGCCGCGCGGGCGCGCGAGTGACCGCAGCAGGAGATCGACCTCGTTGTTGTTGGCTTGTTTCATTTGGCTAATTCTATGCCCTCTCAAGAACGCTTCCGCGCATGCCTGCTTGCGCCGAAGCTGTTAGTGAATGGTATTAAATAGTTACTTTTACCCTGCTACTTCGTTTTCTTTCTTCATTAAGACTGGTTCAGTTGCCAACATAGGCTCAAGATCAGCTTCAAGATTTAGCGCCACCTCGGCAAAGGCGCACTCGGTTTCCGACTTTGTCCACCCTTCCTGCCCAATCAGCCTCGTCTCAACTTGCTGCCGCAACTCAGCATGGATGCGTGTCAGCCGGCGACTGGCCGTGGCTTCGTGGACCCCGAGCACAGCGCCTGCCTCGCGCAGACGAAGTCCGTCAAAGTAGTAAAGCTTTACCAACAAGCGATCTTCCGCGGACATTTGTTTGACCGATTCTGCAAGCGCCTTTTGCAGTTGCGCACCGGCAAGTTTCGCGGAAATCTGTAGCTCCGGGTTTGTAGCTGCTCCGTGTCCGGACCAGGTGGTTTCCTCCTGCCCGTGCTGAATGATGCGATCGAAATCCGCGTCTTCTTCCGTCTGAACCAACCGCGACTGTTTACGATGCTGATCGACGGCGAGCTGTGCGACCACCGCTCGCAGCCAGCCAGCCAGCGAACCACGACCGGAGTAATACGCAAGCTTGCCGGCCGGCTTCCCATCCTCGCGCAACCGCAGCCCGTGGAGTTCAGCCCAAATGGACTGCGCCAGATCTTCAGCGCCTTCCTCATTCGAACTTGCCGAGCGCGCGGCCGAACGAACTGTCGCCGAGAAGCGCTCGACCAGATCCGTCCAGGCCTTTTGGTTTCCCTGTTCGCAGGCAACAATCAGACAGAGGTCATCAGCCTGCAGTTTGTCGATGAAGTCCCCGATCACTGCCAACGAAGCTTGGGGGTCATCCCGCAAGATGTACTTGGTAACTGCGGCTTTGACGCGCGGTATTAGCGTTTCAGCGGCTAGGCCGTGATTGTCCGTTGCGCGCCCAAGCAAGCTGCTAGCGCGTTCGGCAAACAACTTTTCGATTTGCTCTGTTCTTTGACTCACGGGGGATCTATTAAACTGCCGGCGTTCTTTATGCTACCACGTTGCGCTCGTCACCTGTCGGCCCACGCGGAAGGTTGGATGTTCCGGAGCATTTCAAGTTGCCGCCCCGGCTGCGAGCTTTATCGGTAACTTTGACACGCCTTGATCGGTGGGCTAGATTCAACTTTCAAACGATTAGGAGCAAGGTTTCGCGAACGAGCACCAATTTTTCAGATCTTAAGCCCCAGCAGGAACGGCGGCGAAGCTCGCGGAAACTAGTTTTTCAATGCTAAGAGTTACGGAAATATTTCGCTCGATTCAGGGTGAATCCACGCATGCCGGGCGGCCGTGCGCCTTTGTTCGTTTGACCGGTTGTCCGATGCGCTGCGTTTGGTGCGATAGCGAGTATACGTTCAGCGGCGGCGAGCATTTTACCGTTGACGACATAATGAGCCAGGTGCGCGGCTTGAATTGCAATCTCGTTGAAGTAACCGGCGGCGAGCCATTGGCACAGCTCGAGGCGTTTGTCTTGATCGAACGATTGTGTGCCAAAGGCTTTGAGGTACTAATTGAAACGGGTGGCTTCGTTTCGACTGAGGACGTTGACCTACGAGCCAGTATTATTCTTGACGTCAAGTGTCCGGCGTCTGGCGAAGCTGAGCGCAACCACTGGCCCAACCTGGGACGCCTGCGGGCTGACAAAGACGAAGTGAAGTTTGTAATTATGAACTTCGAAGATTGGAAGTACGCGCTGGAAATTATCGAACGGTATGATTTGGATCATCGCGCCAGGGCTGTTCTGATTTCGCCTGCCTGGGACGCGGTAGACCTAAAAGAGATGGCGGAGTGGATCTCTGCCAGCGGGCTAAATGTCCGCATGCAGTTGCAACTCCACAAATACATTTGGGGGCCGGAGGCCCGCGGAGTCTGATGGGCGGACATGACGAGGCAGCCTACGAATCTTCTGAATCAGCCACGCACGATGACGCTGGGCTGGGGTTGGCAGTTTGCCTGGTTTCGGGCGGAATGGATTCTTGTGTGACCGCGGCAGTTGCCAACGAAGACGCAGATGGGTTGGCATTCCTTCATGTGTCTTATGGACAGCGCACAGAACCGCGCGAGCGTCGCTCTTTTGAAGCTCTTGCCGACCATTACCGAGTCGAGCAACGCCTGATAGTCTCCCTGGAACACCTCGCGCAAATCGGCGGGTCATCGTTAACGGACAAGAATATTGCCGTCACTTCAGCAGGTCTCGCGGGCTCCGGCATACCAACAAGCTATGTGCCCTTTCGCAACGCGCATCTTCTCTCGATTGCCACCAGTTGGGCTGAAGTAATCGGCGCCCGAACTATCTACATCGGCGCCGTGGCTGAAGATTCTTCAGGCTATCCGGATTGCCGCCCCGAGTTTTACGAAGCGTTTCAGCAGGCAATAAGCACCGGCACAAAACCGGAAACTCAAATTGAGATCAGAACGCCGGTCATAGCTTTGAAGAAGTCTGAAATAGTGGAACTGGGCCAGCGACTTAAGTCACCTTTTGAACTTACGTGGTCTTGCTATCGCGATTCCGATGTGGCTTGCGGCGACTGCGACTCCTGCGCCCTGCGACTGCGGGCGTTCCGCGCCGCCGGTGTCGTAGACCCAATTCCATATCTGCTTGACAGCAAGAGGTTTGCTCATTAACTTTAGGTCGATCCTGAAAGACAATTACAACCAGTAGCAGTGCCGGAGCATCCTATGGACTCTCCCGTACTACCCAATCAACTGGACATACTCTTTGGAGGAATCTTAGATGTTTCGTAAATATTTTTTGCCTCTCCTTGCCACCATTACCTTAATCGCGTCGATCAGCATCGTTGGCTCCGCACAAAGCGCGCAGCTTCGCGGGCATGTCAATCTGAGACAGGCTGACGGAACTGTAGTTCCTGCCGCTGGTGCTGTAGTCGACGTCTACCGAACAGACATTGCTACTGGAAAGATTAGTACAAAGACCGACAAGAAAGGCGAGTTTATATATGCTGCTTTGCCTTATGTCGGTGAGTACATAATTGCAGCGAGCATGCCAGGCGCGCAGTCTTCCTACCTCCGTGGTGTGAACGTCAAGACCGAGAGGGACTATATAATTGAATTGACGCCTGGCGATGGCAAACCTCTAACTCTGGCGGAAATAAAAACGGCGATGGCTACTACTCCCGGCGCCGCATCCGGCGGAGCGAAGGAAAGCGCTGACGACAAAGCCAAGCGTGCGGAGCTAATCAAGAAGAATGAGGAAATCTTAACGTCGAACAAAAAGGCCGAAGCATCTAACGAAATAATTGGCCGCTCGTTCAAAGCTGGTAATGAGGCTTTAAAGCTGAAGAATTATGACGAGGCGATCGCTCGCTTTGATGAGGGCCTGCAAGCTGATCCCGAACATCCGGGGGCGCCGGCGTTATTGACCAATAAGACGATGGCCCTGAACGCCAGGGCGGTGGATAAATATAACGTCGCAATTAAGACTGCAGATGAGGCCGCAAAGAACGCAGGCATTGAAGCGGCCAAGAAAGATTGGACCGCGGCCCGGGAATCGAGCAGCAAGGCCGTTAAGATGTTAAAGGCAATGCCCGCACCGACCGATCCGGCCGAGGCTAACAATGCCAAATTAAATTTGTACTTCGCGCTTCTCGCGAGAGCTGAGGCTTCACGGCTCTTTGTCACCAAAGTGGATCCGAACCAGGCGGATGCGGGCATAACGGCCTACGAAGAATACATCGCAGCGGAAGCTGATCCGGTTAAGAAGTCGAAAGCTGAACACGATATGGCGCAAATGCTTTTCGACGCCAATGCTTACGAAAAGGCCAAGCCGGCTTATGAGAAAATCCTAACTGAAAATCCAGACGACGTGGAATCCTTAAAGAATCTTGGGTTGATTCTCTACAACCTCGGTTTCGTCAAAGAGGCCGACGGCAAAAAAGAAGAGGCGAAAGCCAGTTATCAGTTGGCCGCCAATTATTTGCAGCGCTACGTGGATAAGGCGCCGGACGGTCAGTTGAAAACAGACGCCCAGGATATCTTGAAGAATATGAAGGAACAGCAGAACGTTCAGGCCGAAAAGACGTCAACGCCAACTCGTCGGCGCAAGCCCTAAAAGTGCCCTCATCTGAGAGGCCGAACTCAGGTTGCGGGTCTCCCTCGAATGGGCCGCATCGGGAAAAACAACCCCATGCGGCCCCCTTTTCTGTCTAGCGTCAGCCACCTGACCGCTCCACTATCCTGGACTGTAATCCGACAATTTGACCTCGCCTAAACCCTCGTCCAGCCTTAGTCGAGCCAACGTTTTCTCCACACTATCGTCGATTTCCCTAGAAAAATTGGCCTTGACAGCTCGGTCGATCAACTTGTACTATGTTTGCCAAACGGTGTTTACCACCGTTCCGCCGTGTCCTAACTTCCAGTCTGCTTAACCATTTCTCGCAGAATTGTTGGCCCATCTTGTGGATCTTCTTTTAGTTATCTCAACACCGGGGTACAAATGTCGGCAAAACTAGGCGAAATTCTCGTTCGAGAGAATCTCATTAGTCCGCAGCACCTCCGTGAGGCGCTTGATTACCAGCGCGAGCACGGCGGGCGGTTGGGGTTCAACCTCGTCAAGTTGGGGTTGGTTTCCGACGACATGATAACGGCTGTCCTCTCCCGGCAATATGGCATTCCTTCCGTGAATCTGGAACTCTTCCAGATCGACGAGCAGGTCCTCCACCTCATCCCTCAGGAAGTAGCGCAGAAGTATTCAGTCCTCCCCCTCTCTCGCGTTGGCGCCAGCCTCACGTTGGCAATGGTCGACCCGACCAATGTCTTTGCGATGGACGACGTCAAGTTTATGACCGGACTGAATGTCGAGCCGGTAGTAGTCGCAGAGGCGAGCATTCAGCAAGCAATCTCCAAGTACTACGGCATTTCCAAGGAGATTGAGTTGTCTGCGATGGGTGCAGATGAAATGGTCTTCGAAGGTGCTGGTGCCAAGGGCTCCAACGGCGGCATCACGCATGCCGACCTCGTCTCACTGGATACGATCGACTTCGATCAAGACCGCACCGAAGACGTCCAAGTAGTTGAAGACAACGAAGAGATTGACCTCACTGCCCTCTCCAAAATAAGCGAAGACGCCCCGGTCGTCAGACTGGTAAACGTGCTCCTCGTCGATGCACTTCGCCGCGGAGCGTCAGACATTCACGTAGAGCCTTACGAGAAAGAACTTCGCATCCGTTTCCGCA
The DNA here is from genome assembly GCA_040004575.1 of bacterium. Classification (GTDB taxonomy): domain Bacteria; phylum Acidobacteriota; class Blastocatellia; order Pyrinomonadales; family Pyrinomonadaceae; genus PSRF01. The sequence continues at coordinate 29,799 of JBDUAQ010000008.1, forward strand.
TTGACGGTGTTTTGTACGATGTGATGCGGCCGCCTCTGAAAATGCGCGACGCCCTGATTTCACGCGTCAAGATCATGTCCAAGCTCGACATCTCAGAAAAGCGTTTGCCGCAGGACGGGCGCATAAAGATCAAGGTTAAGGTTGACGCACGGTCGCGTGAGCTGGACTTTCGTGTTTCCACCTTGCCGACCCTGTTCGGCGAGAAGGTTGTGCTTCGTCTCTTGGATAAAGAGAACCTCATGCTCGACATGACGAAGCTCGGTTTCGAACCGGAGTCGCTGGTCAAGTTTCAGCGCAACATTTCGAGGCCTTACGGCATGGTCCTGGTTACGGGCCCGACCGGAAGCGGAAAAACAAACACTCTGTATTCCGCGCTTCAATCTCTCAATACCGTTCAGACCAACATCATGACGGCTGAGGATCCGGTTGAGTTTAACCTCATGGGAATCAACCAGGTCCAAATGAAAGAGCAAATCGGCTTGAACTTTGCGGCTGCGCTACGTGCCTTTCTTCGCCAGGATCCCAACATTATTCTGGTCGGTGAAATCCGCGACTTCGAAACCGCGGAGATCGCAATTAAGGCCGCCCTTACAGGACACCTCGTACTCTCAACCCTTCACACTAACGACGCTCCGTCCACAATTTCCCGCCTCATGAACATGGGCATTGAGCCATTTCTCGTGGCGACGAGCGTGAATCTGATTCAGGCGCAGCGGCTCATCCGCCGCGTCTGCAAAGACTGCAAACGCGAAGCCCCAATGCCTCCCGAAGCGCTTATGGAAGTCGGCTTCAGTGCCGAAGATGCCAAAGCGCTTAAGACATACAAGGGAAAAGGCTGTGCGACTTGTAACAACACCGGTTACAAGGGACGAATTGGTCTTTACGAAGTGATGGAAGTCAACGATGACATCCGCGAACTGATCCTGATCGGCGCTTCATCGCTGGAGTTGCGAAAGAAAGCGATTGAAGACGGTATGATCACGCTGCGCGAATCCGGACTGCACAAGGTTCGCGCTGGATTAACCACTCTCGAGGAAGTAGTACGCGAGACGGTGGCCTAACGGAAAGAGGAATACTATGTTGCGCACAATCACTCTATCGCTATTGATGTTGGTTTCAGTCGTAGTCATGCTTCCCTTCGCGGGTTCTACGGCGCATGGCCTCCGGCCGGCAGCTCAAGAACACCATCGACTTCGACGTCATTCACGTGCCTGGTGGCGACGTCACCGCGCTCGCTTGCGCTTGCGCCGCCTGGCCCTTCTTGCTCACCGCAACTCTTCGCTTGGTCCGGTCTTTGCAAAGTCGACCGCTCCCGATGCCGTCCTTGCGCTTCCCAAACTTCCCGCGGGCTGGAACAACGCCACCCTCGCGAATGGCGGTGAACTTAAGTTTCGCATGGAAGGCAATGCGGCTGTGCCCGGTCAGGGCTCACTCGCAGTCGTTGCGCGCAGTCGCCCGAACCCCGCTTACCTGACCCAGAGAGAACAACGCACGATGCTCGCCGGCGTGTCCTTTTCAGATCTGCGGCGAATCGCCATCGACAAAATGATCAATGCCGGCGGCTGGGTAATAAACGATTACGAGCGTCAGGTAAACGGCGCACGCGTGTTCGTCGTGATCGCCCAAACGCCCAGCGACGGTCGTTCACCTGAGAAGTCCTGGAACTTCTATTTCGCCGAGCTTGACGGAAAAATTTACAGCCTGACGCTTAGCACGCCGCTGGAGTTTTCAGACAAACTCACGGTCGAAGGCGAAAAATTCATTTCGTCTCTCAACGCCAAGACGAGTGCCAACGCTCAACCTGGAAACAAATAACAGCCTTCAATCCGCAGGAGTGTTCTCGATGTCATTAACAGAAACCGGCACCCCGCTTTCACTCTCGGAGCTGCTGCGAAAGCTCTCCGAGCTTGGCGGCTCCGACCTGCACATTACTACTGGCTCCGTGCCGCAGGTTCGTGTCGATGGACATCTGCGGCCACTCGAAGGCTTCCGCATAATGACTGCTGCCGACACCAAGCAATTGGCGTATTCCGTTCTCACGGACGCGCAGAAGCATCGCTTCGAGGAGCAATTGGAACTCGACTTTTCCTTTGGCGTGAAGGGCCTCGCGCGTTTTCGCGCCAACTTGTTCAACCAGAGGGGAGCCGTAGGTTGTGTCTTCCGCGCCATTCCTTACGAGATCAAAGCATTCGAAGATCTGGGACTGCCTGAGATCGTCAGGACCTTATGCGAAAAGCCTCGCGGCTTGATTCTCGTGACCGGCCCAACCGGTTCCGGTAAGTCAACGACCCTCGCGGCGATGGTTGACAAGATCAATCGCGATCGCCACGAGCATATCCTGACGATCGAAGACCCGATTGAGTTTTTGCATAACCACAAGAGCTGTCTGGTAAATCAGAGAGAGGTCAATTCTGACACGCACGGATTTGCCGCAGCCTTACGAACAGCTTTGCGCCAGGATCCTGACGTGGTGCTGGTCGGCGAAATGCGCGACCTGGAAACTATTGAATCAGCCTTGAGAATCGCGGAAACGGGCCACCTTACCCTCGCTACCTTGCACACAAACTCCGCAGCCTCAACCATCAACCGCATTATCGACGTCTTCCCTTCCGATCAGCAATCACAAATTCGCGCTCAGCTTTCGCTCGTTCTGGAAGGGATCATGTGTCAGGCCCTGCTGCCACGCGCCGAGAAAACCGGACGGGCCATGGCGCTTGAGATTATGATTCCCAATGGCGCTATCAGAAACCTGATTCGCGAAGACAAGGTCCACCAGATTTACTCGATGATGCAAACCGGCCAGGACAAGTATGGCATGCAGACTTTCAATCAGGCGCTGGCCACGCTTTATCACAAACGCCAGATCACGCTGGACACGGCTATGCAGCGATCGTCCAACACCGATGAACTAAAGGAACTGATAGATCGCGGATCCGGCCTCAACACCGGCAACGGTAACAAACCACACCCGAGCCCCTACGCCCAGGGACGCCCAATCGGAGCTCGACCTTCCATCAAATAGACTTAGACTCTGGAGCTAATCAGCTATGCCTACCTATGTATTCAAGGGCCGCAACCGGCTAAACGAAATTATCGTCGGCGAACGTGTTGCCGATAATCGCGATTCTCTGCGACAGATTCTTCGTCGCGAGCAAGTCACGCTCACGTCCGTGAAGGAAAAGGGTCGCGAGATAGGGATTCCGAAGCTTGGCGGCCGCAAGAAAGTCAAAGCCAAGGACCTCTCGATCTTCACGCGCCAGTTTTCCGTGATGATCGATGCCGGACTACCTTTGGTTCAGTGTCTGGAAATCCTGGCGCAACAGCAGGAAAACAAATACTTCCAGCAGATACTGCTCCAGGTGCGGCAGGACGTTGAAGAAGGCTCGACGCTGTCCGCGGCCATGGCCCGGCATCCGCGCGTGTTTGACCAGCTTTACTCCAACATGGTGGAAGCCGGCGAAACGGGCGGTATCCTCGACTTAATTTTGCAGCGCCTATCAACCTTCATCGAAAAGATCGTTAAGTTGAAAAGGGATGTGATCTCCGCGTTGATCTATCCAACCGCAGTCATACTGCTTGCCGTCGTGGCAGTCGCGGTCATCATGGTGGTTGTTATTCCTCAGTTTCAAAACATCTTCCTTGGTCTACTGGGCCCGGGCGAATTACTGCCACTGCCTACGCGAATCGTGATTGGGATAAGTAACTTCCTTGCCGGCTGGGGCGGTCTGGGCATTCTCGTTTTGATCATTGGCTCGGCCGTGGGCCTTAGCTTTTACCGCAGAACACCAGGCGGACGGAAGGTCATTGATCGAATTCTTTTGAAGCTTCCGATCTTTGGCAAGATTCTTCAGAAGATTGCGGTAGCGCGTTTCTCGCGCACCCTCTCGACGCTGCTCTCGTCAGGCGTGCCTATCCTGCAGTCGCTCGACATCACTGCGCGTACCGCCGGCAATGTGGTCATCGAGGAAGCAATCGTTAGCGTACGCACCGGAGTGGAACGCGGCGAAAACTTTGTCGATCCGCTGCGGGCTACTGAGGTCTTCCCAAACATGGTGTCGCAGATGGTCGGTATCGGTGAACAGACCGGCGCACTGGATGCGATGCTCGGCAAAATCGCTGATTTCTACGAGCAGGAAGTTGATGCTGCGATTGCAAACCTGCTGACGCTTATGGAACCGCTCTTGATCGGTTTTCTCGGCGTCACAATCGGTTCGATCGTCATCGC
>JBDUAQ010000009.1:0-33789 GCA_040004575.1 bacterium
CGATCAGCACGAACAGCACCACCTACTCGAACCCAACTGCGGTAATTATTCCGGCTACCGGAACCGGCGCGACTACGGGTGCGCCGGCGACTCCCTATCCATCAAACATTGCCGTGGCAGGTTTTGTCGGAACGGTGACGAACGTAACTGTGACCCTCAAGCAAATCAGCCACACGTTCCCAAGTGATGTGGACGTGCTGCTGGTTGGGCCCACCGGGCAGAAGTTTATTGTCATGTCCGATGTGATCGGCGGGACTGACTGGACCGGTCAGACGTATACGCTGGATGATACTGCTGCGGCGCTTCTGCCGAGCAGCGGTGCACCGCCCGCCTCAGGATCATTCAAGCCAACCAACTATGGCACGGGTGACGCATTCCCAGCGCCGGCGCCGGTCGCCCCCTACCTGACCCCGGCCACCGCCGGCACGGATACATTCGCGTCCGCTTTCAACGGGCTGAATCCGAACGGCACCTGGAGCCTTTACGTTGTGGATGACGCGGGTACCGACATCGGCACATTTGCCGGTGGCTGGGATCTGACTCTCTCTTCGTCAGCACGCGTCTGCTGCGCTCCAACCGCTGCTCCGGCTTCCATAAGCGGCCGGATCACAACTCCGGACGGCGCACCGCTCGCGGGTGTGACGATGAACCTGAGCGGCGCACGAACAGCGAGGGTCATCACCGACAGCGACGGCAATTACCGTTTCAATAATGTCGACACCGACAACTTCTACACGGTCACGCCGGGGATCCTGAACTATCACTTCAGTCCTGAGAACCGCAGCTTCTCGCTACTGGCCAACAAGACTGATGCGATCTTCACGGCCCTGCCTGATGCAGTTGTCCATGGCAACGTGATCGATACACCCGACTACTTCGTGCGGCAACACTACCTCGACTTCCTTGGTCGTGAGCCGGATGAAAGTGGCTTCAACTTCTGGAGCGATCAGATAACGTCGTGCGGCGCAGACACCTCCTGCATCGAGCGGAGAACGATCAACGTGAGCGCGGCTTACTTCCTGTCAATTGAATTCCAGGAGACAGGCGGTCTGGTGGATGGTTTCTACCGGAGCAGTTATGGACGGGCCCCGCTTTACGCCGAGTTCATGCCTGACACCAGAAACGTCGCCAGCAATATCGTAGTCGGCGTCGGAAACTGGCAAGCGGATCTGGAAGCAAACAAACAGGCGTTTGCCAACGCCTGGGTGCAGCGTCCGGAATTCCAGGCAGCCTACGGCGGACTCAGCAACGATGGCTATGTGGACACGCTTATTAGCCACACCGGAGTTGTCTTCAGCCAGAGCGAGCGAAATACTCTCGTGAATGGCTTAACCACGGGCACGTTGACGCGGGACGGCGCGCTGCGTCAAATCGCCGAGAACGAACGTTTCGTCGCCGCCAAGCGCAATGCAGCGTTTGTGATGATGGAATACTTCGGTTATCTCCGTCGCGATCCCGATGCGAGTGGCTATCAATTCTGGCTCAACAAACTGAGCGAGTTCAATGGAGACTTTGAACGCGCCGAAATGGTGAAGGCTTTCATCGTTTCCGGAGAGTACAGGCAGCGGTTTGGGCAGTAAGAGAATTGACCGTCGTGATTCTCGGGGCGGGGCCCGGAACTTGGCGGAAATTAAGACATTTCTCAGAGCGATTTTCTAGTCAAAAACAAGGTTTCGCTATTGACTAGTTAGCCCTCTCGGAGATATTGTCTTCAGGCTCGTACAAGCCAGTTGCCTCTAGTCAGCGAACGCCGATTTGTTGCACCAATAATACTTGCTTTTCTGTAAGGGTAACGAGGTAGGTTCCCGGATAATGCGGTTTCAGTAGTCCGGAGGCCAAAGGTATCGGCAGGACGAGGCGTGAATCACCCAGGTTAGAATTTTCGGGACCTGCAACGAGTAAAATTTCCAAGATTGCGATAAGGAGCTGCACATGGAAAAGATGCCGCAAACGCGAAGAAGCGGACTGATAATTCAGGAAGTTGACGGTGAGATACTGATCTATGACCAGGATACCAATAAGGCACACTGTCTAAACCAGACCGCTGCAAAGGTATGGAAGTACTGTGACGGCGAGACCACGTTAGCGGACGCTTGCAGTGCACTGTCCCGTGATCTTGAGACGCCCGTCGATGAGAAACTGGTCTGGTATGCAGTTGATCAATTCTCCAAAGATAATCTTTTGGAGAAAGAGATCGAGCCGCCCGCCTTTATCATTGCCGGCATGAACAGACGCCAGATGGTGCGCACGCTGGGCTTGGCTGCCGTCGTGGCCGTGCCGCTGGTGACTTCCATCGTCGCTCCCACGCCCGTCCAGGCGGCAACTTGTCTCCCGCCGGCGTCGGCCTGTACCTCGAGCGCCCAGTGTTGCAGTGGGGTTTGCAACGTCAACGTTTGCGCCTAAGGCTCGCCTTGCTCAAAGCTGCCGCAGTTTATGAAAGACTGCGGCAGTGCAGTTTCTGCTTTGGCGCAATAGCTCTCTTGGGCGGGTCGTAAGACAGACATTCTTGTCTGTCCTTTATTTGCAAAATCAAAAGGCGAGGAACAAATCCTCGCCTTTTCTTGTTTGTGGCGGCTCAAGCAGTTCAGAGTTCAAACTTTAGTTTGCGTTTTATCCTCAAGCTAAAGCTTGAACTCTGAACTGCGGGCCAGGCGGCGGTCGGCTTTAGTTTTGTCGCACGGTTAACGGCGTCTGGCTTGTATCCGGCTGGCGCGGAATCGCATCCGGGTGGCCGCTGGTAACGATCGGAGGCGGTGGCGGATTCGCTACCAACACCTCAAGCGCTGCATCGATCACCTCACTAATCCGCGAGACAAATACGATCTGCAATTCCTTGCGTACATCGTCCGGCAAGTCTTCAATGTCGGCTTCGTTGCGCGCCGGCAACATTATGCGACGAATTCCGGCGCGATGAGCCGCCAGGATTTTTTCCTTCAGGCCACCGACCGGGAACACCAAACCTGAAAGCGTAATCTCGCCAGTCATCGCCGTGTCCGGGCGTACGCGGCGACCGGTGTAGAGCGATGCTAACGCCGCAGTGATGGTCACGCCGGCGCTTGGACCGTCTTTGGGAATCGCCCCGGCGGGCACGTGCAGGTGAACGCCATAGTCCTTGAACATCTCCGCATTGATGCCAAACTCATTCGCGTGCGACCACAGATAGGATTGGGCGGCACGCGCCGATTCCTGCATCACCTCGCCGAGTTGTCCCGTTATCGTCAGACCACGACCGCCGGGAAGCAGAGTCGCTTCGATGAAAAGCACTTCGCCGCCCATCTCCGTCCAGGCCATGCCCGTTGCCACGCCCGCCGGCAATTCTTTCCGCGCCTGCTCCGGATAGAACCTCGGCGCGCCCAGATAATCGTGTATGTCGCCGGCATCGACGCTGACGGCCTCAGCCTCAGCTTGCGCAATCTTGAGTGCTACCTTGCGCGCAACGCTGCCAATGCTTCGTTCCAACTGGCGCACTCCGGCTTCGCGCGTGTAGCGCGTGGCGAGCAATTCAATCGCCGCATCGCTGAGCGTAAGCTGACCCGGCTTGAGTCCGTTTTCTTCGATCTGCCGTGGCAGCAAATAGCGCTTGGCAATCTGCAACTTCTCCATGTCGCTGTAGCCGGCAAGATTAATGACTTCCATGCGATCGCGCAGCGGCGGTGGAATTGGTCCAAGCTGGTTCGCGGTAGCAATGAAGAAGACGCGCGAAAGATCAAACGGCAGATCGAGATAGTGATCCCGAAAAGTGCTGTTCTGTTGCGGATCAAGAATCTCAAGCAACGCCGAAGATGGGTCGCCCCGATAATCGTTGCCGAGTTTGTCGATTTCATCGAGCATCAGCACGGGATTGTTAACTCCGGCGCGGCGAATCGATTGAATCACTCGCCCCGGCATGGAGCCAATATACGTGCGCCGGTGTCCGCGCAGCTCAGCTTCATCGCGCATGCCGCCCAGCGACATGCGTTCAAACTGTCGCCCCAGCGCGCGCGCAATAGAGCGACCCAGCGAAGTCTTGCCGACTCCCGGTGGACCAACAAAACAAAGAATGGGACTTTTAGTGTCGGGCCGCAGCTTGATGACCGCCAGAAATTCGAGGATGCGTTCCTTTACGTCCTCGAGTCCGTAGTGATCTTCGTCCAGAATTCGTCGCGCTTCCTTAAGGTCCAGTTTATCGTCAGACCACTTTCGCCACGGCAACTCGAGCACGTATTCAAGGTAAGTACGGATTACGTGGTAGTCAGGCGCGGCGGCAGGAAGTCTCTCCAGTCGCTTCAGTTCGCGCTCTGCTTCCGTCCTCACTTCATCGGGCAAGTCGGCTGCGGCTAATCGTTCGCGCAAGAGCGCTGCTTCGGCCTGTTCGCCACCCTCGTCCTCGCCGAGTTCCTTCTGAATGGCCTTCATTTGCTGGCGCAGAATGTAATCGCGCTGAGACTTGTCCATCTCCGACTGCGCTTCCGTCGCAATCTTCGAACGCAGTTGAATAATCTCCAACTCGCGGGCGAGATAACTATGCGCCAGCCGCAGCAACTCGTCTGCCGTGTCGCTTTCGAGCATCTTCTGCTCCTGCTCCACGCCAAGATTCAGGATTGAGCCAAGAAAGTAGGCGAGTCGCACTGGTTCCACCGATCCCATCATGGCCACGCGAACTTCAGGCGGAACACCAGGCAGCAGAGCCAGCGCTTCCTGAACCATCGCTTGCACGTTGCGCTTGGTCGCCTCAACTTCTTCCGGGTCCTTTATCTCAACGTCGGGCAGAACCCGCACCAGCGCGCGCAGGTAAGGATTCTCCTGCTTCCATTCCAGGACCTTAACGCGATCCGTGCCCTGCGCGATGATGTGCATCGTCTCGCCGAGGCGTTCCATCCGCTTGATCATCGTGAGCGTGCCCACCTGATAAAGATCCGCGGGTCCGGCATCCTGGCCGGCGTTGGTGGCATCGGCGCGCACCGTGATGCAGGCGAGCAACTTTTCTTCTGTTGCCAGGGCCGCCTCGACAGCCGCGACCGAGCGAGGCCTGCCTACTGCCAGCGGCACGACCGTCTCGGGAAACAGCGTTGTGTTTTGCAAAGCCAGCACCGCAATCTCAAACGATTGGCCCGGCTGACGCGCTGCCGCCGGTTGGTCCTCAAGCGCAGTGGCTGGTTGGTTGCTCGCGATCTTCGTCGCGAGTTCTGCTTCTTCCAGTATCTCTGACATTGTTCTTCGTCTCTTCGTTTTACCGGTTCCTGGTCGCCGGCTACTACCGGCAATGGAGATTTACGATCAAAAACCCATCGCGATAGTCGTGCGCGATTGATGCCTCTTCGATCGAACAGGGAAACTGGATTGTCTTCTCAAACTGACTGTAAGTAATTTCCATTTGTTGGTAAGTAAACCCGTCTTTGACGAAGGTGTCGCGGCGGCACCCGCGAATCCGCAGGCTCGAGTCGTAAACCGCGATCTCCAGATCGTCGGCGCGGATGCCAGCCAGATCTACCTTTACTACCCATCCATCAGCGCTGCGATAAACGTCGGCGGCAGGATTCCACAAACGCCCCGAGGGCCTCACCCTATGGGCGACGCTCAACAACGCAACCTCACGATTCGACTTTGGCATAATTAGATAGCTATAGAATAAGGGAACACCAGAACCTTGAAAAGGGGAGGTGACCTATCTGACCGGCGACGGACGACCGGAGACCGTAGAGAACCACGGTACTGGCGGTCGCCGGTCCTCGGTCTTCCGTCGTCTTCGCATTTTAGCTTGGACCGAGTTCAACTTCGGCGATCAATTGGACGCGCGAGGTAATGTCGAGCGTGCCCACTTCGACCGGAGTCGACGCGGCCATAGTCCTCGTTTGTAGCTGATCGGTATAAATTGGCCGAGGCTGCTGGACGCCTTCTTCCTGCACTTCAACAATCCTAACCACTCGGCCACCCAGCGCGGTGGCGATAACTTGTGCTTTGCTGACCGCTTCACGCGTTGCTTCTGCGAGAGCCTGATCGCGAGCAGGCCGATCCTTCCTGAGCGTGAACGAAATGCCCGCGATATCATTCGCACCTGCCTGCCCGGTGGCATCAATGACTGGGCCGACCTTTGTTAGATCAGACATGACGACTGAAACGCTGTTGCGTGCCTCGTAACCGGTGATGGTCGGAGGCTGACCTTCCTTGTAGACCCTGATTGGTTGCAGGCTGTAACCGCTCGTTTTTATTTCAGCGCCGGCGCCAGCCGCGCTTTTCAGTGCCCGCACCACCGCATCGCTCTTGTTAGCATTCTCCTGTTGTGCATCCAAAGCGCGGCGTCCCTGAGTTACTACTGAGACGGTTAGAATCGCGGTGTCCGGTTGCGCCTGAACTATCGAGTCGCCGGTTACCAACACTTTGGTGAGACCTCTTAACTCGTTTTGATTTCCGCCGGAGCCGCTTTGTGCGAAAGGGCGCATCGTTCGCACTTCAAACGGAGTGCCCTCCATGTAAGTTGTAATCACCTCGGGTTTGGCTTCGCCGACAGCCTCAACTTCATTGCCTGCGACAAACCATTTCTCATTTTGAAATCGCTGCGCGTTCAGTACCAGATATTTCTGATTGCCCGATGAAATCACCCAGCCGCCTGCCTCAACCGTTCTTTGCAGCCGGCCCTGAATGGTTATCTCCTTGGCACTTGCCCGGGTCGTAAACAACGCCAGCAGTGCCAGCGTTCCGAATAGGGTTATTAGTCTTCTGCTCATGCGTATGCCCTCTTTCTTAACGTTCATTCTAATGCGCCGACTGTAAGTCCGGGTAGCGCGTGCTGCAAGGAACGAGCAGCCCTGCTAACTCTTGCTTCAGTAGTTCGTGGCATTTTGGCTCTCAACTACTGTTTTGTGATTGATTTGATTGGGAGAACCAACCGCCAAGGCGCCAAGAACGCCAGGAGAAAAAGAATGGAACCTGCTAAAACTTAGAGTGCTTTTGCTTGGCGTCCTTGGCGGTTAGGTTTTCAGTCTTGTTCGCCATCGTTGCCGATAGCTTCAACCGGACAGCACAGCATGGCTTCTTCACACGCCGCAATCTCTTCTTCAGTTGGCTGCTTGTAAACAAACGAATAGCTATTAGCGTCGGAACGACGAAAGTTTTCCGGCGCGGTGTCGCGACACACATCGCAGTCGATGCACGTCGAGTCGACGTAATATGCGCCGGGCACGTTTTCCTTCACACGATCGTTTCGATCAGGCATAAAAGATTTTAGATTTCAGATTGCTGATCTGCGATTGGCATTTTGCTCGTGGGATTAAGGAGGGCTATTCACGTGAAACGCCAATCGCCAATCGCCAATCCAAAATCAGCAATCGTCAGGGGTGCGTCATCTCTTCCGGCTTAACATACTTATCAAAATCCTCGCCACTTAAGAAACCAAGCGCGATCGCCGATTCGCGCAGGCTGATTCCTTGCTTGTGCGCATTCTTTGCTACCTGCGCCGCCTTGTCGTAGCCGATGTGCGGATTGAGGGCGGTGACCAGCATCAACGACCCCAGGACGTATTCGTCAATTTGATCGCGGTTGAGTTCGATCCCGGCGATGCAATATTCGACAAAGCCGTGCGACGCGTCATGCAGCAAACGAATCGAGTGCAGGAAATTATGAATCATTACAGGCTTGAAAACGTTCAACTCAAAATTTCCCTGCGAGCCCGCGAAGGTTATGGCCGCGTCGTTGCCAAATACCTGCACGCACACCATCGTCATCGCCTCGCTCTGCGTTGGGTTCACTTTGCCGGGCATGATTGATGATCCGGGTTCGTTTTCCGGCAGAATCAATTCGCCCAGGCCGCAACGCGGGCCGGACGCGAGCCAGCGAATGTCGTTGGCGATCTTCATCAGCGAAGCCGCCAACGTCTTGAGCACGCCGCTCGCAAAAACGATCTCGTCGTGAGCAGAGAGCGCGGCAAACTTGTTTGGATGTGACTTGAAAGGCAGACCGGTTAGTTCGGCAATCTTCTGAGCAGCACGCTCGCCAAATTCCGGATGGGAGTTGAGCCCGGTGCCGACGGCCGTGCCGCCAATCGCGAGTTCGAGCAATCCGGGCTCTGCCAACTTTAATCGCTCGATGTCGCGCTCGACCAGGTTGGCCCAACCAGACATCTCCTGGCCAACGGTTAACGGAGTGGCATCCTGCAAATGCGTGCGGCCAATCTTGACAACGTCCTTGAACTCTTCAGCCTTCGCGGCGACGGCGTCGTGAACTTCCTGAATTGCCGGGATGAGTTGGTTCAACTGCTCGGCGCCGGCGATGTACATCGCCGTCGGAAACGTGTCGTTTGACGACTGCGACATGTTGACGTCGTCGTTGGGATGGATGGGCGACTTGCTGCCCATTACTCCGCCTGCAAGGTCGATGGCGCGATTCGAGATCACCTCGTTCGCGTTCATGTTGGTCTGCGTGCCGCTGCCGGTTTGCCAAACGCGCAAAGGAAAATGCCCGTCGAGTTTGCCTTCGATCACTTCGTCGCAAGCCTGAACGATAAGCTTCAGCTTGTCAGCGGGCAGCTTACCGAGTTCGGCATTCACCAGCGCCGCAGCTTTCTTGAGGATGCCGAGGGAGCGAATCATCTCGCGCGGCATCACATCGTCGCCGATGTTGAAGTGCAGCAGACTACGCTCAGTCTGCGCACCCCAATACTTATCGGCAGGCACTTCAATGCTCCCCATCGAATCAGATTCGATGCGCACGCCAGCTTTCCCCTTTTTTTGTTCGCTTGCCTCAGTTGACATAGGTGTACGGGCTAGTGTCCTACTCCTGTCCTGGTCTGAATGTGAATTCGAGCGCGGTGTTGCGTGGAGTTGTCATGAGCCTCGACCGGTTTAATTCTACATCACGAGCGGCGATGCTTAAACCCGGAAGAGCACCGGAACAATTCAACAGGCCAAGCTTTCAGGCCAGGGTGGCAAATCTTGTCAATGATCTTCGCTTGAGCTAGTCTTTCGCCATCACCAGGTCACAAATTGCTTCTAAGGTTTCTGGTTATTAGCATGTCTTCCCAGAATTCAGCTTCCCTATCTGTTTCTGGCCGAGCCGGGGTGCTCATCTGGAAAATTACCAGTAAAGAGGTCGTCATTAAGAGAGTAAAGAAAAAGGCAGGTTTAGTATGGACGAGCCACGGGTAGAAAAAAACGATACCTCACGACGATTAGCAGACATCAATCGGGCTATCACTACCTCACTCAACTTTGATGAGGTTCTCAATCTAATCGTTGAAAACGCTGCGCACCTGGTGGGCGCACGCGTCTGCGTCCTGCTGCTCGTAGACAACGAAGGAGCCTTAACCATTCGCGCGTTCCGGGGGGCCGATCCTGATCTGGTGCAAAGCTTTTCCGGACGAATGGAAGAAGATGTGATCAAGCAGTTAAGAACTGCCCTCGCGATCGCCGACGGCGAAACTCTTGTTTCGGTTCCCGTAATTGCCCAACGCTCACTGACTGGTCTTCTGTTGATTGCGCGTACCCAACCGCTGAATGCAGACGAACAATGGCAGTTGTCGGCCCTGGCTGACCAGGCTGCAATCGCGCTGCAAAACGCGCGCCTTCATGAGATGGAATTGGCTGAAGCCGTTCGCGCTCGCGAGCTTTCACAAATCGCTCTGCGGCGGATGGGCGCGATAGTGGAATCGTCTGACGACGCGATCATCAGTAAGGATCTGAATGGAGTAATCAATACCTGGAACAAGGGCGCAGAGCGCATCTTCGGATTTACTGCCGAGGAGGCGATTGGCGAGCCAATCACAATGCTAATCCCTCCCGACCGTCAGAACGAAGAGGCAGGAATTCTGGAGCGGATCCGACGCGGGGTAAGGATAGATCACTTCGAGACTCTGAGACAGCGCAAGGACGGGACGCTGATCAATGTTTCATTAACGGTTTCACCAATCAAAAACGAGCAGGGGCAAATCATTGGCGCTTCCAAAATCGCGCGCGATATAACGCAAAGCAAAGAAGCCCAGGAACGACTGGAGCGCGCTCTCGACTTTGACGAAACCGTCATGTCGAGCATGGGCGAAGGGCTTTACACAGTCGATACTGAAGGCCGGTTGACGTTTATGAATCCAGCGGCGCAAAGAATTTTTGGTTGGACGTTCGACGAGATTCTGGGGCGTCGCATGCACGACTTGACCCACCATACTCATCCAGACGGGACGCCTTTTCCAGTCGAAGAATGCGCCGGTTTGCAGGTGCTTCGCGAAGGTAAGACGCTTACGGAATACCAGGACTCCTTCATTCGTAAAGACGGCACTTTCTTCGACGTGGTCTACGGCTCCTCCGTTTTGCGAACTGCTGACAAGATTACGGGCCTCGTAGTCGTCTTCCGCGATATCACTGAACGCAAACGTGCTGAAGAAGAGATTGCGTTCCAGGCCCGCTTGCTTGACGCGGTAGAGCAGGGAGTCATAGCTACCAATCTGAATGGGACGATTATTTTTTGGAATTCATTCGCAGAGACTCTGTATGGTTGGCCCGCCGCTGAGGCGTTGGGCGCAAATATTCTGGATCTGATTCCTTCGCCGGCAATGAGGGAAAAGGGAGCTGAAATTCTAGATTCACTCAAGTTAGGACAGAGTTGGTCCGGAGAATTTGAAGTGCAGAGGCGCGACAGCAGTTTTTTCCCCGCGATGGTGAATGATTCTCCGATTTTCAATGATAAAGGCGAGCTCATCGGCATAGTGGGAGTTTCTACGGATAACACTCTCGGCCGCCGCGCCGAAGAAGAACTTGAGAATTTGCTGCGGCGAGAACGCGAAGCGCGCGCGGAAGCGGAAGCTGCCAATCGCTTAAAGGACGAATTTTTGGCGACGCTTTCTCATGAACTGCGAAATCCGCTGAACGTCGTGATTGGTTATTCCGAGATTCTGCGACGCAGCGACGAAACTCAGAAACATTCTTTTGTTGTTAAAGCGGCGGAGACTATTCGGCGGAATGCGCTGGCCCAGTCGCAGTTAGTCTCGGATTTGCTTGATCTGTCGCGTTTGCAGATGGGCAAGCTATCGCTCGATCGGCAGCCGGTGTCGTTATCAACCGTCATCACGGAGGCCGTAGAAACCGTGAGCGCGGACGCCAGGGCCAAGGGAATTTCACTTCACATTGCGTTGGCTGAGGAGATTCTGGTTGTTGACGGCGACTCGATTCGCCTGGCACAAATCGCCTGGAACCTTCTCAACAATGCGGTGAAGTTCACGCCTGCGAACGACGAAATCAAAGTCACGTTCGAACAGGAAGGTGACCAGGCGAAACTAGTGGTCAGCGACAGTGGCCAGGGAATCGCGCCGGAGTTTTTGCCGCACGTCTTTGAAATTTTTCGTCAGCAGGATGCCAGTAGTTCGCGAAGACAAGGAGGTATGGGAATCGGTCTGGCGCTTGTAAGACAATTGACTGAACTTCATGACGGCCGCGTGGAGGTATATTCCGCCGGGGTTGATCGCGGAGCCAGTTTCACCGTTTGGATTCCGTTATATAAAGCCGGTCAAGACTTCCTCAGATCCGAAAGTGTAAGCGCAAGCGGCGCACTGCGGAGCAAGTCCATCTTAGTTGTAGACGATTCCGCCGAATCAATGGAGATGCTCGGCAAACTGCTCCAGATCGAAGGAGCCTTTGTAGAATTGGCAAGGAGCGGCGCCCAAGCTCTCCTGTTCGTCCACCGGAGGCAATTCGATCTTGTAATTTCGGATATCTCGATGCCTGAGATGGATGGCTATGAACTACTGAAAGAGCTGCGCAAACTGCCGCAGATGGTTGGCGTGCCTGCGATTGCATTAACCGGGTATGGACGCAGCGCCGACATTGAGAGGGCTCATGCGGAAGGATTTGCTGAACATCTGACGAAGCCTATCGACATCGATCAACTGCTCTTGATCGTGCGCCGCCTCACCGGCGAAAACGGCGGGCCGACCAGAGTGACACCCTAGCTTGCTTCCGTGGGAGCGCCGGAGTCTTTCCAGGCTTTCCAGCCGCCGGCCATTGAGAAGACGTTGGTGTAGCCCATCTGCTGGAGGACGTCTGCGGCGAGGGCGGAGCGAAAGCCGCCGCCGCAGTAGAGGATTAGTGCCGTCGCCTTGTCGGGTACCTCGGCTTCAATGTCGCGCTCGATGATTCCTTTGGCTAAATGGGACGAACCCGCTGCTCGACCGAGTTCCCATTCACTGTCTTCACGTACATCTATTAGTCGAACTCCGTCGTTCGACTGCATCCGTTCTCTCGTTTCGTCAACTGTCACTTCACGAATGCGACTCTTGGCGTCGTTGACGAGTTTCAAAAACCCTTCAGAGTGTTTCATTGGTTGACCTCAGACAGTTCATGTTACGCAAAGCTCAGTCAGAACCGGGAGCGGTAGCGACTGGGTCGCTGGAAACAGAATCGAGTTTAGCGTTGCATGGACCCGGTCGCTACCGCTCCCGGTTCTGACTTTGCGTTCCATGCGCCAATTGGAGGAAACAGCAGCGAATGATTATAATGCCCATCTTTCAGGAAAGCATGCAAAACGCTATGAGATGATGAAGCTTGGCGCGGGCGGCGGCGGTATGATGCCCGAAGTGGGCCATCCGCTGACGCAGGTAGTTCTGAGCGGACCCTCATCACTCATTACTTATCACTGTCTTCATAGGAGAGTACATTGGCAGACAAACAAAACGGCGAACAGTTTGACGTAACGATTATTGGCAGCGGACCGGGTGGCTACGTGGCGGCGATACGCGCCGGCCAGTTAGGCCTGAAGGTGGCGATGGTTGAAAAGGACACGCGCCTCGGCGGCACCTGCACCCTGCGTGGTTGTATTCCGACGAAGCAAATGCTGATGTCGGCCCACGTTTACGAGCAGATGCAACATGCGGCGGACTTTGGTGTAGAGGCAACCGGGATCCAGTTGGCTTTCGCCAACGTGCAGAAGCGCAAAGACAAAGTAGTGCTGAAGAACACCAAAGGCATTGAGTATCTGATGAAGAAAAACAAGGTGACGGTTTTCAAGGGCACGGGAAAACTTGCGCTGCCTGGAAAAGTTGAAGTCACCGGCGCTGACGGCACGAAACAAATTCTCGAAACCAAGAACATCATCATCGCGACCGGATCGGTCGTTCGACCTATACCCGGTTTTGAAACTGACGGCCTACACGTCGTCAACAGCGATCACATTCTCGAATTGAAAGAGGTTCCGAAGTCGCTGATCGTGATGGGCGCCGGTGCGGTAGGTGTCGAGTTCGCGTCGGTGTATTCGCGCTTCGGCGCTGAGACGACGATCGTCGAGTTGCTGCCGCGGCTGGTGCCGCTGGAAGACGAAGAGGTTTCGAAAGAACTCGAGAAGTCGTTTCGCAAACGTGGCATCAAGTCGCAGGTTGATACAAAGCTCGAAAGACTGGAGAAGACTGAAAAGGGCGTGCGCGTGAGCGGCAAGACTGCGAAAGGCGAAGCAGTGAGTCTCGAAGCAGAGATGCTGCTGGTCGCCGTTGGTCGTATGCCTTACACCGAAGGGCTCGGCCTCGAAGGCACAAAGATCAAGGTGGAGAAGGGGTGCCTCGGGGTCGATCAGTTTCAGCAGACAGACGAGAAGGGCGTGTACGCAATCGGTGACGTGGTGGCGACGCCGTGGCTCGCGCATCTTGCTTCGAAGGAAGGCATCGTTGCGGTGGAGCACATGGCCGGACAGAAAGACGTGCGACCGATCAATCTCCGGCTGGTGCCAAACTGTACCTACTGCGATCCGGAAGTCGCGTCAGTTGGGCTAACGGAAGCGAAAGCGCGGGAACAGGGCTACGACGTGAAGATTGGTAAGTTTCCTTTTTCTGCTTCCGGCAAAGCACGAATTCTCGGCGAAGAGGAAGGCTTTGTGAAGATCGTCGGCGAAGGCAAGTATGACGAAATACTCGGCGTGCACATCATTGGCGCGCACGCGACCGAGCTGATTGCAGAAGCGTGCGTGGCTATGCAACTCGAATCAACCACCGAAGAACTCGGCCGCACAATGCACGCGCACCCGACCGTTTCCGAAGCCGTGATGGAGGCCGCGGAAGGTGTGCACGGGTTGTCGGTGCATATCTAAGTAGGACAGACTTTCCTGTCTGTCCCTGATTGAACAATGGAAGACGACGCCAACAAGTCAGAGCAAACCCCTGCGCGAGGTCGCGATGCGCGGAGCCGTCGTGGTCCGCGCCGGCCGCGTTTCGAGATGCGTATCAGTACGAAGTTTGCGCCGCAAAAGCCGCAGGAAGGTAAACCGCTGACCTGCACTTCCGATACCACTCTCAAACCCGAGCAGATGCTCGAACTCTACCGCTACCTAAAGCTAACGCGGCTCGTCGAAGAGCGACTCGTTAATTTGTACCGGCAAACGAAAGTTGTCGGTGGGGTTTTTCGTTCGCTGGGTCAGGAGGCAACTGCGGTCGGCAGCGCCTTCGCCTTGGAGCCAACGGATTTCGTTACGCCGTTGATTCGCGATCTGGGCGCGGTGCTGGTGAAGGGAATTCGTCCGCGCGAAATCTTCGCGCAGTATATGGCCAAGGCCTGGGGACCATCAGGCGGCCGCGATCTCAATATTCACTTCGGCGATATGAGCAAAGGCTTCGTTGGTCCCATATCCCATCTGGGTGACATGATTCCGGTGATGACAGGCGTGTTGCTCGCCGCTCGCATGCAGCAGAAGCCCACGGTTGCGATTGCCTACATCGGTGATGGCGGCATGAGCACTGGCGCGTTTCATGAAGGACTAAACTTCGCCGCCGTTCAGAAGCTACCTTTAATTGTGATCGCAGAATACAACCACTACGCCTATTCAACTCCGACAAGCTTGCAGACCGCCGTGAGAGACCTGGCCGAGAAGGCTGCCGGCTACAACATTCCGGCTTCGATTGTTGATGGGAATGACGTGGTGGGGTGTTACGAAGTAACCAAGCGGGCAGCGGACTATGCGCGCCGGGGTGGTGGCGCGGTCTTGATTGAGGCGAAGACTTACCGTCGTCGAGGCCACGCGGAGCACGACGATCAACGTTACGTGCCGACAGGCGAAATTGAATGGTGGGAGAAACACAACGATCCGATCGATCGTTTCGAAGCGTTTCTGAAGGAACGTGGATTAGCGGACCAGGCAAAAATGGATGAGATAACCGCCGATGTGTTGCGGGAGATCGAAGAGGATTGCGCCTGGGCTGAGTCGTCGCCAATGCCCGAAGCTGAACAGGCCGCGTACGGAGTTTTCGACAACAGCATTGTGCCGCCGGCGTTTCGACCCGAAGTTTTGAAGAATTAATGCCAAGCCCGGAATAACCCGGATTGGTTTGGAAGTAAATAAGAGACGATTAGTCTTTATTGAATGCAGGGAATAAACATGGGTGACGACAAGAAACAGGACTCTACGGATCAGGTAGAAGAGGGAACAAGCAAAGCCGAGTCCAGTGACGAGAAGCAGCCAGGCTCTGCCGGCGCCCCAGCGCCAGGGGACGACGACATCATCATCAAGTAAATGGCAACCGCACTCAAGAAAGAACATAAATCGGCGCGTCCTGAGCGGGGCGGAGCGGCCACGTTGCTGGAAGCGATTCGTCAGGGCATCTGGGAAGAGATGGAACGCGACCCAACGGTCTTCGTGATTGGCGAAGACGTTGGCGCTTACGGTGGCGCGTTTAAGGTTACCGACGGGCTCATCGATGAGTTTGGCGCGGGCCGCGTTATTGATACGCCGATTTCTGAAGCGGCGATTGTGGGCGCGGCATGTGGCGCGGGGCTGATGGGAATGAAGGCAGTGGCCGAGTTTCAGTTTATCGATTTCATCTCCGCCGGCTTCGATCTGCTCACCAACTACGCCGCGAAATGTCGTTATCGCTGGGGCGCCAACATCCCGGCAGTCTTTCGCGGACCATGTGGTTCAGGCGTGCGCTCAGGGCCGTTTCACTCCATCAATGCCGAGGCGTTCTTCCTGAACACAGCGGGACTAAAAATCGTCGAGCCTGCAACCGCTTACGATGCGAAAGGACTGATCAAAGCAGCGATTCGCGATCCCGATCCGGTTTTGTATTTCGAACACAAGAAGCTTTATCGCTTGCCGCGACTGCGAGAAGAGTTGCCCACGGACGATTACATCGTAGAGATTGGCAAGGCACGCACAGCACGCGCAGGCCGCGACCTTTCGATCATCACTTTCGGAGCTATGGTCTTAACAGCGTTGGATGCGGCTGAAGAACTCGAAAAGGAAGGTCTGGACGTGGAGGTGATCGATCTGCGCACGCTCGCGCCACTTGATAAGCCGGCCATTCTGGCCAGTGTTAAAAAGACGAGCAGAGCGATGGTGTTGCACGAAGCGTCACGAACCGGGGGCATCGGTGGGGAGATTGCCGCCACTATCGCGGAAGAAGCGTTTGAATGGCTGGATGCGCCGGTCTTGCGCGTTGCGTCGATCGACACGCCCGTGCCGTATTCACCGCCGTTGGAAGATTACTATCTGCCGCAGACGAAAGACGTCACGGAGGCGGCGCGGAAGCTCGCTGCGTACTGAAGTCTGAGATCTCAAATTTGAGATCTGAAATCTAAGAGGAGAACCATGCCAAAGTTTCTAATTGAACGCGAGATTCCTGGCGCGGGAAATCTATCGCCGCAGGAGCTACAAGGCGTCGCGCAAACATCGTGCGGCGTGTTGCAGAAAATGGGCCCGCAGATTCAGTGGGTGCAAAGCTACGTGACCGGCGACAAGGTGTATTGTGTTTATATCTCGCCGAACGAAGAGATGATCCGAGAGCACGCAAGCCAGGGTGGCTTTCCGGCCAATCGGATCTCGGAAATCAAGTCGGTTATCGATCCGACAACGGCGGAATAGCGGTCAGTAGAAAGCAAACAGTAGTCAGTACTGAGGAAAGAGAATCTCACTCATACTGAGTTTTTTGGAGAATATATGAGTACAGAAGTTGTAATGCCGCAGATGGGCGAATCCATCGCCGAGGGAACGATAACGAAATGGCTGAAACAGGTCGGCGACCACGTCGAACGCGATGAACCGCTGTTCGAGATTTCCACCGACAAGGTTGACGCGGAGATTCCATCACCGGCGGCCGGCACTTTAACGGAGATCCGTTTCAAAGAAGGCGACACGGTGGAAATAAACACTACCGTCGCGGTACTCGACGGCGGCGCTGCCGCACCCGCAAAAGCTGAAGCTGCGCCGGAAGCTGCGCCTGCGACAGCAGAGCCGGCTGCAAAGCCGACGGCGAAACCTGCTGATCCTGCGCCGGTGCAACCGCAGGTTGATGCAGCCGCGGCCACCAGTGCAGAAGTACAACGCGAAGTAGAACCCCGGGGCAAAGCCAAAGCGGCTACGTCGCAATCGGACGGCGCGACCAGCTCCTCTGACGAATCCGTAAAAGCCAGTGAAGGGACAAGCGCCACCTCAAAATCTTCAAGTGCGAAGAGTGGGCAAGCTGCTGCGTCGACCGGTAACGGCGGCAGTGCTGCGCAGACTGCGGAAGAACTTCGTCGCACGAAATCTAGTCCACTGGTTCGCCGGATTGCGCAGGAGCATGGGGTTGATATCGCGGGGCTGGAGGGAACCGGTCTTAGCGGGCGCGTCACCAAGAACGACATCCTTAGTTTTATCGAGTCGGGTAGTCCGGCTCCGGCTGGGGCAAAGGTTGCGGCGCCAGCGGCCAGATCAGCCTCAGGTGCAATTCAGGAAGCGCCGGCTCCAGCCCCGTTGAAACCGGGGGAGGGCGATCAGGTCGAGCAGATGACGGTCATGCGCAAGAAGATCGCGGAACATATGGTGCAATCCCGCCGCACTTCAGCACACGTCACCACTGTCTACGAAATCGACATGACGCGCATCGCCAAACTACGTGAGCAACAGAAAGATGCGTTCGCGGAACGAACCGGCACCAAACTCAGCTATATGCCGTTTATTTTTCAGGCAGTCAACAACGCGCTGCGCAAGTTCCCGATCTTCAATGCGCAGGTTAGCGGCGATCAGATCATTTACAAACGCGACATCAACCTCGGCATGGCAGTCGCGCTGGACTGGGGCTTGATCGTCCCCGTAATCAAGCGCGCGGATGATCTTTCAATTTCCGGACTGGCGCGGGTCGCCAACGATCTCGCAGAACGCGCGCGCACGAAACAGTTGAAGCCGGATGAAGTGGGCGGCGGTACCTTTACGATTACAAACCCCGGCGTCTTCGGTGGTCTGTTCGGCACCCCGATTATCAATCAGCCACAACTGGCAATTCTCGGCGTGGGTAAGATTGAAAAGCGCGCGAAAGTATTAACCTCGTCTGATGGCGAGGATTACATAGCAATTCGCTGGATGGCTTACTTTGCGCTGAGTTTCGATCATCGCGTGATCGACGGCTCTGACGCGGAACGCTTTCTTGCTTATATAAAGGAGCAACTGGAGGCGGGAGAATTTTCACTCTGATTTGAGATCTCAGGTTGCAGAAGTTTGATCAGTCGCGGTGACCGGCCAAGTGTGTTCGGTTTGTCACCGCGATTGTCGTTAAAAAGCTCCGGGTTATTGCGATCGAGTGGCAATTAAATGATGAATGCGACGCTCGACTCTTAAGACCTTGACTTAGTTTTCTGCGCGGGCTAGAAGTGAACATCTTTTTAGTAACTTCCTAAGCGGCGGGCAACAATTCAGAGTAAATGTTCGTCAGAACCTACAACGCGGACGAGCTCGCTTGCGTGAGCCGTACACTTCAGAAGAGAAGGAGAGAGTTATTTATGGCAATCCCGAAGTTTAGAATGTTTTCCTCGCTCATGCTGGCAGTCTTCCTGCTGGCTTTTTCAGCATCAGTCGGTTTCGCGCAGGACACCACAGCACGAGCTGGTTCCCGCACCGTCGCCAGTGGCGAGAAGGTGAAGATCAAAGGTGTCGTGACACGGCGAGACTCCGACACTTTCACCGTCCGCGATGTTAATGGTGTTGATACCGTAGTTCGCCTCGATAGTGGTACGAGTGTTAAGGCCAATGGCGGTTTTCTGCGCAGCGGCGCAAACTACGCGCAAACGCAGATCGTTCGAGGCCTGAACCTGGAAGTTGAAGGGCGTGGCAACGGGTCAGGTGAACTGATAGCTACGAAAGTCAGATTCAACGAATCAGATCTTCGTGTAGCACGCGCGGTAGAATCTCGCGCTGCTCCGCTTGAGGATCGCGCTTCAACTACGGAAACGAAGCTCAGTCAGGTGGAACAAAATGCGCAGCGTCTCTCCGGCCAATTGGATGAGCTTGCCGCTGTCGCCAACACTGCAAAGGGTGGCGCCAGGGCCGCACAGGAAACCGCTGATTCGGCTGTCGCTGGAGTCAATGCAACGAACGAGCGTATCTCTGCACTTGACGACTATGTACCGCAGTCAGTTTTGGCCGTTAACTTTAAGGTCGGCAGCGCAGTGTTGTCCGCTGACTCAAAAGCAAAGCTCGATGAGCTTGCGACCAAGGCGCTTAACGCCAAGGGCTATGTGCTCGAGGTGTCTGGTTATGCTGATACCACTGGCAGCATTGAAAGAAATCGCGCTTTGAGCCAGCGCCGCGCTGATAAGGTGATTCGTTACCTGGTTGAGAACCATCAGATTCCGCTCAGACGTATCGTCACGCCTTACGGATATGGCGAGTCGAATCCGGTTGCCGAAAATAATTCGCGCGAAGGCCGGGCGCAGAATCGCCGCGTGGAAGTGAAACTCCTGGTTAACAAGGGCCTGATGCAGGAAGCTCCGAAAATGACCAGCTCCAGTTCAAGCGGAGAATAGCCCGGAATAGGTAGGAAGGTTTGCGTTGCAACTAAACCCATGAATCATGCCGTCGGGAAGTTGTTAAGATAACAAGCTAAGGCCCGCAACGCCGGGAAGCACTCGGCGGCATGAGGATGGTTTTATGACTCGCGAACGTGGTGGAAAACAATTGGGGACAGCACTGCTGCTTGCGGTGTTGTCTCTTTTTTGTTGTTTCGCTTCCATCGCAGCGCAAACAATTCGGGATTTGCCGCCGCCGCCACCGATGCCAACTCCCAAACCCACCCCAACTCCCGCTCCGCCGAAAGACGATGACTTCGAAGTAATTCGCACGAGCTCGAATCTGGTGATGGTGCCTGTCTCTGTGGTTGACGCGAAGGGAGAGCCGCTGCGAGGTTTGTTGGTTAACGACTTTCGCCTGGCGGAAGAAAGTCGCGAACAGCAACTGGTTGAGATCGGGAATCCCGATGAGGTGCCGCTCGACATCGTCATTCTGTTTGATGTTTCCAGCAGCGTTAGCCAGAAGGGTTTCTTTCAGTTTCAACAAAGAGCAGCAGCCAGCTTTCTCAAACAGGTCATGAAACCTGCGGATCGCGCTGCGGTGTTTACGATTTCAGATCAGCCCAAGCTTGTTTCGCCGCTGGCCTCCGCGGATGTTGCGGCGGCAAAAATATTGAGCATTCCGGCGGCCAGTGCTCCCGTACCGACGGCTTTCTATGACACTGTTGTGGCCGCAGCCAGGTATTTGGTTGAGAATTCGGCGGACCGCCATCGTCGCGTGATCCTCACAATTTCTGATGGCGACGACAACTTCAGCAGCGTTGTTAGAGACCTGACGGTGGCTGAGTATCGCGCCAACCAAAAAGGCGGGGCGACTTCAGCGGTCGCCTACCAGAACCTCCTGGATCGTCGTCGTCGCGCTGTTCTTGACGTTCAAAGATCCGTGCAACAGGCTGACGCTGCCTTCTACTCGATTAATCCTGGTGGCCCATCAATCCATCTCAATGAGATTAGCACCCGGGCCCAGAACGCGATGGAGTCGATCGCACAGTCCACCGGCGGCACAGCCTACGTGCCGGAAGCGGAAAAAGATTTGGAGAGAGTTTTTAATGAAGTCGCCGCCGAGCTTCGCGGCCAGTACTTGTTGCAGTATTACTCAAACTCGCAAGCGGCTGGTGCGCAATTTCGCCGCATAGCAGTTACGTTGCCTGCACACCCGGAACTTCGCGTGCGTGCCCGCCAGGGCTACTACCCCAAGAACAAGTGATGAGTACTGAGTGATGAGTACTGAGTGGGCTGTCCCTTGACTCAGTACTCATCACTCAGTACTCATCACTTTCTTTTTACCGCATATCCAGCAACACGTCCGTCAAATGATTAACGACTTCGAGCAGCGTTCGTCCGGCTTTATCAAACTGGTTGGCGGCGGCTAAGTCTTCGGCATTCGCGGCGCCCTCTGCCACTCCCGCGAGCTTGATGTAGTAGCGCTGCAACTCGGGAGTCGAGCGAAAATCGATTTCCAGTTTATCGAGTCCTTCTCTTACGCTTTGAATGCTGGCTCGGACCGTGGCTTTGTTTTGTCTGGCTTGATCGATTACGGCCGCGGACGCTTCATTGCGCCTGGTTGCGTCGTCAACCGTTTCGAGTCCCTTGGCCACTCCGCCAAGCAGATAAATAAACCGCGTCAGGATCTTGATCTGATCAGCCACGTGAGCGGCTCCGGCGCGCTGAACTTCACCGGCGCTGGTGCGCGTAGACTTCGTCGTCGTGCGTTTGCGTGTTTGGGCGTGGCCGGATACGGGTGAAAGGATAACTGTCATTAACAACAAGCCTATGATTCGTTGCACTTTGATGCTCCTGTTGGTTTTCGTTCGTAAATGATTATAACGTGTTTCGCCTTTTGTGTTTCGGTTTGACTTGGACAATTCCTGGTCGTCGCCCAAGCCCAAGTCAGGGTGTAATGAGGTCAGTACCACCTCGCGATAGCGGGTGGGTTCCGCTCACTGGGGAACTTGGATTAATTAATCCAGGCCGCGGTCGCCGCACAACCCACCCGCTACCGCGAGGTGGTACTGACCTCATTACGAACGGCGAACCCTTTGTCCCCAATGCGGCCGACACTGTTAGAATGGGGTCACATCTTCCTACACAGGTTGTATTAGTGAACAAGAAAAAAAAACTACTGGTGAAGAAATTAGGCCGCGTCGAATACGGTGCAGCACTCCGGTTACAGAAGGAAACCGAACTCGCTGTTAAAGAGGGCCAACAGCCTGACACGCTGCTGCTCCTTGAGCATCCGCACACATTGACCGTGGGCCGTCGCGGCGACAATGCAGGCATCTTGATGTCGCCGGAGCTGCTCTCTGCGCGCGGCGTGACTGTCTTCGAAACAAATCGCGGTGGGAAGTTGACCTATCACGGGCTGGGCCAGGTCGTTGGTTATCCGATAATCAGTCTTAGTCCGGATCGCGAAGATGTGCATCGCTACGTTCGCGACCTTGAAGAAGTCTTAATTCGAACGTTGACTGACTTCGAGATTAGCGCGTTCCGGCTGGAAGGCTTTACCGGCGTGCATACTGCGCGAGGAAAGGTGGCAGCGATTGGCGTGCACATTGCCCGCTGGATAACGACTCATGGGTTTGCACTCAATGTGAATACGGACCTTAGTTTTTTTACCTTGATCATCGCCTGCGATGGCGAACAGGTAACGTCGATGGAAGATTTGATCGGGCATGAAGTCAATATGGCTGAAGTTGAAGATCGCCTGGCGCTTCACTTCGCGGATGTATTTGAGATGGATCTGCAGGAGTCTAACCGCCGAGACGCAGAGAGCGCCAGGATGCAGCGAAAAGAGCATCTGAGCAATTCTTTCGACGCGTAGCGTCGACATGACTTTAGCCCGGCGTTTCAACGCCGGGAAGGACTGTGTCGCGTAGCGACGCCTGAAAAACAGGCGATTCAGCCGTCGCGTACGCGACAAAAAACAACGACTCGACCTCTTTCACCCGGCGTTGAAACGCCGGGCTAAATTCAGCTTGCCGCTACGCGGCACAGTCACTTATTCAGAACTTTCTAAACTTCGTTCCTGGCGCCTTGGCGGTTAAACTTCTCCGATGCTAACAATCGAACAGATCAAAGCGGCCGCTGAGCGAATACGCGGTCGCGTTCACCGCACACCTGTTGTTACTTCCCGATCATTCAACGAGGCTACGGGCAAAGAAGTCTTCTTCAAATGCGAAAACTTGCAACGCGCCGGCGCGTTCAAGATTCGCGGCGCCATGAACAAAATCCTGTCGCTGACGGACGATGAGAAGAAACGTGGTGTAGCTGCCTTCTCGTCAGGCAATCACGCGCAGGCGGTGGCCCTGGCCTCACGCGAGGCAGGAATTCGTGCCGTCATAGCAATGCCCGACGATGCGCCTAAAGCCAAGGTTACAGCGACCCGTGGCTACGGCGCGGAGATTATTTTTTATGATCGCCTCAAACAGGATCGCGAGGAAGTGGCAATCGAAATTGCCGAGCGTGACGGGCGCGTGATGGTTCCGCCTTACGACGACTACTTCATTCTTGCCGGACAAGGTACTTGCGGTCTGGAGCTGCTCGAGGAAGTTCCCGATCTCGATTGCCTGCTGGCGCCCTGCAGTGGCGGCGGGTTATTCGCCGGCGTGAGCACTGCTGCCAAGGCTATGAAGCCGGAGATTCGTTGCTTTGCAGTAGAACCGGATACTGCTGACGACACTCGTCAGTCGTTCAGAAAGGGCGAGCGCGTTTCGATTCCGCCGCCTCCGACAATTGCCGACGGTTTGCGCGTTCAATCGCCGGGTAGGCTGACGTTTCCCGTCCTGCAAAAGACGGCCGAAGATGTTCTGACTGTGTCGGATGAAGAGATCATTGAGACGATCAAGTTCTTTCTTTTCCGCATGAAGTTGCTGGTAGAACCTTCAGGCGCTGCAGCGGCTGCGGCTGTGTTCACCGGCAAACTGCCGCGTGACACGAAGCGCGTGGGTGTGATTGTGTCCGGCGGGAATATCGATGCAGACTTGCTTTCACAGTTTCTGCGTTAACCGGTTTGAGAACGAGGAGTTGCGTTGGGTCTCTTATTGCTGTTGCTTGACGCGCGCGTCGACCCGGTCAGCCCGGTTCCCTGGGGCGCATTGATGCTGCTGCTGGTGATCGTTTTCGTTTTGGCGGTTGGGTTTGTTGCGGGACTCGTGGTCCTGCTGATCTGGCTCAAGCGTCGCAAGGCGAAGCAAGCTGCGGTCTCATCTTAATGTCTCCCGGTCCGTCAGCCGAGCAAGCCAAACCAGCCCCAGGCATTAATCAGTTCACCAATCCCAAAAGAAGCCAGGTTGGCGAGGATGATAGTAATGAAGTCTCGCCACATTGAGGTTTTTCCCAGCTCAGCCCGCGTGCCAAACGCCAACCAGAAAAGGAGACACTCGCCCACGGGCGCGAAAGTCTCCGCAACAACCAGGTATAAAGCGCGCCGCTCCGGATTAAAGAGCAGTGGCAGGACAAGTGTCACGATCGGATAAGTGCAGGCGGTGAGCCATACGCCCGCGAGAAGTTTTCGGCTGACTGGGTGACGATGAGACAAGCCCACACACAGAATCGGCGTCTCGATCAGAATTGTCAGCAGGTAACCAAGGGGCAGGAAGCGCCAGAGTTCGGAAGGAGTCATAGAGTAAGCAGTAAGCGGTAAGCAGTGAGCGGTCAGTAATCAGGAAGCAGTAAGCGGTAAGCAGTAAGCAGTCAGTAATCAGGAATCGCGTCTTGTTCTTGACTGCTCACCGCTCACTGCTCACTACTAAAGCATTTTCAGCAGAAAGGGCGCTTCCGCCAGGACATGTGCGATCGCCACGGTGAAATAAACGTCGCGAGTGGTTGCGTAGTCCACGGCAAAACCAAACCAAAGGATCGCGACAAGGAAAACTCCAAAAGCCAGCGCGGTCGCCACCAACTTCGGAAAGCCACGCGGATGGCGTGCTATAGGTACGCGCCAGATCGCTTCGCGCTTGAGAGCTAGCGGCGGCAGCGGGTTTTTTGTTTTTGACAGCGGCGTAATCAACGGCAGCGCCATGAGCCAAACGCCATAGTGCAGCATTTCCAGAAACACGTGAGTCGCGACCAGCACGTGGCTGGAGAGGTTTGGCAGCAACTGTACGCCGGCATGCTGCGTGATTCTCCAAAACAGTCCGTTGTCATCCGGGAGCGCCGCTGTTCGCGAGAGTTGCCAAAACATCCCTGCCAACAGCAGTGGCAGCAGACATAGACAACGACGATAGGTGAGCAGCCACTCGGAACGCGTGCGCGCCAGGTGACGATCCAAAAACCATAAGGCTACGAGCGGATGTAAGTAGACAATCCCGAGGCTGAAAAACTCCGGCGCCAGCCAGTTGAGCGCGCACAAGCCGAGCGCAACGGGAAAGGCCCACGACCAGTCGCGTCGCAATTTATTTTTTCCGCGCAGCCACACCAAAACACCAATCCACAGCAGCAAAAGCGTGTTCCACGATGCCAGGATTGTCGGCCAAAGGTGATCCGGAAAGAGCTTGAAGCTGTAGAGCACCGGCAGCGCGATGTAAGTCAGGGTAAGAAAGCCGATGCCCGCGAAAGCAGTAAGAAAGAAATGGCGCGACTTGCCAAAACGCAACGGCAATCGCGTCAGGAAGTAGCGCAACTCAAACCAGTTGTGCGGGCCGGCAAAAAGAAAAACAGTGACGACGGAAAACTGTAACGGCAACCAACTAGCGAACAGTGCAGAGCCGCAGGCACACGCGATCAATATGCCGGCGAACATTCTTGTGTTGAGCTGACGAATCGCGGCAAGCGACGCTGTATCCGCGCGCCACGCCGCCAAATCGATGTTGGCAGTTCGTTCCACTCGTTGCTTACTCCGGTTTTCTCACTCGGGTTTGATCGGCAGAATTAGTTTCATGCCCGACGATCCGACTTCTCCATCCGGGACGATTTCGATATCGACGCCGCCCGACGTGGGCGCACCCTTGCTCAAGTTCTGCGGCAGTTTTTTCCAGTAGTAAGAGCCCGGCGGGCCGGCGTTGGCTTGAGTCATTATCGCCGCGGCGCCGATCACGGCGGTTGCAAACAGTAACGCCGCAACTGCTTTTTGACCGCGCGTCTGCATCGAGCGCGCAAGCCAGACTCCCGCAAACCCGAGCGACAGGAACATGAACACGCCCGCCATAATTGTTCGGGTCGAGCTGTGCGCTATCCGTTGCGCCGGCGATTCATTCCCGGGCGTGTTGCCGAGGGCGGCACGTAGTTCCTGCAGACTGCTTTGCGCAATCTGCAAGCGCGCTTCCCAGGCTTTGTTGTCGGGAACGACTACAAGCCTGGTGTGCAGCACGATCCGGGGCAACTCCGGCGATGGCGATGGCGACGGAGATACTTTGGGTCGGGCGATGTCGCCGTAAGCGGGTATGGCCAGCGCCAGTACACAGAGGGCGCCGAGACTGAAGAGCTTTTTCATGGGATGCCTCCGATAGTTGGGGCAAGCGGACAAGTGCTTGCCGGTGGTCATAAGTTGGGGCGCAGTATAACGCAAAAACATTCAAGCCAAAGCTTGAACTATGAATGCTCGGTTGGGCACTGCTGGGCAGTTGCCCGATCGACAACGTGCGGTCCCATGAGGTCAGTACCACATCGCGGTAGCGGGTGGGTTCCGGTAGCATTCGCTGGTCCTGTACATGTATGGCGTCGCTGCCAGCACCCACTCGCTACCGCGATGTGGTACTGACCTCATGGGACCGCGACTATCGCAACTGACCGTTGGACTCAAACTGCACCACCCCTCGGGTGCCGTCGGTGTGCTATCCGTTATCACGATGCTAGAATGTTGCGGTGACCGTTAACTTGCATTTGAACCCGGGGAAAAGCCTTGTCGCGCGAACTTAGAGTAATCAGCAACGTTCCGAAAGTCCGTCAGCCAAAACCTGAGTGGCTGAAGATCCGTCTGGGCGATCCGGCGAACCAGAACAACGTGTTGAAGCTGATCGAGGGCTTGAACCTGCATACGGTTTGCCAGGAAGCGCGCTGCCCTAATATTTTCGAATGCTGGTCTGATCGTACTGCGACCTTCATGCTCGGCGGCGACATCTGCACGCGCCATTGCGGCTTTTGCGCAGTGGGGAAAGGAGAGCCCGGGCTTCTCGACGCGGAAGAGCCGCGGCACGTTGCTGAGGCGGTGCGACAACTCAACCTGGCCCACACAGTAATCACTTCTGTTAACCGCGACGATCTGCCCGATGGCGGCGCCGCCCACTGGGCGGAAACAGTCCGGCAAGTGCGCGCGCTCAATCCTGAATGCCGGATTGAAGTGTTGATACCCGACTTCAATGGCGACGAAGCTGCGCTCAATACAGTTTTGGATTCGCAGCCTGACGTCCTTAATCACAATACTGAAACGGTCGCACGGCTTTACCGTCGCGTGCGACCCGATGCTGGTTATGAGCAGTCGTTGACGTTGCTGCGGCGCGCTGCTGGGCGTCGCGATCTCGAAGCGCGCGGCATGAAGACTAAAAGCGGCATCATGGTCGGACTGGGAGAGACGTTCGAAGAAGTCGTTACCCTTATGAAAGATTTGCGCACAGTCTCGTGCGACATCATGACCATTGGCCAGTATCTTCAGCCTCATGCGCGCCGGCTGCCGGTCGAGCGCTACGTCACACCGGAAGAGTTTGAACGCTGGCGCGAAATTGGAATGGAAATGGGGTTCAAGCACGTCGAATCAAGCCCGCTGACGCGTTCCTCATATCACGCTCGGCAACAGGCGGAAGACCCAGTTGTCGAGGCAGCTTCTTAGCCTGCCATGGCATCAGAGCTCCATCGGGCCACAACGCCCTATCCCAAAGAAAAGACGCGGAGGACATCCTTGAACCGCACGCGACTAAGAATCTTCGCAATGACTGCGCTACTGTCTGTTTCCGGCGCCGTATTAGGCGATAGCGGAGAGGACAAGACACTTCAGGAAATCACTGGTTACCGTCAATGGACCCGCGTAACCGAGAAGCCGTTTGTTGTCGAGCTCTCAGTTGGCGGTGTCACCGGCATTTGAAGCATCGCATCTGACTGGCGCGTCGGCGACGTGCCCATAATCACGACTTCAAGGAATACGACCAGGATTCTGATGCCGGGAGCAATCATCTCCCCGGGAACGCGGCCGGCTCCAGCACCTGAAAAGAAGAACGCCAAGAGGGAAACACACGAAGGAGGCAATTCGTTCGGTGTCGTTTACGTCAATAGTCTTGGCCGTGAAGCTGCCAACGCGGAGCCTGCCATTATATTCCCGCGCGGCTCGATCATTGTCCGTGAAAAATTAGCCAAAGCCGACGATGCGCAGTCTCAGGTCCTGGTGGTGATGATCAAGCGAGCGCCGGGCTTCAATCCTAAAGCAAACGATTGGGAGTTTCTGAAGGTTGATGGAGCGATGAAGAAGATCCTGGAACGGCAGAAGAAGGGCAGTTGTCTCGACTGTCATGCCTCACAGAAGCTACGCGATTTTGTTTATCCGACGCTAGTGCATTAGCGACGTGATTGGAGGTTTGCAATCTCAACGCAAGCCCCTAAAATCGGCAGTTATGAAAGCTGTCATCTTCAAGCAGCACGGCGGACCGGAAGTGTTGGAATACGCCGACGTCCCCGATCCATCTATCAAAGCCAACGAAGTCCTGGTCGAAGTGAAGGCGTGCGCGCTTAACCACCTCGACATTTGGGCGCGCGGCGGGTTGCCGGGCATTGACATTCCACTACCGCACATACTTGGCAATGACATTGCGGGCGTGGTGCGCGAAGCCGGCGGTTTAATTTCGTGGGTTCGCAGTGGAGATGAAGTGATGCTTCATCCCGGAGTTTCATGCGGCCACTGCGGCGAATGCCTCGCCGGCCGCGACAATCTTTGTCGTGAGTACGACATTCTGGGCTACGGACGTGACGGTGGTTACGCCGAACTCGTGGCCGCGCCGGGTGTGAACGTCATTCCAAAACCAAAAAATCTGAGTTGGGAGGAAGCGGCCGCATTGCCGCTGGTCACTGTGACGGCCTGGCACATGCTCGTAACCCGTGCCGCAGTTCAGCCAGGTGAAGACGTGTTGGTTCATGCGGCAGGGAGTGGTGTCGGCTCGATAGGAATTCAGGTTGCGAAACTTCGCGGCGCGCGAGTAATCGCCACGGCGAGTTCTGACGAAAAACTCGCGAAGGCCAGAGACCTGGGCGCCGATGAGGTGGTGAACTATAGCAACGAAGATTGGTCCAAAGAAGTTAAGCGACTAACAAACCGAAAGGGCGTCGATGTAGTTTTTGAGCACACGGGAAGTGCTACCTGGCCGGGCTCAATCGCGTCGCTAAAAACCAACGGCCGGCTGGTTACCTGTGGCGCTACCAGCGGGTTTGCCGCGCAGACTGATCTGCGCCAGGTTTTCTACCGGCATTTAACGATTCTGGGATCCTTTATGGGATCCAAGTCGGAACTCCTCGAAGCTATGAAATTCATTGAGAGTGGAAAGATTCGCGCCGTTATCGATCAGACGTTGCCACTGCGAGAGGCAAAACGCGCCCACGAGCTTATGCAAAATCGCTTGCAATTTGGGAAAGTGGTATTGATTCCATAGTCGCTGACAGGCTGCCGCGTCCGTGCTATAAGTTGACTTGAATGGCGTCGCCATCCCGACAGATGAGTTTGAAAACTGATGGACGAGAAAGTTACAAAAGCTACTATTGAAACGGTCCTTGAGCGCATGGGCGCGATGGAGGAGCGTCTCAACCAACGTATCGATAAGCTCGAGCAGCGCCTTGATTCAAGGCTGGATCGCATCGAGAGCGTTGCCAGCGGAACACGAGGTGAAATGCTGGAGTTGCGCGCTGATTTTCGTGATTGGCGCGTTCAGCTCAAAGAGCACATTCCCACGTTGCCGTGAGCTAATTGCGCTTCGATACGGCCGCTACTCACTTGCCGCTGTAGTCTTCCACGTTGAACCGCTTCTTGAGTAAGCCCAGGTTGCCCTCTTCCAGATTGAAGTTAGTTCCCGCAATCACCTTTCGGCCTTCCTCAGTCGTGACCCAATCAACAACCTGCGGAGCATTGGTCCTTAAATACGCTGCGTCGTTCTTATCAATCGTCTTGCCGTCTTTCCGGGAAAAAACCCAGATATAGTTGTACTGGCCCTTGCGGACGAATTCCAGGTCGGCTTCAAAACCGCTCTTGGGTGATGGAGCCGGAGACGATTGCGCGGCAGCGGGTTCACTCGGCGACGCGGAGTTTGTAGTGCCGCGACTACATGAGTTAAACGAAAGCGCGGCGACGAGCATCGCCAAAATCACAAAACCCGCAGTAGTAAGTTTGTGTGGCATAGTGCTTCAGATTTTAAGGTAAAAACCGAAAGTTAGGAATCAGCAATCGCGACCAGAAATCACGGCTGGTTGTCCGGCTGATTATCCGGCTGGGGCTCACCGTTATCCGTGTTATCCGTTTCCGTGTCGTCAGCTTCCGGCTCAACTTTCTGATCGCGAATGTGCAGTATGGTGCATTCTGTGTCTTCGTAGACTATTTCAAACCAGCCACTCGTTTTGGCATTGTCGGAGAAGTCTTCATGCGAGTTATCGGTGAAGACGTAGCGCGCGCCGAAACGATCGCGAATCAAGGGACCCGGATCCTCTTCTTTACCAAGCGTGATGCGCTCGTAGAGTTGGGAGAGCGCAGGATCCTTATCGTAGAGATAGGTTGGATCAAGCCCGGACACATAGACGTGACTGGGATCGTAATAGAACAACCGGGGAAAGTCGTCCCAGTCTGTGTTGAAAATCATTTGCTGGGGTGCGACGTTCGCGCGCATCCATTCAGATCCGGCGCGGTAATAATCGTGTGGATCGCTACCCCTGATGTCCCTGATCGTTGCACGCAAATTGAGAAACAGAGCCAGGCCCAGACAAATTGCGACCACGGAGATAGCGATCGTTCGCCAGAGCTCCTGTAGTTCTTCGGTTTCTCTTGTTGCTGTTTGTGGCCGATCGAGAAACGGTTGCAGTTCGTCGAGTATGTCAGTGGGCAACTTGGTCAACGTCGAACGCGTACCCTCTAGCCACGGATGTAGAGCGAACGCCGAAAAGATTACGGCGAAGGGCGGCCAGTATTCAGCGATTCGTCTCCAGCGCGCCGTCATGATCATGAGGGCGGTGGCAAAAACCAACAAGAACAACGAATGATGCGCGCGCTTGCGATCTGAGGGGTCAAAAGCCAGGTAACCCACCACCATCGCCGCGCAGGCGACGACGGAATTACCAAAAAATTCCCAGGAATCGTAGGGATACCATTCCTGCCCGACCTTCGTAGAAAAATTTGACGGCGTCAGTTTGATCTTCAGGTGCTCATAGAAAAGACGAAGGTTCGTGGGGAAGTAAGGATTGATAACCAACCCGGCCGCCGTTCCGAATAGAACCCAGGCGAGTGGTCGCCATTCAAAACGTCGTTCAGTCCAGCCAATGACTGCCGTCCAGATGAAGGCCGCCAGGATCAGCAGCACGAACATGTCGTAAGTCTCGGCAAAGACAAAACTCAGCGGGAGCAGCGGCCAATATTTCTGCTTGAACAGCAGGTGAATTCCGATTACCAGATAGATGATCGCGAACGGCGGCGCTTTGGCCATGTTAAGGCGATAGAGAAACGGCGCTGAACAGGCCAGCAACGCGAGCAGCCAGAGGAGCGAATAACGAATGCGATACCGCACCAGCAGCCAGTAGCAGGAGAAGACGGCGAGGCTCGCAAAGACAGTGGCGGAAATTTTTGCGCCCAGCCGGAGATCGCCAAACCAGGTGAAGGGCATTTGGAAGAAGTGAAAGAGGAGATGATGATCTACGTAGTGTTTCGAGTCGAGCGTAGTAAACGGGAGCCAGGTGAACGACGGTGGAAAAGTATGGTTCCTGAGCGACTCCCAAAGCATGCGGCTCCACTTGATGTGATAGTAGCCGTCGAAATCGCCGCAGCAAATTGCCGAGGTTGAGAATTGAAGTTGCCAGAATATCCAGCCAATGGCTATCGCAGCCACGCCTAGTTGAACCGCGCGTAAAGCAGATTCGGATTGCAGGATTCCGGGAAGATGCGGGGAGGTTTTCATTTACCGAGAAAGTTTGGCGCTATCATCGGGACTTCCGCAGTCAGCAATGCCGCAACGAGATAACAGGAAACGGGGAAACTTAATGTAGCCGAAAGGAGAATCGCTGTCTAGGCTTCTATTTGTACCCCAATGGGCTGAGACGTTGGAGCGGAAAAATCTTGTCCTGCTCAATGCTAGTGATTCGCGATCAAACTTCTGTTAAATTGTCGCATGAACCCGCAAACCAACAGTTTGCTTTACAACAATGTACCCAGCCGGCAACCTTTTCATTCCGGTCGAACATGGCCAACTTGAGGCGATCCTCAAAGAGCCGCCGAGTGAAGCACACGCGGGAGTTGCGCTGGTGCTGCATCCGCATCCGCTCGGCGGCGGCACGATGCACAACAAAGTGGTCTTCCGTGCGGCGAGTGCGCTTAACGATGCAGGATTGCTGGTGCTGCGCATAAATTTTCGCGGCGTGGGCCAAAGCACAGGCGAGCATGACGAAGGACGAGGTGAACTCGAAGACGTGCGCGCCGGCCTCGATTACCTGGCGACAACTTATCCCGGACAACCAATTACACTCTGTGGTTTTTCATTTGGCGCGCGCGTTGGTTTGGAAGTTGGAATGTCGGATAACCGGGTTCGGCAAATGATTAGTATCGGGACGCCCCTGGACAAATATGACTTTGGCTTTCTCGAAGCTTGCAGGAAGCCAACTCTTTTTGTTCATGGCAGTGAAGACGAATTCGGCAGCGTACCAAAGCTGCAAGAACTAGTAAGCGCGATCCAGCAACACAACGCGAACGTTGAACTGCATATCATCAAAGGCGCCGACCATTTCTTCGCCGGACATCTGGCTGAGTTGAAACAAGTGATCACAGACTGGATGACGCGTCAAACACTGTGAGGAAATCGCAAATAGTAAATAGTAAGCACGGGCGGACACGAGTCCAGTCTTCCAGTTTGCCATTCACCTTTCACTGTTCACCATTCACTTTCGGAGTTACTTCTCTTGCCGGGGAAGCAGTAATGGAGATGAACGCCGCGGGCGGGTTCTTGTCGCGCAGCCGTAGTTTGATCACCGTGAAGGCAATGGCAAAGACCACTGCCAGGACGAAACCGATGAGTAACTTACGCCCGAGATCGTTAAAATCGGAACCGATCGATTCCTGAAGAAGACTAACAGCAAGCAAACCAAAGGAATAGAGCGCGAATGTCAGCATGGCTTCCCAACCTTTCGTTCTTGCGGTACAACGCAGCCAGCTCAAACTTAGACACGCTCGCGTCTCTTTTGTTCCGCGTCGATTGGTTATCTCTGTGCAGCCTCTGCGTTCTCAGTGCCTCTGTGGTGAGCGTTTATCGGGCGATATCCCACCACAGAGTCACAGAGAACCCGGAGGCTGCACAAAGACTCTTCGAATTGAGACACTGTCATTTACTATCAGCAAGCAGGATGTAACCAATGAACACTTACCGCGACCCAGCTATTCGCATCGCACTCTTGCCTCGTGACACGAATTCCGCCGGCACGATCTTCGGCGGCGTTATCCTCAGCTACATCGATATGGCTGGAGCGATCGAAGCGCACCGGCATACCGGGATGGATCGGTTCGTAACCGTCGCCATGCGTGAGGTCATCTTTCACAAGCCGGTCTTCGTCGGCGACCTGGTGAGCTTCTATGCCGAAACAGTGAGCGTAGGGAATACCTCGATCACAATTCGCGTGATTGTGGAAACGGAAAGAGTTGGCTCACTTTCCGAGGTGGTGCGGGTAACGGAAGCGGAAGTTGTTTACGTGGCGGTAGATGAGCGGCGGCAGAAAACCAGGATAGTGAAGGGTGAAGAGTGAAGGGTGAAGAGTGAAGAGTAAGAGGTGAAGGGTCTTAAACTTCCTTACTTTTCACCTTTCACTTATCACTCTTCACTAGTTCAGCAACGCCTGCATGCGATGAAGTCCGGCGGCAGCCTCAGTGAAATCGCGGCGCTGCTCG
>JBDUAQ010000268.1:0-3219 GCA_040004575.1 bacterium
GGACACCTGCTGGGCGCGGCCGGCGGAATCGAGGGCGTATTTTCTGTTCTCAGTTTGCACCGCAAGGTTTTGCCGCCCACGATCAATTACGTCAACCCAGACCCTGATTGCGATCTCGACTACGTACCCAATCAGCCGCGTGAGGCAGAAGTTGAATATGCGCTCTCGAACAGTTTTGGGTTCGGAGGAACGAACGCGGCGCTCTTGTTCAAGCGATACGAAGGATAAGCAATCAGCAATCAGTAGTCAGCAATCAGCCGAGCAGCTTCGGCGACAATTGCTGAATGCTTATTGCCGAATGCTGAATGCTATTTATGAAAATCGTCGTCATGATGAAGCAGGTCGCCAACAAAGATGCGATTCTGCGGATCAATAAAGAAGGAACATGGATCGAAGAAGGCGACTTGTCTTTTGAGGTCAGCGAGTCAGACGGCTATGCGCTCGAGGAGGCCCTACGGGTTCGAGAGAAACTCGGCGGCGAAGTGGTTGTTTGTTCGATGGGCCCGCAACGCGTAAAGAGCGTTATCAAAGACGCGCTGGCGCGCGGGGCCGATCGAGCGATTCATGTTGTCGGCGATAATCTCGGATCACTTACTCCATATGCCGGGGCAAGCGTGTTAGCTGAAGCGATCCGCGAAGAGAACCCCGATCTCGTATTCACCGGTTTGCAGTCAGACGATTATGGCTACGGACAAACGGGCGTCATCCTGGCGGAATTGCTCGGGTTGCCACATGCGACCATCGCTATTGAAGTAGACTCTTCGGGCGAGAAACTTCGGGTTAAGCGCGAGCTCGAGAGTGGTTGGTATCAGTGGTACACGATGCCAACACCGGCGTTGCTCACCATTCAGTCCGGCATCAGCCAGATTCGCTATGCGACTTTGAAAGGCATCATGGCGGCGAAGAAGAAAGAGATTAAGGAAGTTACGCCGCCGGCGGAGATCGTCGAGCGCCCTTCGCACCAGCGAATCGAGAAGATCTACCTGCCGCAAAAAACCAAGCAGACGCAGTTGCTGGGAAATGGCGATGCGAAGGCTGGCGCTGTCGAGCTAGCGCAAAAGCTACATACCGAAGCGCGAGTGTTTTGAGTTTCATTAACACCTGGCTTCAGCCAGGTGGGTAAGGACGGACGTTGATCTCAAGAACCGTTTCAACGGTTTACACAAGAAGGC
Source organism: bacterium (assembly GCA_040004575.1). Classification (GTDB taxonomy): domain Bacteria; phylum Acidobacteriota; class Blastocatellia; order Pyrinomonadales; family Pyrinomonadaceae; genus PSRF01. The sequence continues at coordinate 1,173 of JBDUAQ010000268.1, forward strand.
TTGAGCTCGCTTCCTAGTTTACAACCAACTATGAGTAACGGAATCCTGGTCTTCATAGAACATCGCAACGGCGTTCTCAATAAAACATCGCTCGAAGCGATTGCCGCGGCGCAAAGTCTCGCGCAGCAACTGCAACAGACAGTCAGCGCAGTTATTCTGGGCGCGGACGTCGCTGCCCTGGCGCAGGAGATTGCCGCGTACGATCTGGTTAAGGTTGTAACTGCCACGAACGCTGCGCTAGCCGACTACACACCGGATGGATACACAGCCGCGATGGAAAGCGTCGTGCGCACGCTCGACCCGCAGCTCGTCGTAATGCCACATACTTACCTCGTGCGCGACTACGCTCCGAAGCTGGCCGCACGCTTTGGCAAGTCTCTAATCAGTGACTGTATTCGCGCGCAGGTTTCCGGCAGCGCTATCACGTTCACGCGGCGGATCTTCCTGGGCAAGCTTGATGCGGATGTGGTCTCAGATGGAGCTGCGCCCGTCTTTGCAACCTTTCAGTCGGGCGCTTTCAGACCGGATCAGGCGCAGAAGGGAAGTGGCGCGCAGATAGAGGACATGCCGGTTGAGATTGGTCAAATTCGCATGACTCCTGAGGCGCCATTCCAGGAAGTGAAACAAGCCGTCGACTTGAGCAAGGCAGACATCATCGTGGCGGTTGGCCGCGGCATTAAGAGCAAAGACAATCTGGCGCTGGCGGAAAAACTGGCGGAGGCGCTGGGTGGTGATCTCGCGGCGTCGCGCCCAATCTGCGACGCTGAGTGGTTGCCGATTGATCGTCAAATTGGATCGTCGGGTCAAACCGTGGCACCGAAGCTTTACGTGGCGCTGGGAATATCAGGAGCCATCCAGCATCTCGTCGGCATGAAGAACTCCGGAACGATCGTGGCTATCAACAAAGATCCGGAAGCGCCTATCTTTGATATTGCCGACTACGGAATTGTCGGCGATCTGTTTGAGGCAGTACCGGTGTTGACTGAAGAGATCAAGAAAATCAGGGGCCTGAGTTGAAGCTGGTTCAAAGAATGGCTCAGTAATAAAGAGCGGGGGCAAGCCCACCTTCCCAACCTGAGAGGCGCTCGCGTTGTCTTTTACCGTCAGCCTTGAAAGCCTTTCAATCAAGAATCAGCGACTCAAGTCTGATCAGCTCGAGGTCGGGAAGGTGGGCTTGGCCCCGCTCTTGGATTTATTGTTTCGGGGTGAGCAGTTGTTGAATCTCTTTCAGCATCTCCTCCGGCTTCCATTCATTCCCGCGATACACCTTAACAATCTTGCCATTAGGACCAATTACCGCAGTGCGCAGCGAGTGGATGACCTGTTCCGTCCCGTTTGGTGTGTCGTGGTAGTAGCGGAGCCCAAAAAATTTGGCAATGCCTTTCACTTCGTCCGGACTTCCGGAAGCAAACTCCCAGTGCGCGAAGGTCTCCTCTGTATACTTCCCAGTGTACGCAGCGCCGTAGCTGCGCAGAACTTTGGGCGTGTCGTACGCCGGATCGAAACTAATACTTAACAAGTGCGTCTTGGCATAAAGCTCAGGTTGCTTTTGCAGTTCCTTATCGATCGCGGCAAAGTTGCTGCTCATCAGCGTGCACTGATTAGGATCCTGGCAACGGGTATAAATAAAAGTCAGAAGTAATGCCTTGCCTTTGTAGTCGTGAATTCGAATGGTCTTGCCATCCTGATTAATCAGGCCGTAATCGGGTACGTCGTCGCCGGCGTTCGGCCCCGCTCCTTCAACCGGTGGCGCGCCTGACAAAGGCGTGCTGTCTTCGGTGATCACCTCATCCTCAAGCCACGACTGAGTGCCATCAACAACAAGGGTCGCGGTGATTTGATTTCCCGGAGCCGCAATCTCGTAGACCCAATCGTCATTGACCGTGAAGGGCATCGTCATGCCCGGCATGTAGTCTTTAATGTCTCCGTGAGCGATGGTAATGAGATGTTTGTCTTTTTCGACTAATACTACCTTGCCCTTGAGGTCGTAGTGTTTCTCGGTGGCCGAACGCACGCGCTGTTTGGGTTGACAGCTTGAAAGGCCGAA
>JBDUAQ010000107.1:0-10707 GCA_040004575.1 bacterium
GTTCAGACTGCTTTACCTGTGACCGGTACCCCGATCGGTAACTAGGGCCACCGAAACTACGTTGGCCTTGATATTGGCGGGACCGAAAGATGCCTACTTGCGCTGGTGTGATCTACCGACAACTATGTCAACCTAAGTGGAGAGATGAGAAAATGCCACATAATAATGGTGACCGAGGCTTTTCGCTCATTGAACTCTTGATAGTCGTCACGATCATTGGCATTATCGCCGCCATCGCAATCCCCAACTTTCTCTCCTCGCGCCGCGCGGCCAACGAGGGCTCGGCACAGTCTTCGCTGCGTACGATAAGTTCTTGCCAAGCCACTTACCAGGCGACAAAAGGGGTGGGAGACTATGGTGATCTGGCGGCGTTGGGGGCTCAGACCCTTACCGATGCCGTGCTGGCTTCTGGCACGAAAAGCGGCTACGGCTTCGTGGTTAGTGCGTCGGCGCCAGGCGTTAGGCCTGCCCTGTACTATGCGACCGCGGCTCCTACTATCACCTCCGGCGTTGGCCAGACAGGAACGCGCCGTTTTGGCATTACAGAAGACGGAGTGATTCGTGGTGACAACACAGCACTGACGCCCTACGCGGACGAAGCCGCTGTAAGAGCAGCGCCTCCTTTAAACCCTTAGGCAATGGCTAAATTGCTTGATTTGCGAGGCCGAGAGTAAAGACTCCGGCCTCGCATTTTTCTTAATAATCTGCTGACACGAAACTCTTGTCCGTGTATATTCAGCTTCTATGTTGAAGCGCATAATCGCAATCACCGGTAACGCTTTCCGGGAAGCGGTGCGCGATCGCGTCCTTTACAACCTGGTTCTGTTTGTCCTGCTACTCACCGGCGCCGCAGTTTTCATCGGCCAACTCTCGGGCGGCCAGGAGCGAAAAATCATCGTAGACCTGGGTCTCAGTGCGATGCTGCTTTTCGGCGTCTTCATCGCAATTTTTGTTGGCGTTGGATTGGTTTACAAAGAAATCGAGCGGCGAACGATCTATGCGATCTTTGCAAAACCGGTAGGCCGCGGCGAGTTCATTGTAGGAAAATATCTTGGCCTTTGCCTGACTTTGTTGGTGAATGTCCTGGTGATGGGTGCCGGCGTATCGATAGCCCTGATCTATGTGAGCCGCGGGTGGGATCCCCTGGCCCTCAGTATTTGGCCGTCAGTTCTGCTGATCTACGGGGAACTTATGATTCTGACGGGCGTCGCGCTTCTCTTCTCGTCTTTTTCGTCACCCGCACTCTCGGCGTTGCTTACTTTCTTCATCTTCATCATTGGTCACTTCAGCACCGATCTCAAAGGCCTCGCTAATTCGATGGGCAGCACCTCTGCTCGCTGGCTCTTTCGCGGACTCTACTATTCACTACCAAACCTGACTAACTTCAGCTTTATCGCACCGGCGGCTCATGGCCAAGTGCCTGGCGTCATGGTTAGCGTCATGGCCCTCCTTTATGCCGCCATCTACATTGTCATAGTTTTGGCGGCGGCCACTCTCATCTTCAGCCAGCGTAATTTCAAATGACTAGAAAAAGATGGGTCATCCGTGAAAGGATGCTGCTGCTTACAATTGTTGTCGGACTCGTGAGCATAGTTGGATTGGCACGCTATATTGATTCGCACCAACCTGCCAACGACCGGAACGTTGACGAAGAGAGACTCTACCTTTCGGGGAATACCGTAAAGCGGATGGCTCTTGGTTTCAACGGATTGGCGGCAGACTGGTATTGGATGCGATCCCTGCAATACATCGGGCGCAAGATCCTCAATTCACCAGAACGCGTGCCGTTGGATGATGTTAGCCATCTCGATCTCAAGCTGCTCGCTCCTCTGCTGGACACTGCTACTACTCTCGATCCGCAATTCATTGAGCCCTACGAATACGCGGCCCTGGTTCTTCCCGGAGTTGATGAAGCTGAGGCAATCCGGATCGCAAAGAAGGGCATCGCTGCGAATCCTTCAGTGTGGCGGCTCCAGCAACATCTCGGTTACATCTACTGGCAGAAGAAGGATTTCAAAGCTGCGGGCGCAACGTATGGCGAGGGCGCCAGAATTCCCGGCGCGCCACCCTGGATGGAAGCGATGAAGGCTCGAATGGTGGCAGAAGGCGGAAGTCGCGATACCGCGCGCGAGATTTACCAACGAATGTATCAGGAATCCGATGACGCTGATGTGAAGGAAATGGCGAGGAAGCGCCTCTTGCAGATTCAGTCGTTTGTTGAACGAGACCTGATCCTGCGGGCGATTGGAGAATATTACAAGCGCGCGAAACGATGTCCGTCTTCCTGGAAAGACGTTTCCGACGCGTTGCGCGAAAGACGCTTGCGACTTGATGCTTCAGGCGCTCCGCTCGATCCGGCAGACATGCCGTACGTGCTCGCCAAAGAAGGCTGTGACGTGGGCCTCGATTGGCGCACCTCGGTCCCACAAAAGTGAGAGCTACAAGCTGAGAAGCGACACGGGCAATCCTGCGAGGACTTCGCCGGGAAACTATGACAGGATTCCCATCGGGAAGAATCTCCAGAATGAAAAGGCCGGCAAAGAAAGCTAAAGCTGTTGAGATCGAACCGGCTCGCGAGCGAAGCGGCTTCTCCATTCTTCCAGCGAACAATGTTTTCAGCGACAGCCGGGCTCTGTTTCTGATAATCGCAACCACGGTGTTGGTCTATGCCAACTCTCTAAGTGGCGCTTTTGTCTTCGACGACACCCAACAGATCGTTGAGAATCCTGCGCTCCGTGGGTGGAGCAACATCTTTAGCGCTTTCACGAGCGATGTCTGGAGTTTCCAGCGCGGAAGTCTGTCGTCGGGTAATCCGCTACCGTACTATCGTCCACTCTTCACCGCCTATCTGACGCTCAATTATCAGATCTTCGGATTGTGGGAACCGGGCTGGCACTTAGCGAACCTGTCGGTGCACGTGACGGCGACCGTGCTCGTCTATTACCTGCTGAAGAGACTCTCTGGCGATCCGTTACTCTCCTTGCTGGCAGCCCTCATCTTCGGCTTGCATCCGGCGCATGTAGAATCCATCTCCTGGATCAGCGGTATCCCGGATCCACTGGCGGCGCTCTTTTACATACCCAGCCTCATTTGGTATGTGAGCTTCCGGCAGGGGGGTGATCGAAGATGGCTGATCGCCTCGATCGTCGGGTACGGATTGTCTGTTCTTTGCAAAGAGACACCGCTGGTGTTGCCACTGATCTTTATTGTCTGGGAATTCACGCAGTTGCGAGGGAAGAGGAGCCTACGCGCTGGGTTAGCTCAGGCGCTGCCACATCTCGTTCCTTATGCGGTTGTCGCTGGCGGTTATCTGGCGCTACGGTTTGCCGTACTGGGAAGGCTCAGTTGGCGTCATCCTTTCACGGCACAAGTTCCCGACTACGCGGTCTGGATGACCGTGCCGTTTGTAACTGTCAACTACCTCAAACACTTGATTGCCCCGTTCTATCTGAGCTTGATCTACGGCGCATCATTTATCACCAGCGTAGTTGATCCCAGATTTCTGTTTTCCGTCGGCCTGTTACTGGGCCTCGGATATGTCATCTGGCGTTATAGAAAGAAGCTGCCGGCCCAAGTCTCGGTGGCGATCGCTCTGACACTCGCGCCGCTGTTGCCGGTGCTCAATCTGAGAGTCTTTCACCATGAATACATCATTCAGGATCGGTATCTTTATCTGCCATCGATAGGGTTCTGCTATTTGGTGGCGGTATGCATCGCGCAACTAGCGCGCAACCGTAGGTTCTTTGCTGCGGCGATCAGCGCACTAATCATCCTCAGTTTCGGAGTAGGTACTGTTTTGCAAAACCGTATTTGGCACAACTCTGTAGCCCTCTGGCAGCGGGCCGTCAATTACTCGCCCAACTCGCGGTCCACTCATTACAACCTGGGCCTGGCTTATCTTGGTTTCAAACAATACGATGCCGCACTAGCCGAGCTGCTCGAGGCTAAGCGCTTGGATCCCGAAAAGGCAGCGGTTTATAACAATCTGGCACTGGCGGAGGCGGGACTAGGCAAGGTGGACGATGCGGTTGCCGATTTGGCAACCGCGCTCAGGTTCGATCCGCGTCTACTGGAAGCGCACAACAATCTCGGTGCGTTGCTTTACGATAAAAGTGACTACGAAGGCTCGAAGCGCGAGTTTTCGCTGGTGTTGGAGCAAAATCCTTCTTTCAGTTCGGTGCGCTTCAATCTGGCTCGAACGATGGCGGCAATGCGTGATCATTCAGGAGCAATTCGAGAATACGAAGCCGTGCTTGCTCAAGATCCGAATGATGTAGCCGCTCGCTATCAACTGGCCCTGAGTTATGCGGCTGTGGGCCGGAAGGAAAATGCCGTAGCCGAGTTTGGCCGCGCACTGGTAGTTGATCGTGATGCTGGTCGCGTTGCGGAGATGCGAAAAAAGCTGGAGCAGATACAATCACAATAGGCGACACATATGACTCTTCCAAACCCTTCTGCCACGACAAGAACGTTAGTAGTCGAAATAGATCACTTAACGAAAAACTACGAAGTCGGGTTCGCGCGCAAACGAGAGGTGCGCGCGCTCGACGCCCTTTCGCTGACAGTAAATCAGGGCGAAATATTTGGCTTTCTGGGAGCGAACGGCGCCGGCAAGACAACGACATTAAAGCTGTTGATGCGGCTTATTTTCCCGACGGCAGGCAGCGCGCGAATTCTGGGTCACGATATCGCCGATATCTCGATGCACAGTCGCATCGGTTACCTGCCGGAGAATCCCTACTTCTACGATTACCTGACGGCGCTTGAGTTTCTAAACTTCTGCGGGCAAATCTTTGGCCTCTCGAAAGTGGCGCGCAACAACAGATCGAAACAGTTACTGGCGCAGGTTAGGTTGGACGAGAGCAAATGGAACACACAGTTAAGAAAGTTTTCCAAGGGTATGTTGCAGCGTGTTGGTTTGGCTCAGGCGCTGGTTAACGATCCCGAGGTGGTGTTTCTTGACGAACCCATGAGCGGCCTGGATCCAATCGGACGACGAGAGGTTCGCGACCTAATCGCTGCACTGCGCCAGGAAGGCAAGACGGTTTTCATGTGTTCCCACATCCTGTCAGACATTGAAGTGTTGTGTGATCGCGTCGCCATCTTAAAGGGCGGACGCCTGGCTCAGGTTGGATATCTCGATGAGCTGCGCCAACAAACAGCAGGCAGTAGTCAGGTGGAAGTGGTGCTAAGTGGTATAGACGAAGCAACGCTCAAGCCCCATCTACCGCAAGGCAACGACTTCCTGGTGACGTCCACACCGGCCGGATTGCGGATTGAACTAAGGGACGAGCAGGAAGTTGATTCAGTAATAGCGGCGCTGCGAAAAGCGGGCGGCAAACTCGTGTCGGTGCAACCTCTCAGGCAATCACTGGAAGAACTGTTTCTTAATCAAGAGTAGAGGACGAGAAGCCCCTTGAACGAGTATTGCCGCATCGATTGCCCCTGCTCGAGGCCCGCAGGGCCGACAATTGATAGCCACGTCCGTTAGGGCGTGGTCGGGATGGTCTTGATTTCAGAGGCCCGCAGGGCCGGCACATCACCTGTTGTCTGTGCCGCACCTTCGGTGCTGATACGTTTTGCAGAGTTCTTGATCCACGCCCTCGCGGGCGTGGCTATTGAATGCCGGCCCTTCGGGCCTACGTAAATCGCCTTACTTAAACTTGAAGGCGCTAACTTCCATCTTAATGTCGGCGCGGTCGTCTTTGTCAGTCAGTCCCTCTAACATCACGCGCACCGCCATGCTTCGGTTGTTTTCTAATTCCGGTTGCCGGGTTGGAACTACCACAACAGCGCGCTGATTCACTGGCTTTCCCTGATGGTCAACTACACTTCCCTTGATCTCAAGTCCAGTCAGGGTGCGGCCAGTAAAGTTGTGAACAACCGTTTGCAGGTTCATGACGATGTCACCCAGGGCGCGCTTCGACTCGTAAGCCTCAGGCTTATCCACCACAATTTTTGACGCATACTGCTCAAACTCAGGCGAGCCCGGCCGGATGGCGCCTTCCAGCGAAGGCTCAACGGTGCCCCCGCCGCTCGCCCGCATCAGCAAATAGAAAAGCGCGGCAATTCCGATCGCTGCTATAACTGCAACAACGATTATGATCGTGCGTCTTGATTCGTCTGAATCCGGAATCTGTCGCTCTGGAGTGGCCATGGATTGTTGAATTGGATTCTAGTGCGCGGGAAACTGTTTTTGCAATGTCCGGAGTGACGCCCAGACTACCCGACTTCCGAGTTCGTTTAGACACCGTGCGCTCAGAAATGTTTCCTGAAGGTCGCAACCCGCGGAGTTGCAGTTAAGCGCTTCGGGCCAGCAGGTTGTTGACGAGCTCCTCGAGTTCCGGATAATGAACCGGCTTGGTAACGTAGGCATCGCAGCCGGCATCGAGCGCCAGGTTGTGAAAGTCCGTCGTGTCATGCGCTGAGACGACCACGATTGGTACCTTCCGTAGTTCCGGTATGCTTCGAATGCAACGCGTGGCGGCGATTCCATCGATGAATGGCAGGCTCAGATCCATCAGTATGATCTCTGGCCGTACTTCAAAAGCTAGATCGATAGCTTGCTTCCCGTTCAGAGCTTCGACCACGCGAAAACCGCTCATCTCCAGCAACCTTCTCATCATCTGCCGGTTGTCTTCGGTGTCCTCAACCAGGAGAACCGTCGCAACACCTTCTTTGCGGTTCACGGAGGAAGTCTCCTTGTCCAAAGCAGAGCGTTCAATCGCGTTCAAAGTTGCACCAGCTTCCAATCTTTCGACAGCCGCTGTATCACTAGTATACGCAAGCCTTTTTTGCTAAGATCGCGCACCGAAAGACGACATAACGAATCCCCCTGTCGGGTTTAATCAGTACACTTCACTGGCGCTTTCGAGCCTGGCCTGACAAAGTTACGTAGATAGTCCGAAGCCAGATGAAGCCACTATTGTCACAATCCCAAGATAACGACGCCTTGCGAGCACTTGGACGGGCATCTGTGCAGATTGTTCACGATCTCAAAAACCAATTAAACGGTCTCAAACTCTATGCCACGTTTCTACGGAAGCGTTTGGAGAAGGACGAGCGACCGACAGACGAGTTGGAGACGATTAACAAACTGATTGCCGGCCTGGACCGAACCGCGCGGGACGTCTCACTGATTGTTGATTATGGTCGGCCTCTCGATCTTAAGAAACAATCCGGAACCGATCTCGAAAGAATCATGCGTGGCGTCGCCGCCGGCTTGAATGCTGAAAATTTGAGCGCGCACCCACCGGTAACAGGAGGCCTTTCAGGTGCGATTGTGGTAGCTGCTGAGGCTGGTCCGCTGGTGGGCGAATTTGATCCGGTGCTGTTGAGCGAGGCGTTCAAAGCGATCTCAATCAGCGCCATGAAGATGTTAACCAGCAAAGCACATGAAGGCTCGTTGGCAATTCAATTAAAGGCTGAAGCTGTTGAATCCAGACGTGACGCAGTGATTGAGTGGAGCGTGTTTGATGCTTCGAATCACGATCCGTTTCACTCGTTTGCCGGAAGCAACGAAATACGATTATCGCTGGCCGCTAGAATTATCGAGGCGCATAGCGGTTCAGCGAATGGGCAGAACGGCGCTCTGTGCGTGCGACTGCCGCTGGCTACGTGAGTAGTAACGACGAGATTTAGAACAGCAGAACTAACAAAGGGTGCCCAGGAGGACGATGGTGGAAAACAAGGACGTGCGTATTCTGGTTGTTGACGACGAGCCGACGATTGCGGATTCGTTGAAACAGAATTTCATGGAAGAAGGCTATGCTGTCGACATCGCCGCGACAGGCGCCGAAGCGATCGAGTTGTTTGATCAAGGTGGTCATCATGTCGCCATCTGCGATTTACAACTGCCCGACATGGACGGCCTCGAAGTCATGCGTCACATCAAGGACGCGCGTCCAAATTCCGAAGTAATTGTAGTGACCGCTCATGGTTCAGTTGCCAAAGCTGTCGAAGCTACGAAAGCCGGCGCGTTTGATTTCGTCGACAAACCTTTCGACTTCGAAGAGCTTCAACTCCGCGTGGAAAACGCCTTGAATCACCGTGAGCTACGAACGGAAAACGATAACCTGCGCCGGCAAATGTCGACCCGCTCGGAATATTACAACATGATCGGCTCGTCCAAGCCGATGCAGACTATTTATGAAACGATAGACGCGGTGGCAAAGTCGGATGCTAACGTGCTGATTGTTGGCGACTCGGGAACGGGTAAGGAGCTGATCGCCAATGCGATTCACTACAAATCATTGCGCACCCGCAAGCCTTTCATCAAAGTTAATTGCGCCGCGCTGCCCAAGGAACTGATTGAGTCGGAACTCTTCGGCCACACCAAAGGCGCGTTCACGGGCGCGCACGCGGATAAGGAAGGGTTAGTGCAACATGCGGCGGGCGGCTCGCTGATGCTTGATGAAATCGCGGAAATGCCAGTCGAACTGCAGCCGAAACTCCTGCGCGTGCTGCAGGAACGCAGTTATCGAAAGATTGGTTCTGAGAAAACCTACGCTGTAGACTTCCGGCTGATCTCGTCAACCAATCGCCCGCCGGCAGACGCCATTCGCGACGGACTTCTGCGCGACGATCTCTTCTATCGCATCTCCACGATCACTATTCATGTGCCGCCCCTGCGCGATCGAAGTGAAGATATTCAACTTCTGACTGAACACTTCCTGCACATGTATGCGCAGAAATACGAGCGCCCCATCGACGGAGTTTCGCAAGCCGCATATCAACGCCTGTTCGGACACACCTGGCCGGGAAACGTCCGCGAGTTGCAAAACGTTATCGAGCGCGCAGTCTTGTTGGCCAAGGGGAACCGGGTTGAGCCGGTGGATCTTCCGTTCGACAACGGATCGCTGCCGGAAGGATCGCCGGCGGGCAGCGCCTGGGAAGTGCCGACGAACATGTCTTTGGAGGACATCGAACGTCTGGTGATCGAGAAAACGCTGCAACGCACCGGTGGTAACAAGCAGGCGGCCGCGAACCTGCTGGGCATCTACCGCCCGCGACTCTACAGCAAGATAAGGAAATACAATATCGACGTTGCAGCGCTGATGTCCGCCTGACCGTGAGACACAGTAAGCAGTAAGCAGTAAGCAGTAAGCAGTAAGCAGTAAGCAAAAGAACGGTTAGAGCTAAGCGACTCTTTCTTTCTGCTTTCTGCCTTCTGCTCACTGCTCACTGCTTACTGCTTACTCGACCTGGTACGTCGCTACACTTGTCGGCGTTTCAAAACATCTAACTTTATAAATCTGCACGCGCTCATCGCCTACCTTCTCCGCCACGCGCTCCAGCACATACTTCGCGAGGTTCTCAGCCGAAGGTTGTAATTCGACAAACGGTTCGAGCTCGTTAATGTTGCGATGATCCAGATACTGCACCACTTCGTCCGCAGCCGCTTTCAACTCTACAAAGTCTACCAGCAGGCCGATGTTGTCTAGTTCCCTGCCGCGCGCATAAATCTCGATGCGATAGTTGTGACCGTGCAGGTTCTCACACTTCCCCTTATAGCCGCGCAGTTGATGCGCGCTTGAGAAGTTGCGTTCGATCATTACTTCAAATTGTCCCGGCATCGGTTCTATCACTCTCCCTTGGCAGCACGTTCCCGTTCCATCTCTTCCATCTTCTTGCGCAAACTGAGCGGGCGCATGTCTGTCCAAACCTCTTTTATGTATGCCAGACACTCGGCCTTTGTACCCGACTTGCCGGCGTCGTTCCAGCCGAGCGCGTTCTCGCGATCAGCAGGCCAGATCGAATATTGCTCTTCGTGGTTAATGACGACCTTGTAGATCGTGTTGTCTTCTGCTTCATCCCAGCTCATCCGTATCCTCCCTGCCCACTAAATAAGCTGTGCGTCGCGCCGCATTATCCAGCTACCGCCTCACGTGCTTCAAACATCCGCGCCAATTCTCTAGTATCCGAAGTCACGCGACACTGCGGCAAACTCTTCAAAAACAGCCGGCCATAGCTCTTAGTTGTCAGCCGTGGATCGAGAACCGCCAGCACGCCGCGATCGGTCGTGCTGCGAATCAATCGTCCGAGCCCCTGCTTCAAACTAATAATCGCCTGCGGCACGCTGTATTCAAAGAAACTCGAGCCGCCTTCGTCTTCAATATAACGTTGCCGCGCGGCGACAATCGGATCCGTGGGCACAGCAAACGGCAGTTTATCAATGATCACGCACGACAACTGTTCGCCGCGCACGTCAACTCCTTGCCAAAAACTTGACGTTGCAAACAACACCGCGTTCGGCGTTTGCCGGAACCGCTCCAGCAATCTTCCTTTCGACGCGCTGCCTTGAATAAAACAAGGATACTCAATTTCCGGCATTGCCAGGTCATACAGCGACTGCATTCCTGCGAGACTGGTTGATAGCACAAACGCTCGCCCTTCAGTTGCGTTCACGATCTTGACCACCTCCGCTGCTGCCGCCTCGGCCCATTCACGCGAACGGGGATCGGGCATCTTCGCCGGCAGATACAGCAGCGCCTGGGTTTGATAGTCGAAGGTAGATTCAGCGATTAAGTCGCTCGCTGAATTCATTCCCAACCGCTCGCGGATAAACGAAAAGTTGCCGCCGCTCGAAAGCGTGGCTGACGTTAACACCACGGTGTCAACTTTCTCAAACAGCTTGTCTTCCAAAAGCCCCGACACATCAATTGGTGAAGCCCTCAGAAAAAAGCCGCGACCGCGGCGCTCTGTCCA
>JBDUAQ010000108.1:0-10660 GCA_040004575.1 bacterium
CCGCACTTCGCGTGTTAGTTTGCGGCTTAATCCTGTTTTAGCTGTAACTTTGATCCGCAATCGGACTTGCAACAGTCTGAAAAACACGTGACTGCCGTCGCCCCAGAACTCAAACAAACTCCGCTCAACTCCATCCATCGCAGCATGGGCGGACGCATGGTCGATTTCGGCGGCTGGGACATGCCCGTTCAATACCCAGCCGGCACAATCGAAGAGCATCTGCGCACCCGTGAGCATGCGGGTCTTTTCGATGTTTCACACATGGGCGAGATCGATGTACGCGGCACTGACGCGATCGCGCTGGTTAACTATCTCGTATCAAACGATGCGTCGAAACTGGTCGACGGTCAGGCGCAATACTCCGCGCTCACTACTCCAGAAGGCACAGTCGTTGACGATCTGCTCGTCTATCGTTTCGCCGGCGACCATCTGCTTTTGGTTGTTAATGCAGGAACGACTGAAAAGGATTGGGACTGGATCACTTCGCATAAGCGAGACGGAGCTGAATTCAAGAACGTAAGCTCAGATTATTGTCAGTTGGCGCTCCAGGGTCCTGACGCACTTGGTATTCTTCAGAAACTCACCGACTTGCCGCTTGCGGAGATTACGTACTACCACTTCGTCGAAGGCGCGGTAGACTCCATTCCGGCGATGGTGTCGCGCACGGGTTATACCGGAGAAGACGGCTTTGAGGTTTACGCAGACGCTAGTAAAGCCGAGCACATTTGGAACAAGCTGCTTGATGCGGGCAACTTCGGAACCGATACGGGCGTACTTCCCTGCGGCCTGGCGGCGCGCAATACACTTCGCCTCGAAGCCGGTATGGCGCTTTATGGTCACGAGATCGATGAAAGCACGACGCTCCTGGAAGCGAACCTCGGCTGGATTTGCAAACTAAACAAGGGCGAATTCATTGGGCGCGAGGCGCTCGCGAAGCAAAAGGAATCCGGCGTCGGCACACGACTCGTAGGGTTTGAGGTTACTGAGCGAGGCATTGCCCGCGACGATCAGGAGGTCGTGATCGATGGCGAACGCGTCGGCAAAGTTACTTCCGGAAGTCCGGCTCCGTATTTGAAGAAGAATATCGGCATGGCATACGTCCCGACGGGATCAGCAAACGAGGGGCGGCAAATTCAGATTGACGTGCGCGGCAAGCTGGTAGGCGCCCAGATTGTGAAGACACCTTTTTACAAGAGAGACAAATAGCAAACCAAAACGGAAAACTCCGGAGGCATCATGGCTAACATCCCAGACGATTTACATTACAGCAAAGACCACGAATGGGTACGGGTCGAAGGAAACGTCGCCGTCGTCGGAATCACCGACTACGCACAGGATTCGCTCGGAGATGTCGTCTATGTCGAGTTGCCCAAAGTTGGGGATGACTTCGCTGCTAACGAGTCGTTCGGATCCGTCGAGTCGGTGAAAGCTGTTTCCGAAGTGTTTTCTCCGGTCTCCGGCGAAATAGTTGGTATCAATGAGTCGCTGGCGGATTCGCCGGAGAAGGTCAACACGGACCCTTACGGCGAGGGCTGGATGATTCGCGTGGAGATGTCGAAGCCTGGGGAGGTCGACAGTATGTTGACTGCCGCCGAGTATGAAGATTTCACGAAAGCTGAGAAAGAGTAAACTTGCGCTACATTCCCAACTCGCCCGAAGAGCGGACCGAGATGCTTCATCAGGTTGGCTTAAACTCGGCGGCCGAACTATTCGCTTCAATTCCTCAGGATTTACGCTTAACACGTAATCTCAACACCACCTCGGCCCTGTCCGAGCTGGAATTGCTGGCCGGTTTTGAGCAACTGGCAACTCGCAATCCTGCTTCGCAACGGACCAGCTTCCTCGGCGGCGGCGCCTATCAGCATTACATTCCCACGATCGTCGATCACATTATTTCGCGGTCTGAATTTTTCACCGCTTACACTCCTTATCAGCCCGAGATCTCGCAGGGCACGCTCCAGTCAATCTTTGAGTTTCAAACATTGGTATGCCAACTCACCGGGATGGAAGTGGCCAACGCCTCCATGTATGACGGGTCAACTGCGCTCGCGGAAGCCGTGTTAATGGCAGAACGGGTAACGAAGCGTTCGAAGGTAGTCGCGTGTGGCGCAATTCATCCGGAGTATCTCGAGGTCATAACCACTTACGTCCAGCATGCAGGTATAGAACTTCTGCATGCAGAGCTTGACCCTGAAACGGGACAAACGTCAGGAGCTTTGGATTTACTTGACGATAAGACCGCCGCGCTCGTTGTTCAGTCGCCCAACTTTTTTGGTTGCATCGAGGACGTTGCGGCGCTGGCGGAAAAGGCACACGCGGTCGGCGCGCTATTGATCGTTACCGTGACGGAAGCGATGTCGCTCGGTTTGCTGAAGTCGCCGGGCGCGTGCGGCGCTGACATTGTGGTTGCCGAGGGACAATCGTTTGGCGTGCCGCTTTCGTTTGGCGGGCCATACGTCGGACTGTTTGCCACGCGTGAGAAATATGCGCGCCAGATTCCCGGACGCTTAGTTGGCGAAGCATATGACAAGGAAGGTCGCCGCGGTTTCGTCTTGACCCTGGCTACGCGCGAGCAACACATTCGTCGAGAGAAAGCCACTTCAAACATCTGCACCAACGAGGGGCTCATCGCGTTAGCTTCGACTGTGTATTTAGAAACACTAGGCCGGCGCGGGTTGCAGGAAGTCGCCCATCAATGTGCGCAGAAGACTGCTTATGCTGCGAAGAAGATTGGCGAGCTTGAAGGTTTTTCAATTCCCTTCACCGGTCCACGTTTCAATGAGTTTGTTGTTCGCGGGCCCAGCTCAGCAAGAGACCTGCTTGCGCGTCTGGCCTCGGAACGCAATATCACCGGAGGCTTGCCACTGTCTCGGTACTACCCCGACCGGCCGAACGATTTTCTTGTCTGTGTAACTGAGATGAATTCGCGCGCCCAAATTGATGCGCTGGTTGAAGGTCTGGCATCGCAGGCTGGATAAGAACACCGCCCAGTACTTAGTTTATGAAAACCAACATCACAAAAATCACAACTCACATCAATCCGAACGAGGCGCTGATCTTCGAACGCTCGCAGCCGGGGCGCATCGGCTATCGCTTGCCCGCGCTCGACGTAGACGAGCAACCGATTGCCGAAATCGTCCCGCGACAGTTTCTTAGAGACGACGATCTCGAGGGGGTGCCTGAAGTAAGCGAGGTCGATGTCATTCGACACTTCGTGCGCATGTCGACCTGGAACTACTCGATCGATCAGGGAATGTATCCGCTGGGTTCGTGCACGATGAAATACAATTCGCGTTTAAATGAAAAGGTCGCACGCATCGCGGGTTTCGCGAACCTTCATCCGCTAACCGAAGCCGAAGACGCCCAGGGCGCGCTGCAAGTGATATATGAGTTACAGGAAGACTTGAAGGAGATAACCGGGCTGCCAGGAATCTCGCTGCAACCTGCCGCAGGCGCTCATGGTGAGATGACTGGGGTGATGATTATTCGCGCCTACATCGATGCGCGCGATGGCGAAGGCGGTTCCGCGAAACGCCGCACGATGCTGATTCCCGATTCGGCGCACGGCACGAACCCGGCGTCTGCGCATTTGTCGGGCTTTTCCGTTAAGACAATTCGCTCTACGACAGAGGGTTTGACGGACCTCGACCATTTGCGGGAGCTTTGCGCCAGCGGCGACGTTGCCGGACTCATGCTGACCAATCCAAACACGCTGGGACTTTTTGAAAGAAACATCCAGGAGATTTGCCGGATCGTGCATGACGCCGGTGGGTTGGTTTACATGGATGGCGCAAACATGAACGCGCTGGTGGGCATCGCGCGTCCAGGCGATATGGGCGTCGACGTAATCCATCTCAATTTGCATAAAACGTTTTCAACTCCGCACGGTGGCGGTGGCCCAGGGTGTGGTCCGTGTTGTTGCACGAAGGAACTCGAACCATTTCTGCCCGTGCCGCGCATTGTCAGAAGTGGGACCGGCATTCCTGCCGGTCCGTCCGCTACGTCCGATGAAGCGCGCTACAGCTACAAACTCGACTTCAACTATCCACAATCAATCGGCCGTGTAAAAGCCTTCTTCGGCAACTACGGAATGATGCTGCGCGCCCTGGCATACATTCAAACGCACGGTAACGACGGCTTACGCGAGGCCACTGAAGCCGCTGTTCTCAATGCGCGCTACATTGCCCATGGGTTAACCAGCGACTACGAAAAGCCTTTTGACGCGCCGCCGATGCACGAGGTGGTTTTCACGGACAAGCGCCAAACGCGCAAAGGCGTTCACACGCTCGACATCGCCAAGCGTTTGATCGATTACGGATTCCATCCGATGACGATCTACTTCCCGCTGATTGTTCAGGGAGCGATGTTGATCGAGCCGACGGAATCGGTAGGCAGACAGGAACTGGATCAGTTTATTGACGCCATGCGATCGATTGCTCGCGAAGCTCAGGAAGATCCGGAACTCGTCATCAACGCGCCTCATGACACGCGCATCGGCCGCCTCGACGAAGCCGCCGCCGCCCGCAAACCGGTGTTGCGTTGGAAGCCGAGTAAGGCGGTAGGCGCAAGCTGAACGACAACCAGTGAGTAACTATTTGACACCAGGCAGATCGCGCTAAGCGGAGGGATGCATGAAACAGTTCAGCAAACTTTTTCAATCAGTCGTAATCGATAATGTTGATCCTGAGAACCGAGGCCGGGTGAAAGTGCTTCTACCCAGCCTAGGTGAGCCAAAGGAAAGCGGCCGCGAGCGATGGGCTCGGATCGTTACCCTCATGGCCGGCAACAATCGGGGAACCTGGTTCATCCCCGATGTAAATGATGAGGTACTCGTGGCATTTGAGGGCGGTGACAAGGGTGATTTCTACGTAATTGGCTGCCTTTGGAGCAGTGTGGATTCGCCGCCGGAGACAATGGCAGCTGGTAATAACCGGAAACTGCTGCTTTCCCGTAGCGGCCTGAAGGTGACTCTGGACGACAAGAGTGGCGAAGAGAGTTTCCTCGTCGAGACCCCTGGCGGCCAAAGGCTGAGGCTTAAGGACGGACCCGGATCGATCAAGATCTCGGACAGCAATGGCAACGATGTCAGGTTCGAGCCCAGCGGGATCCATGTGAACGCGTCGGCGAAAATTACAATCGCGGCCAGTCAGGTTCAACTCGATGCCGGAATGATCAGCATCAATGCGGGCATGTCGAAGTTCAATGGAGTGCTACAGTGCGACACTTTGATTAGCAATAGCGTTATTAGCGCCAGCTACTCCCCCGGAGCGGGGAACGTCTTGTAAAAACGGCTTCGATCGTCAAGGCGCAACAAACCAATAGCAAATACTACGCTTCCCATTGTCCCTGCTCACCTGCTGACGTCATTGCCGGTTGTTTACCCTTTGACGGCACGCGCAACAAGGCCAGTCGCTCGACCACGCGCCCGTTAATCAGGTGTTCTTCCACGATCTCCGCGACGTCACCGGCACGCACCTGCGCATACCAAATCCCATCCGGATAAACCATCACCGCCGCTCCGATCGCGCAGAAGCCAACCGAGCCACATTCGGTGACCACGATGCTTCCCTTGGGGTTTTTCCCCTTCTTCTCTTTACCAAAGAGGAGTTGTCGCGAAAGAAGCTCGCGCTCAAACGCCACTTTCACTTCCGCACTCTCAAGCGCTGAACACGACTTGCCGGTACACACAAACACGTGATGCCGGATAGGCGCGCTCGTTATCGGCGCCAGCCCTTCCAGTTTTTCGCAGTCATCAATGAAGTAGTTCTCTGCCATAGTCAGCCGTCTTTGTAAACGTTCGCATGCTACCACGGCAAAGGGTTGCTTAAAGAGTCGGGTTTGAAGTTGTCACGTTTCTTCTTCAATCTCTTGCTAGCCCTGAAAATAACTGTAGAATATCCTCTCAAAGGGCGACCGCTCTCTCAGACCGCGTCATGACCGGGCGGTTCGATTCGGTCGCCCAAAACAATGTAATGAGTAGAATCGACTGCTAAGGTTTTATGGCTACCGGCCTTGTAATTCACATCTCTTCGGGTAAAGACAAGCACACTCAGGTGTTGACGGACGAACAGGTTCGCATCGGCAGCGGCGAGGACTGCATTGTGCGCTTGCGTTCAGCGTCGTTGCCAACCAGAAGCGATCAGAATCGCCCGGTGCTTGAACTCGAGCGCCGTGACGGCTCCTACCTGATAACCGCCTGTGACGAGTCACTCGGTCTCAAACTCAATGGCCGAGCGCTGGCATTCGGTAACGAAATAGAAGACGGCGACGAACTAAGGATCGATAACTCATCGCTGCTGTTAACCTTTTACCCGATTCGCTCGCTGCCCGCCGTGGTTGGCACGTCAGCACATGAAGCCCACGTGGCTCCTTTCATAGAACAGGCAGCGATTGAGTCGGCTGCGACTGCGCGCCGCGACGACGCCAAGGTTTTTCTTCGTGAGTTTACGCGTGAACTCGTAAAGGAGATTAATCCCAGTACGAAGCTGATTACGCTGGCCATTGCGGTGGCCCTGGTTGGTGGCAGTCTTTACATCGGCTTCTCGATGTTCAAGGAACTGGAGCGCACTCGCCGCCTGATTGACGATCAGAAAGCACAGTTAGCCCAAGCCAAAGATCAAGCTTCGAAGATGAATCAAACTTTGAATGACATCGGTCGTTCAAACAAGGAGATTCGCGACAGCTTGTCATTAGCCGTGAAGCTCCGCAGCGATTTTGGCAGCGGCGTGTGTTTGATAGCGGGCACTTACTATTTTGTTGAGTCAGGCACCGGCCGACCGCTACGGTATCCGGAAGCCCAGATGAACGAAAGCGGCACCGCGGTCCAAAACAGCGGCGATCCAACTACCCTGACACCTGACGGGAACGCGGCGGTGGCTGAGTTTCAATTTTCCGGGACTGGATTTTATGTTGGTGATGGCTTTGTCGTAACGAACCGCCACATCGCGCAGCCCTGGCTCGCCGACGAACGCGCGCAAAGTTTGAGTGCCAGTGTTCGCGGGCAACCGCGACTTAAGAAGCTAAATGCTTACTTTCCCGATCACACGCAACCCATGCCCTTGAAGTTCAAAGCGGCGGGTAGCCGCGACGATTTAGCCGTGGTGTCTCTGGACATTCAGAACATGCCTGCCGACATACCGGTGATCCCGCTGGAAAGAGACGACGACAGCTTGGCAGTTGGTAAGACGGTAGTCATGATGGGTTTCCCCAACGGCATTGACCGGTTACTCGCTCTGCTTGACGATGCCGAATCACGCAGCATACAGCAGCGCTATGGCGGTTCACTCGACTCCTTGCTGGGCCACCTCGCCGAATCAAGACGCATTCAACCGCTAACTACGCAGGGGAATATTACAGACGTTAACAGCCGCCGAATTGCCTATGATGCGCGGACAGCGGAAGGAGGCTCGGGCGCGCCAGTGTTTGGGCCCACCGGCCGCGTGATTGGCGTTAACTTTGCTGTCTTCACGGAAAGCGAAGCCTCGAACTTTGCGGTCCCCATTCGCTATGGAGTAACTCTGCTCGAGCGAACTGGGTGGAAATTCCCACCAGAGAAGGATATCAAAGAACCAGAAAACGCTCCCTCGCCACAGAAATAATCCGCGCGCGCAGTCTGAAGCCTAATTCAACCGCCGCCTTTTCTCGACAACTTACGCAGGTCCTTCAGGCATCGTAGGCGTAGCTTTCCGGAGCGACGTTGTAGGGGTGCTTTGCGCAAGAACTACTTGATCAATCTTTTTTCCTTTGGCTCGTTTCTCCCTCCCCCGCTGGGGGATGGTAAGGGTGGGGTTTTAGGCGCGTCAGGCCCTCTCCCCTACCCTCTCCCAACGAGAGAGGGAGATAAGAACTTATGGGCACTGGCTTCATGGCTTGACCTACTTTTGTGCAAACCTCTGCTGGGCCAACACAATTTACGGCTCCTTTCGAGCGATGGTATATTGTCCGGGTTCAATTGATTCTGTCGGCACTTTGTTTGCCAATCGATTTGCTCAGTGTTCGCCTGACTTTCTAACTGGTTCCAGGATGGGGTGAATTACCACGAGTCATTATCACTTCCGCTGTTGGCCGGTTCACCTTGAAGCAAGCATTCGTCCAGAATTAGGACAAGCGGTGCAGTAAGGCCGTACCATCAGAAGGATTCATAAGGTTGAAAACTGTCAAGGGTTGCTGGAACATGCGCATTTGTCCCGACAAAGTCTCGCGACCGAGAGCCCGTGTCTCCCTTTCGATCCTCTTAGTTTCTCTCCTGGTTCCTAATTCATTCTTCGCGCAAGATGCTCGCCCGCCGGCCCAACCTTCAGATCAGCCAACGCCGACCGCAAATTCCTCCGCGGAGATATTTCGCCTGGAGCGTGTTCCGGTTGCCGGCGGCGCTGAACTAATAACCATCCAGGCAAAATTGGATGGCATTCAAGCGTCGGAAGGAAGCAAGTGGGTGCCGCTAGTCAGTGTGCTCCGCGATACGCTTGGCGATCTCAGTCCGGAAAACGATCGCCTGCGCTACGTTTGGCCATTAACTTATACGCGACCGACAATGCGGCAACGTCTATCGGGTGCGATACCGTTCCTCTATTCCCGGGTTGGCAACAGGAACTCAACTTCAGAGAAGGCGCCACCACTAGTCCTTGATCTTGCCGCGCCTGATCGCGACGTTTGGAACAAAATCTTTTGGGCGGCGCTGCAGAGTCTCTTGCTTGATCCTTTCGGCACCCCAGTAAAGGCTGCGACTCGGTCCTACCGCCAAAATTCAAGTGACTACCGCAAGTCGCACATCATCCGTGCCCTTTCGGTGCTTTCTCTTTATGAGGCCGTCGCGGGCGGAGAAGGTGCGCCGGCCTTTTCGGAGCCCGAGCTGGCTGAGATTCAAGCGCGCCTGAAACTCACTGACAAGACTTTTGGCGGATTGGTCGACGAGTTGAATCTCCCGCGCTACAACGAGCAACAGACAACTGACGTGCGCGACACGCGCGGACACAACTGGGAATTGCTGCGCCAACGTGCAGAAGCCGAGTCTCTGCTTTTTGAACCATTGCAAATGCCGGACGGCAGCACCACTCACGCTTTGCTGTGGGTCGCAAAAGGAGACTTAACAACAAATCAGGGTAAACGTTATGACAGCCGCTT
The DNA here is from genome assembly GCA_040004575.1 of bacterium. Classification (GTDB taxonomy): domain Bacteria; phylum Acidobacteriota; class Blastocatellia; order Pyrinomonadales; family Pyrinomonadaceae; genus PSRF01. The sequence goes on from JBDUAQ010000108.1 coordinate 9,124, forward strand.
TCTAAATATTTCGGATCCCTGGACCGACAAGCGACTGCTGGATTGGCAAGGCTACCGCGAAACACGCTTCGTAGACGCAGAAAACCGACCAGTTTCGCCGGAAGTGCCGGGGGCACGCGCGATTGAAATAGTGCCGCTCGCGCTTTATGGCTTAGACAATCCCAAAATCCCTACGCTCCTTGTTGATTTTCGCGACGGCTATAATCCCAAGAAGCGAGAAGTGTCGCGCCGAGCTTTGCAGGACGTAACCCGTAACGTGCTTTCAGTTTCACGATTTGGCGACTTGCCCTACTTCCTCGGCAGAACTGTTTTCGACTTCGTAACCGGCCGGCGTGGGATCGACATTAACCAACCATCGCGTCTGCGCACTTATTCGCAGTTGAAGTTGCTGCTTTCTCTAAGTCAGTCGCTCGATCCGAAATTGCGTGAGGAGGTTGGCGATCGACTGGAGCGCGTCTCACTAAATCCGTTGGAAAACGACCTGGAGGTCGAGGCGAAATTGGCAACGGAGCAATACCAGGCGTTGCTCGCCTACGCCACCCGGCCTGATGGCTTACCGCAGAAGCTTGATCGAGATCGTCGCGCCGAAATGGTCAAGCTCGAACACGGACGAACTCAACAGGCGCTGTTCCGGCTAGCCAACATTCTGAGTTTCGGGAAGTACACTCATCGTGAGAAAGACACCCCGGAGTTGGAGACAAGGCTTGACGTTGCGCGGCGCTTCGCGTATCACACCCGCTTTCTGCGAGAGGTAGCGAGATCGAGTCCGCAGATCGATGTCACCTGGGATCTTGCTGAGGTAAAGCGTACCCTCCAGTTCATCGTGGATCATGCGGAGGAAGCCGATTCAAAGAGTGCCAGCCTGGCGGCGACAATCTTCCTGCGAACGCAGGACGAGGAAACGCGACGCTTTTGTCTCGCTGGTCTAACGCGCATGACCAATCCGCGAGCTAAGACGGAATTGCTGCGCCTCTCCCAGCGAACAGACCTCGACCAGGCCGGAAAGGACTTGCTCATCTCTTACCTAAAGACGCCGCGTCAACCAACCGGGCCCGTTTCCGTCTCCGGCGAGAAAGCCAGCAGCAGTAGAGTCGATCAATAAACATGTTCCGACTCGGTACGAGCACGTTTCCTGCAATTCTTTCCGTGGCGCTTCGCATCAAGACTCGGTGTCCTCGTCTAATCGTTCCGCTTGTCCTGTTGTTGCTCTCCTCGCCGGCGCTCTCTTTGGGCCAGACCACGCGCGTCGTCACTGTTCAATGCGATGGTTTACCTTATGACCTCGTAGACCGGTTTGTGAAAGAGCGCGACCTACGCACTGGCAAGAGTCAGTTGCCGTGGTTCGACTATATTTTCTATCAGCGTGGAACCCGCCTGGCCAACTTTTATGTTCGCGGCATGAGCCTTTCGTCGCCGTCCTGGTCACTGCTCGCCACCGGACAACACCTCCAGATCAAGGGCAACGTCGAGTTTGATCGCTATACGCTGCAAACCTACGACTATCTAAACTTCATCCCGTTTTACGTCCAGACCACCG
>JBDUAQ010000109.1:0-10643 GCA_040004575.1 bacterium
ACATTCACGTCGTCGTCGCCTCGCTCCAGCAAAACGGAAACTGGTCGCTGGCTAACTACGTTCAGGCGCTTTCGCAGACGATTGTGCTTGAGTCGATCATTGCGAGTGTCGGCGTTTCCGTGTTGACCGTTTTGTTTTGCGCCGCGGTCGGCGTGCCGCTCGCGTTTCTTTTTGAGCGCTACACGTTTCCGGCGCGGCGATTGTTCGCGGGACTCGCTGCTCTTCCGCTGGTGCTGCCTCCTCTGGTCGGCACGGTTGCCTTTATTTTTCTTTGCGGCGAGTCAGGAATTCTGGCGAGGCTTGTTCAGTCATTACTTCATCTCGAACACTCGCCGTGGTCCCTGCGTGGCTGGCCGGCCCTGCTGCTTTTTCACACTTACACGATGTATCCGTTTTTCTACGTTCTGACGGGAGCGGGTTTGACCAGAATTGACGCCGCGCTGGCCGAGGCGGCCCGCAGTTTGGGCGCCGGCCGCACGCGCGTGCTCACGCGAATCCTCTTGCCGCAGCTAACGCCATCGTTGATTGCCGCGGCGCTGCTCACCTTCATGACTTCGATGGCGTCGTTCAGCGCGCCGCTTCTTTTTGGCGGCGGTGTGCGCGTCTTGACGCTCGAAATTTACACCGCGCGGCAACGGGGAGATGCGAGCCTGGCGATAACAGAAACGGTAATTCTCGCGGCCATTTCCCTGAGCGCGCTCTTCTTCTTTCAGCGCTATGAAGGAACGCGAAAGTTCGCCTCGGCGGCGATGAAGGGTGCAACGAAGAAACGCCGGCCGATCGCCGGCGGTCGGCGGCGAGCGATCGCAATCGCCTGCGGCGTCATTTTTTCGTTGCTGCTCTTTCTGCCGGTTGCCACTCTCGTGCTCGTCAGCTTCGCACGGGAGGGAAACTGGACGACGCAAACTGTGCCCACCGCCTACACCATAGCCAACTACTTCAAAATATTTTCCGACTCGCGGGCGAGCGAAGTCTTTCTCAACAGTCTGTCGATGTCGGCAATCGCCGCCGGCGCTGCATTGGTTTGGAGTTTCTCGGTGGCCGCTCTGTTGGCGCGCAAAGGAAACAGGAAATGGAAACGGCTGCTATCATGGTTGATACTCGTGCCCTGGGCGTTGCCCGGCACCGTGGTCGCTGTTGCCATCGCTGAGTCGTATGGCCAGCCATCATTGCTCCTGGGTTCTTTCATACTTGTCGGGACGTTTTGGATTCTGCCGGTAGTCTACTTTCTGCGGTTCATGCCGCTGGTCGTGCGCGCCGTGCAGGCGAGCATGGAGCAGATCGACGCCACGCTTGAGGAGGCGGCTGCGAGCCTGGGCGCGCGCTGGTGGCAAAGATTCACGCGCGTTACGCTCCCGCTCGTCTGGCCGGGTGCTATTGCGGGCACGCTGCTGGCGTTTGTGATTGCGTTGGGAGAATATGTGGCTTCGGTGCTGGTATTTGTGCCGACAAATCGTCCCATCTCGATCGCGATTGCGTCCGAGTTGCGCGATTTCAATTTGGGAACAGCAGCGGCATACGGTGTTGTGCTGATGCTGATGATTGGAACAATAATGACGGTAGCCGCGCGATTGGAACGCGCGCGTGGGTGAAGTAAGTTTTGAGTCTTAAGTTTTGAGTTTTGAGTTACAGTCCAACCCTTATGAAGAATAATTCTCGAAGACAACTTGCTTCAATCTACATCGCCTTTGCGCTGGCGCTCGCTATCGCGCTTCAGGCTTTTCCTGCCGCGCGCGCACAAGCACCTGCTGCGACGCCCGCCCCAGCAACGGAAGCGATCAACAAGGCCGACTTGCATCAGGCCCTCGTTGATCTCACGAACACCTGGACGGTGATGTGCGTCGCGGCCCATCCAGACGATGAAGACGGCACAACGTTGACTGCTTTGAGACGCAGGGATGGCGTGCACACCGTCAGTTTGTTTTCAACTTACGGCGAGGGTGGACAGAACGCAGTTGGACCGGAACTCTACGAAGAGCTGGGCGTTATCAGGGCGCACGAGACTATGAATGCAGCGAAGATCCAGGGTTCAGAACCTTACTTTCTTGGATTGAAAGACTTTGGCTTCTCGAAATCGGCCGACGAAGCGTTCAAGGTTTGGGTTCATGATGAAGCGCTCAGAAGAATGGTCTTGAAGATTCGCGAGCTGCGTCCGGACGTGATCATTACGCACCACGACACGACCAGCGGCCACGGGCATCATCAGGCCACTGGGCGTTTGATAATCGAGGCCTTCGATGCGGCCGCTGATCCGAAGCGCTTTCCCGAACAACTCAGTCAAGTGAAGCCCTGGCAGGCGCAACGACTGTTTGTACGCGTCTTCGGCAACGCGGCGGGGCAGAAGCCCGAGGGAGGGCCTGATAAGACTTTCGCGATCGATCCAAACCAGATCGATCCAGTGCGTGGAACCTCGTTCGCGGAACAGGCCCTCGCTGGCCTGCAGCAACACGCGACGCAGGGCCCGTGGCCAAAGTCGATTGCGGAGTTAATGCGAGCGCGACGGATCGAAACGGGGAAGCTACCGTTGATTCGTTACCATCTGATTCGCGAAGCTGCGGGCGCGCCGGCATTACCGGACAACGCCAACACGCCACTCGCCGGCCTTGTCTTGCCGGAAGCTTTCGCGAACGTCATTGCGCCACCGCAGATTGAAGGCAAACCGCTGACTGATTTTCTCGATCGCCCCGATAGAGTGCTCGCTGCTTTGGTTGACTGGCGTGCAAGTCAGGCTGCTCCTGAGTCGCCTGTCGCAGATATTGCCCAGGATGTAAGTCGCTTTCGTTTGTTCCAGTTGCGCGGCAACCGCGCGCTGGCAGTTGCTTCCGGAGTTTCTTTGACGCTGAGTTCACGGGCTGCGGCGCTGGTGCCGGGTGTTGCGACCACTATCTCGATCAATATCGCTAACCCCGGCATGAGAGGCGTCCACGTAGACGATCTTCGCTTTAACGGTTGGGGCGACGGCGTGCGCTTGCAGACAGCGGACATCTTGCTGCCGGATACCGAAACCGTGGTGACGGCTGATACCACGACGCCAAAGAATGCAAAGTTGACGGTGCCCCAGGAAGCGCATCTCTACGACGGCCTTTTTCTCGGCAAGCCTCTGGCGGCGACAGCGGATCTTGAAATAGACGGCGCTAAGTTTTCAGTAAGCACGGATATGTTGCTGGATGTTGCGCCGGCGATTGAGATCAGAAAAGTATCGCCGGCGCTGGTGGTGTGGACGCCCGGTCGTCGCGATCAGGTGCTGACCTTTACCGCAGTGCTCAGGAATAATTTAACTACGACATTTCGCGGGGCGCTGGAATTGAGTAGCGGCGTTTTGGGGATTTCGGCAGTCGGCGGGAAACTGGAATTACAGGCCAATGAAACTCGCCAAGTTGACCTGCGATCGGTTGTGGGCTCCCTTGCCAGGGCGCGCACTCTTCGCAATACCAGGGAGAATTCGAACTACGCGACACTGCTGGTGGAAGATTCAGCCGCCGCTGTGATTAGCCGGCGCACGGTGCCGGTCGTTTTCAGCGATGCGCGGGTAGTTCCCGGCTTAAACGTTGGTTATGTTCCCAGTTTTGATCAGACGCTGGAGCATTCGCTGGCGGCGTTGGGAGTGAGATCTAAAGCGTTGACCGTTGACGAAATCAAAAGCGCCGACCTTTCGAGCTACAGCACGATCATCATCGACAATCGCGGCTACGAAGCACATCCCGAATTGATCGCTGCGAACTCTCGTTTACTCAACTTCGTTCAGGCGGGCGGGACACTGATCGTTTTCTACCACAAAGACAACGAATGGAATCCCGACGAGAAAAAGAATCGCCCGAAGCTCGCGCCGTATCCAATCATTCTTGACGACAAGCGAGTAACTGACGAAACCGCGCCCATTAAGTTTCTCCTGCCGCGTCATCCACTAATGAATGTTCCCAACAGGATTACGACGCCAGACTTTGCGAATTGGATTCAGGAGCGCGGGCTCTATTATCCGAGGGAGTGGGACGCACACTACAGCGCGCTCTTTGAAACTAACGACCCGGGCGAGAAGCCTCTGCAGGGCGGGTTGCTGGTCGGGCAATACGGCAAGGGAAACTACATTTACACGAGTATGGTCTGGTATCGGGAACTGCGAGCGGGCGTGCCCGGAGCTTATCGCATGTTTGCGAATATGATCAGCTACGGTCGCAAGTGAACGTGGATAGACTTACCGGCCGGCCGCAAGAACATTCGGTGGTTCAGAGATGCTTATCAAGCGCAGCGATTTACTCACTTCTCCCGGGCTTCTGATCAGTCTGTCGCTACTGCTAATCAACGACTTCCTTCTCAAGGCAATATTCAATAATCCACTTACCGGTAAACTATCCGACTTTGCGGGCATCTTTGCTTTTTCATTATTTTGGATTGCCGTCTTCCCAGATCTTGCCAGGAGCGCTTGCCTGGTCGTGGCGCTATCGTTCGCGTTCTGGAAGACGAGTTATTCCGAACCAATCATCAATTTGTGGAACGGGCTGGGCGTGATTCGCTTTTCTCGCACAGTCGACCTCACGGACCTCGTTGCTCTATCGGTAATTCCTTTTGCTCTCTTTTATTCAACCCGCGCTTTCAAGCGAAAGCAGACGGAGCCAAAATGGCTTCTGACGTCGATCGCGCTGATCTCCATTTTTGCGTTCACTGCGACTTCTTATCGAACCAAGTACGAGGACTACAGCAACAAATATTACTTTGCAGGATCGAAGGGTGAGTTGTTCAAGAAGATCGACGACTTGCACTTGACCTATTTCGACTTACCGTTGGGAAAAGATGAGATGGAGTCAGGGCGACTTGAATTCAATATACCTTCGTCGATGTGCTTTGATTCGATTGACGCCGATCTGGAAGTGGTTGAGGTCGATTCGCAGACTATCGTTTCGATTAAGAAGCTAGAACATCACTGCCCGCAAAGAGCTGGTGATCGAGAAAAACTATTGGCTGAGTTCGAGAAAGAATTTATCGAGAGACTTAAGAATGGAACTCCGCAAACCAAGCACTTTAAGAGTGATGTAGAAACACCGGGCTTCAAACCGCCTCCTGCTCAATACCCGACTCCCCTTCGAGCTTCGCCTGCGCCCGCTCCAGGAAAGTCTTAATCATTTCACCGACGCGCTTCTGCATTTCTGAGCTAATCGCACCCTCGCCAACCAAAGCGGCAAGACGATGCAATTCCCTGGCGTGGGCCCGGCGGAGTTCCACGTGCTGTGAGATTTTGATCAGGACGTTGTGCCCGCGCACTTCAAAGGCTGCCGCATAGCGCAGATAGTTCTTATTCTCGGTTCCGGCCGGGGACCACTCCAGTCGTTCCGGACGATCTTCCGTCTTGCGCACCGCGAAGCTGGCCTGCACCGAACCAATTACCGGCACTTCGGCGCGCACTCTCCAGCGCATGATGCCGCCGGATTCGCTGCGAATACCCTCGATGCCGGGCATCAGGTCGGCGAAGTTACGAAGCTCGCCGAAGAACTCGCGCGCGCGTTCCAGAGTGGTCTTCAGTTCCAACTGACCCGTGTATGAAGCTTTGATTCGAAACATTCGGTATCCCTTATTCGTGATCTCTTAAGTCTCTCAATACCCGGTCGCTACCGCTCCCGGTTCTGACTTTGTTCCCCATTTGTTGATGCTCTGGTTTGACTTTCCGTTGTAAACTCCAGAACCTAAAGCTAAGTTACACGAATAAGAATCCGACGTAAACAGGCAATTTTTGTTACTTTTGATTCAGATAGGGAGTGTTGTTGTGAATCCGCACAGAAGATGTCCCCGTTGCCAGGAGGCGGACATGCGAACCTGGGATGAACTGAGCGCTGACGAACAAGAAGTCGTCAAGCGCCTGCCTGCGTCCGCGGACTACCCGGCGGCGGAACGTCAGGCAACCCATCAATGGTGCACACGCTGCTGGCATGAAGCGCGGAGCGATTCCGAGAAAACGGCTTAGAGAGCTGACTCTAATTCAACATCAAGATGCGATCCACGAATGGACACGAACTAACACGAAATGTCATTAGTGCAGTTTTGTGTCATTTCCTGGATCTATATCTCCCCAACCCATCCGGCCGTGATTCGATCGTATGCTTCGCGTATTGCGCGCATCCGGTCGCGCAAAGTCGCACTTAAATCGGCGGGCGTTGCGAAATCCAGCTTCTTCGCGATTTCCTTAAACGCCGGATAGTCAGTAGCCGGCAACGCTGCGACTTTGCCCACGATGAGACGCAAGTGATGATCGACCGACCGCAGTAACTCATAACCTCCGCTGAGCGCGTCGTAGTCGCGGGCTTCGAGAGAGCCGTTGGCTTCGAGCCGCGCGAGGGTTGCGAGCGTCGAACGATCTTCGCCTTCGTCCGCGACATCATCACGAAGTTGCAGATAGCGCGCTGCAAAATAGACATCGAGCATGCCGCCCGCTGAATACTTGATGTCTATATCATGGCGGCCGCCACGACGAGGGTGCCGTCCGTTCCTGGCCGTGCCCCTTCCCTTCTCCGACTCTAGACGCTCGCGCACGCGACGTGTTTCCTGTTTCAACTCATCCGGATTTATCGCGAGTGCCTTTTCGTGGATTGCGTGTCGCGCATGAGTTTCAATCATCCTGCCGAGTTCCAGGTCGCCGGCTACAGCCCGCAGTTTGACATAAGCTAGCCACTCCCAAATGGCGCTCCGCTGCTTTACGTAGTCGAGAAATCCTTCTGAGCTCGTGACCAGCGGCCCGTTCTTGCCATCGGGTCGCAGGCGTAGATCCACTCGGTAGAGATAACCCTCGCGAGTGACGCTGGAAACAGCGGCGGTCATTAATTCGACCAGACGGGCATACGCTTCATCCTGCGTGAGCGAAGCGACCGGCGACGAAACGAGCGAATCATAAACCATGGCGACGTCGAGGTCCGATCCATAATCCACGCCGCCGCTGGCGAGCCGGCCGAGGGCAAGTACGCTCAGGCGAGGACCACCTGCCATTGGTCCGTAGCGCCGCACCATTTCACGTCGCGCAATAAGGTAGGCGACATTTATGCTGGCCACTGCGAGCTCGGTCTGCAATTCGTTCGAGTCCAGCAGATGAAGTCTGCCGGTTGCATCTTCGGCTCCAATTTCAATAAGTAGCTGCGACCACTCCCGACGTAATGCTGAGAGCTCTGCCGAAAAAGTTTTCTCCGGATCAACTACGGCCCGCAGCTGGGCCCGATAGTCTCTCCTCCGCAATCGAGCCTTTTCGGTTCCCAGCGAACTGATCAAGCCCGGATTACTGGCTACCATTTCACCGAAGAGCTCGGAGGCACCGCAGAGTCGCACCAGGCCAATTAGATTGTCGTCAGATAGATCCAGGCGGCCCTCGAACTTGTCCAACGATGCTCCAACTCGGGCTATAAACATCAAGGCGCGCTGCGGATGAGCCGACTGGTGCGCTGCTGCCCTCAGCCGGCGAGCCAGGTGTTGCACACTCGCCGACTCCGTTGCGATTTCGCCCGCCATCAGATGTTGACTAAAGACTCTCGCCGCGGAATTTATTACCCGCGACCCATCTCCGGCTTCTCGCCAAACTGCACTGCCCGCAAGTTCATGATTATCCGAATCTGCGACTGACCGCGATTCTTCATTACCCTTCTGAGTTGGCGCGCTATCGTTCTCGGCAAAAACGCGATCGTAGGCTTTGCGCACGTTGGCAGTTTGCAATGTCAGCGCACGTTCGAAATCAGAAAGCGCCGTCGCGGCTGGAAAACTCATGCGTCTCGCTATCAGCGCTCGCGGTGGCTCGGCTTGCGGCACCGTATGCGTTTGCAGTCCATGCTCCATCTGCAATCGATGTTCGAGCGTGCGCAGGAACGTGTAGGCCTCCGACAAATCGGAGCGCTCCTGTTCCGAAATGAGATTGCGGTCGGCAAGTCGTCCCAAACTTATCAAGGTGTGCGCCACGCGCAACCATTCGTCGCGAGCACCATGCGCCAACTGCAACGCTTGCGCGATGAACTCAATTTCCCTAATACCGCCGCGCTGGAGTTTCACGTTAAAGCCCGCGTTTTTTCGTTCGACGTTGCGATCGATTTTCTGTTTCGCCAGACGAACACTGGCGAGCGCGTCAGTAACTGAAATATCCGAACGATAGATGTGGGGTTGGACGGCGACTGCAAACCGGGAAAAGAGTGAACCCGATCCGGCCGCGGCGCGGCTGCGAATCAAGGCCTGTCGTTCCCAGGCTTGCGCGGACTTGCTGTAATACTTGAGTGCTTCATCGAGGGAACAAGCGAGCGCGCCGTCGCGGCCGTAGGGACGCAAACGCAAATCGACGCGATAGGCGGCGCCTTCGCCGGCCGGATGGCCGACCAGCTTGCTCACCGTCTCTGAAAGTTTGATGAAATATTCGCGGTTGCTTAGCTTGTCGCGCTCACCGGAGCCGGCGGTCTGGCCCTCGTCGGAATAAATGAAAAGCAGATCGATATCCGAAGCGTAGTTGAGTTCCAATGAACCCAGCTTGCCGAGGGCAATGATGCAAAATTCGGCCGTGGCAGTACGCCCGCCCGCCTCGTGCTGCGGTGCACCGTAACGGTTATCGAGATCCTGTCGCGCCAAACTCAGCGCATAGTCGAGGATGGCATCGGCGAGGTTTGAAAGTTCTTCAGTTGTTTCGACGAGTGTGTGGGCGCGGCGAACGTCGTGCAGATAAATGCGCAACAGCTCACGACGGCGGAAGCGCGCGAATAGAATCTGGGGACTCAAAGTTGAGTGTGTTAGGGCGAAGCGTGCCAGGGACTCTTTTAACTGGTCGCGAGTCCGGACGCGAACGTCTGCACGCTCGCGCTTGAGCCAGGAAACGTAGTCGGGGTTCTGTTCGAGAGTAGTAGCGAGCAGCGGGCTCCAGGCAGATAGCGCCAAGGCGTCTGACAACAATGCTGGATCGCGCAGTAGTTTTTGAAACGTTCGGGGCTGTTCGTTTGCGAGGCGTTCCAAAAAAAGCCGGGCGCCATTTTCATCAGGCAGATCGCGAACCAGCGATTCAACTTTCGCGTCGAGCTTTTGCACGCGACCATCTTACGCCGGGGCGAAGTCCAAAGTCCCACCTCCAATGTCCAAAGTCCCTTATTCTGACATTGGACGGGGACTTTGGACTTTGGACCGTGCTTTAGATGTCGAAGTAAAGCGAAAACTCCAGCGGATGCGGACGCATGCGCAGCGGAGTGATCTCTTTGTCACGTTTGTAGGTAATCCAACGCTCGATCAACTGTTGACTGAAGACGTCACCCTTCAGAAGGAAGTCGTTATCTGACTCGAGCGCCTTCAACGACTCATCAAGCGAGCCGGGCAAAGTTGGCACGTCCTTGAGTTCTTCCGGCGAGAGATCGTAGATGTCCTTTTCCAACGGCTCGCCCGGATCGATCCGGTTCTGAATACCGTCAATGCCTGCCAGTAGCATCGCCGAAAAAGCCAGGTACGCATTGCACGAAGGATCAGGCGGACGAAATTCCAGACGCTTCAGTTTGGGGTTGGTTGAAAACATGGGAATGCGAATCGCCGCCGAACGATTTCTCGCCGAGTAAGCAAGATTGACTGGCGCTTCGAATCCCGGAACCAGGCGCTTGTAGCTATTGGTTGTTGGGGCTGCGAAAGCGACCACAGCCGCCGCGTGTTTCAAGAGGCCACCGATGTAGAAGCGGGCCATCTCGGAGAGCCCGGCATAACCGTCGCCGGCGAAAAGCGGCTTGTCCCCCTTCCAGAGCGATTGGTGACAGTGCATTCCCGACCCGTTGTCTCCGTAAAGCGGCTTCGGCATAAACGTCGCCGCTTTGCCATACTGGTATGCAGTATTGCGAACTATATATTTGAAGATTTGCAGGTTGTCGGCAGTTCCCAGCAGCGTTGAAAACCGGAAGTCGATCTCACACTGCCCGGCGGTCGCGACTTCGTGGTGGTGACACTCGACCGTCACACCGCATTTCGCGAGCGTAAGTGAAATCTCGGAACGCAAGTCACTGAGCGTGTCAGTCGGTGGGACCGGGACGTAGCCTTCCTTCGGCCGAATCCGGTAGCCAAGATTCGAGCCCTGGAACTCGTTTGCATCCCGACCTGTGTTCCAGTGTCCTTCGTCAGAGTCGATTGAGTAACCGGCAGACTGTTGGTCGTTATGATACTTCACCGAATCGAAAACGAAGAATTCGGCTTCCGGTCCAAAGTTAGCAACGTCGGCAAGACCGGTGAACTTCAGATAGTTTTCCGCCCGGACGGCCACCGACCGCGGATCGAAGGGGTAGCCCTCCTTGGTGATGGGATCGACGGCGTTGCCAATCAAACAAAGGGTTGGGTGATCGGCGAACGGATCCATCCACATGCGCGTCGCATCGGGAACGAGCAGCATGTCTGATTCATGAATAGCGGCCCAGCCACGAATCGATGAGGCGTCGAAACCGAAGCCATCTTCAAAGTTGGCTTCGCCCAGTTCACCAATGGGGAAGGTTAAGTGTTGCCACGAACCCGGCAGGTCCGTGAATCGAACAGAAACAAATTTTGCCCCCTGGTCAGAGGCATACTTCAAGACAGTCTTTGCATTCATGAGTTCTCCTGATTGAAAAAGGGAGTGTTAGGGGTGCTCTTCGCCCCGAAGTGATCGTTGGTGCGAAGTGTTGCGGAAGCCCGAAGTGGCT
>JBDUAQ010000001.1:0-82098 GCA_040004575.1 bacterium
CGAAAATTGAGGCGGAAGGGCTCAAGCCTTTGACGCCGGAGTTTGATCGCATCGCAAAGATCAAAGATCAGAAATCACTGCAGGAAGAAATCGAGCATCTTCACACGATGGGGCTCAACGTGCTATTCGTGACGGGTTCAACGCAGGATTTCAAAAACAGCGCCGAGGTCACCGCTGATGTGGACCAGGGCGGGCTGGGACTTCCCGACCGCGATTACTACTCAAAGACTGACGAGAAGTCGAAGGCGACAAGAGACGAGTACGTCAAGCACATCGCCAAGATGTTTGAGTTGCTAGGTGACGACGCCGCGAAAGCAGCAAGCGAAGCCCAAACGGTAATGGCCCTGGAAACAAATCTCGCCGCGGCATCAATGACGCGAGTTGAGAGACGCGAGCCGGCTAACCTGTATCACCGGATGATGGTCGCGCAAATGCACGACGTCGCGCCGGGATTCGATTGGCCCACCTATTTCAAGGCGATCGGTGTGCCGCCAAAAACTGACGTTAATGTCGAAGCTCCTGAGTTTTTCAAGGCGATGAACACGCAGCTCAGCAGCGTGCCCATTGCCGATTGGCAAACTTACCTGCGCTGGCACCTGATCAATACCACCGCCGTGGCTTTGTCGTCGAAGTTTGTCGATGAGGATTTCAACTTCAAGGGGAAGGTTCTTCAGGGTACCCAGGAGAATCAGCCACGCTGGAAGCGATGCGTTGCCGGTACCGACCGCGCGCTGGGTGAAGCGCTGGGCGAAGTTTATGTAAAAAAGGCTTTTCCACCGGCGGCTAAGGCGCGAGCGTTGGAGATGGTGCGAAACCTGGAAGCGGCTTTGAAATCTGACATCACCACGCTTAGATGGATGAGCGAACCGACGCGCAAGCTGGCGATCGTGAAGCTCGACGCCTTTCTTAACAAGATCGGCTATCCCGAGAAATGGCGCGATTATTCTTCGCTGAAAGTGGATCGCAGCTCTTATCTCAACAACCGTTTCAGCGCCAACGCATTTGGCAAACGTCGCGACCTAAACAAAATCGGCAAGCCAGTTGATAAAACCGAATGGGGCATGTCGCCGCCGACGGTCAACGCCTACTACAATCCACAAATCAACGAAATCGTTTTTCCTGCCGGCATTCTGCAACCGCCGTTCTTCGATGCGGAGGCTGACGACGCTTTCAACTACGGCGGCATGGGATCCGTGATCGGTCACGAGATGACGCACGGCTTCGACGACGAGGGAAGCCAGTTTGATTCGACCGGCAATTTAGCGAACTGGTGGACCGATACCGACAAGAAAGCGTTTACCGAGCGCGCGCAGTGCATTATTGATCAGTTCAATAGTTTTGAAGTCGAGAAAGGACTCAATGAAAACGGCAAGCTCGTTGCCGGCGAATCAATCGCGGATCTCGGCGGGCTCGTCGTCGCCTACGCTGCTTTTCAGAAAGCGACGGAAGGCAAACCGCGTGTGACTATTGACGGCTTCACGCCCGAGCAAAGGTTCTTCCTCGGCTATGCTCGCGGCTGGGCCAACAACATACGCCCGCAGTTTGCCCGCATGCTGGTTAACATCGACCCGCATCCACTGGCGAAGTTCAGGGTAAATGGGCCAGTCTCGAATATGCCGCAGTTTGCCGCCGCGTTTCAATGCAAAGCGAGCGATGCGATGGTGCGCGAGGAAAAGAAGCGCTGCGTGATTTGGTAGGGCTGCTGGGAGCGCAGGCATCCTGCCTGCAAATGAGCGCCGAAGGCGCGAATAATCCGTTGCCAATCTAAGAACTTTTCGGCGGGCAAGCCCCGCCTCACTTGCAGGCAGGGATGCCTGCGCTCCCAGGTTAAGGTCGTTTACCCCAGGTGGGTGGCGGTGGTTCCTTCAGCGATCGTTCAACGGGATGTTCCTTCAACATGCGCATCGCCTCAGCGATGGCGCGTTCGAGTTGTGGATCGCGGCCGGCGATAACATTCTTCGGCCAGTTCTCAACGTCAACGTCCGGCCCAACGCCTTCGTTCTCGACCGCCCACTTGTTGTCGCGTGCGAAGAAGCCGCCGCGTGGCGCGATCATCGAGCCGCCATCGATGAACGGTGGCGTGTCAGCTGTGTGAACCAACCCGCCCCACGTCCGTTTTCCAACTAACACGCCTAGCTTGCGACGCTTGAACATGTAAGGCATTAGATCGCCACCGGAGCCCGCCATCTCATTAATGATCATTACCTTCGGTCCCCAGATGCCGGCTGCGGGACTGGTAAACGGATAACGATCGCCGGCGACGTTATTGAAGTAGCCGTCGAAGTCGCGACCGAGCACGTCGATGATGTAATCCGCTGCGGAGCCGCCGCCATTGAAACGTTCATCAACAACGACGCCTTTCTTGTCCTGTTGCGAGAAGTAGTAACGATTGAAACTCGAATAGCCTGGCTGTCCCGTGTTGGGCAGATAGACGTAAGCGAGCTGGCCGTCTGAAAGTTTCTCAACCAACCTGCGATTCGACTCAACCCACGCGCGCGTGCGCAAACCCTGCTCACTGGCAACGGGTACGACAGTAACGCTGCGCGCGCCTTCCATCGCCGGCGTGCTGTTCACAGTCAGCGAAGTTTGGCGGCTGGCCGTCCCGTCCAGCAGTCGATAAATATTGTCGGGCGCTTTCAACTCGATGCCGTTGATCGCGAGGATGTAGTCGCCGACGGCGACGTTGGCGCCGGGCGCTGCCAGTGGCGCACGCAGTTCCGGATTCCAACTCTCGTTGTCGTAAATCCTTGTTACCCGATAGTGTCCGTCCTGTATCGCGAAGTCAGCGCCCAGCAGTCCACCCTGGACCGTAGGCACTTCCGGCATGTCGCCGCCGCGCACGTAGGAGTGTCCGATGGCGATCTCGGCGCCCATCATGTCGAGCAGGTAGTTGAGATCGGCGCGATGGTTAACGTAGGAAAGCAACTGTCCATACATCTCCTTCATTTTCGGCCAGTCAGCGCCGTGCATGTTGGGCACGTAGAGATAGTCGCGTTCGTTGCGCCAGCCCTCATTGAAGATTTGTTGAAACTCCTGCTTCGGATCGAGATACATGCGCAGCCGGACGTTCAGCTTTCCTTGTCCTGCTGTCGGCGGAGTTTTATCAGCATCAACTAAGAAGATTGACGGCGGCTGTGGTGGCCCAGCCGGTGCCTGGCCGAACGCGCCGGCGACCGGTGTGCGGTAAACGAGCTTATGTCCGTCGGCGCTGACATCGTAAGCGGCCACGCCGGTCGCAAACGATGCTGGTTTGCGATCGCTCAACCGGTAGCGCCACAACTCGTTTCCTCTTGGGCCAGCGATGCCCTCCTGTCCACGCGGCGAACTCGACTCCAGAAAAAATACAGTGCCATCGGCGCTCGCTCGCAAATCGGAATACTGACGCTCCGGCACGCCGGGCACCGAAACGATTCTTTGCTGCAGCCCGTCGAAGTCGATCTGGACCGCTACCGCCGGGCGTGGGCGCCGCGGAGTTTGCGCTGGCTGATCGCTTTGCGAGTTGTCGTTTACGGAAGGTGAATCTGCGGACCCCGGCTCGCGATTTCCGCGACCAGCGCCGGGTGACGGACTCGGCGAGGCACTGCCAAGGCCTTTGTCTTCATCGCTCTCCGGCAGTAATGGACTGGCCTCAGTTTTCTTCAACACTGCGAAATACAAACCGAAGTTCTCGTCGTGATCGTACGAAGTCATGTCGAGCCATTGCGATTTCAAACCGAAATCTGTCGACGCGAGAAACCAGATATACTTGCCACTTGCATCCCACGCGGGCGACTGTGCGTCCGCCAACCCGTCTGTGATCTGTTTCGTTTCGCCAGTCTCGACGTTGCTCACAAAGATCGCGTGATACATCGATCGCAAACGGCTGGCGTAAGCGACCCATTTCGAATCCGGACTCCAAACGGGATCGAGCGTGCGGTTCGGAATCATCCACGGATCGTTGCCGACAACTTTCGCCTGACCACTTGCCACATCGAGCACCCAAACTTTCAAGTTTGTGTCGCTGAATAAAATCTTTTTCGAATCCGGCGACCACGATGCTGTGTAGTAGTGCGTCGGATTTTGCAGCACAATTTCGCGCGGCGGTGTCAGGCCGTCCTGCGCTTCGATGTAGAGGCGATACTCGCCTGACTTGTCGCTGAAATAGGAAACAAATTTTCCGTCGGCTGACCAGGCAGGATCGCGCTCGGCTGAACCACTCGAGTTGGTCAGGTCGCGAATGTCGCCCTTCTCGGCGGGAATGGTGAAAATCTCGCCGCGAGCTTCGACGGCCACTCGTTTGCCGGTTGGCGACAGCGCCATGTTTGTCATGCGACTGGTCACGTCTTTCCAGTTTGGCATCATCCAGGGGAAGTCGCCTGCCACGGTTATGTTGACGATGTGTTCGCGGCCGTTCTTCGGATCTAGTTCATGAACATAGCCGGCCTGTTCGAAAATCAATGAGCCCGCGCCGGAGTCGAGGGCTTTGACATCGAAATCAGTGAACTTCGTAAGCTGCGCTAATTTTTTTGTCTTCGTTTGGTATTCCCAAACGTTCGCGACGCCGTCGCGATCGGAAATGAAATAGACCACGTCGTCGATCCAAACCGGATCGACATCTTTCGAGTCGGTCCATAGCGGCGAGATCAGATCGTAGCTTTTGAGATCGACGATCCAGATGGGCCGGTTTTGGCCGCCGCGATAGTTGCGGCGTTCTTCGTCCCAGGAATTGTTCATGCGATAGGCGACGCGCGCGCCGTCGGCAGAAATTTTGCCCTGATACGCGCGCGGCAGGGGAAACGGTTCTTCGATGCCGCCGCCGGCAGGCACGGTCCAGAAGCGCGGCGCGCCTGCTGGTGCCCAGGTGGCCCGGGCTGACGTGAACAGAACTGACTTGCCGTCTGCTGTCCATCCTTGAACCAGATCGCCGCCGGGATGCCATGTAAGCCGGCGCGGCTCTCCGCCTTCTGCGGGCGCCACGTATACGTCAAGATTTCCGGCGTACTCGCCGCTGAAAGCGATCCACTTCCCATCGGGTGAGAAATGCGGATTCGACGTTTGACCCTGGAAGCTGGTGACCCGGCGCGCGCTGCCGCCCGCGCGTGGTACGGTCCAAATATTATTTGCGTAAGCGAAAGCAATTTGCGTTTCGCTGACCGTTGGCGTGCGCAGCAGCCGGGTTTGAGCGTTAGTCGTTTGCGCGGATTTGCCAAAGACAAGAACACTAATCACCAGGGCAGCGAATAATTTGAAACTGTGATGCGTCAGGCCGCAATTTGGGAGAACAAGTGAGCGACGGCAGACGTCCGCCGCAAAGGTTCGCTTAGGCATGTGGTGATTCCTCCAGCAGGATGGCTGATTGCGCCATTCTTTTAGCACGAAGCTGCGTCATCCGGCAAAGTTTTCGGCAGGAGTCACCACGATGGAGAAGCAACTCAGGTTTACAGAGTAAATTCAAGCTGAATAGTCTCACAGGTCAGGAAGGCGGGCTTGCCCCCGCTCCGGCTTCAGTGGCATTCAATGAGCGGGGGTAAACCACCCTTCCCAACCTGTGAGGTTTGTTAACTTGACCCTTGGCTTCTGAGCGTCGCCTTTCCGAAACTTCGGATTTCAACCGACAGCCTGGATTCGAAAAACAAATTTCACCCACATCAGAAAACTTCCGGCGTAATCAGCGAAACTAAATGCGATGGCTGACGTAGTAATCGGACGCAGTGCAAGCTCAGCTCTTTGTGCGATGATTAATATCGTCTCCCTCTTTCAGCCGTAAACTGATGCACGTGTTCCAACCAAAACTTATGGAGAATCGTATGACGAACTCGCAAAAATCTATCGTGGCCTGCGCACTGGTGTTAGCCATATCCCTGGCAACCGTGTTTGGTCAGACGCATCGCGGTTATGATCCCGCGAACATGGACAAGGAAACCTCGGCCTGTACCGATTTTTATCAGTACGCTAACGGCAACTGGCTGAAGACCACGGAAATCCCGGGGGCCTATTCGTCATGGGGCGCATTCAACGTGCTCGCCGAGAACAATCGCAAAACGCTGCACGAGATTTTGGAAGAGACGTCGAAAAAGACGAACGCGACCAAAGGCAGCAACGAACAGAAGATTGGCGACTACTACGCGAGCTGTCTGGATGAAGCCAAGCGTGAAGCCGAAGGCATGAAGCCGCTGGTGCCTGAACTTGCGCGCATCGACAAGATCCAGGACGTGAAAGGCGTGCAGGCGCAGATCGCCTACATGCACCGCCACGGCATCTCGACACTCTTCGGCTACGGCTCATTGCCCGACCTAAAAAACAGCTCAATGGTTTTGGCGTTCGCGGGCCAGGGTGGACTCAGCCTTCCCAACCGTGACTACTAC
Source organism: bacterium (assembly GCA_040004575.1). Classification (GTDB taxonomy): domain Bacteria; phylum Acidobacteriota; class Blastocatellia; order Pyrinomonadales; family Pyrinomonadaceae; genus PSRF01. Next base: position 6,345 of record JBDUAQ010000001.1, read on the forward strand.
ACTAAAACTGACGAGAAATCCGTGAAGCTGCGCGAAGATTTTGTGAAGCACGTCACGAACATGTTTCAACTCGTCGGGGACACTCCCGAGCAGGCGGCGAAGAACGCGCAGACTGTTTTGGCGTTTCAAATGCGGCTTGCTGAGAACTCGCGCACGCCCATCCAGCTACGCGACGTGACGACGCAATATCACATGATGAACCCGGCGCAGCTGAAGGAACTAACGCCAAACTTTTCCTGGGAAGACTACCGCCGAAACGCGGGCGCGCCGGTGACCGGCGATATTAATGTCGCGCATCCGGAATTTTTTACCGCGGTCAATAAGATGATAACTGAAGTGCCGGTCGCCGATTGGAAGACTTACCTGCGCTGGCATTTGATTACGGCGGCCGCGCCCAGTCTTTCATCGAAGTTTGAGATCGAGAACTTCAACTTTTTCGGCAAGACTTTGGAGGGCCGCAAAGAACAACTGCCGCGCTGGCGTCGCTGCGTCTCAGCGACTGACGCCAGCCTCGGCGAAGCGCTGGGCCAGGTTTACGTTGCGCGCACCTTCACGCCTGAGTCGAAAGCACGCATGCAGGCGATGGTAAACAATTTGATTGCCGCCTTCCGCGAGCATTTGCAGAAACTTGATTGGATGGGCGAGGACACGCGTAAGCAGGCTATCGTCAAGCTGGACGCCTTTAAGCAGAAGATCGGCTATCCGGATAAGTGGATCGACTACTCAAAGCTCGATGTCTCACGCGATTCTTACCTCGCAAACGTTTTGCGCTCCAGTGAGTTTGATCAGATGCGCGACTTCAACAAGATCAACAAGCCCGTAGACCGGAAGGAGTGGAGCATGACGCCGCCCACCGTCAACGCCGGCTACAACCCGCTCAATAACGACATCTCGTTTCCTGCCGGGATTCTGCAAGCGCCCTTCTTCAACCCCGACGCCGATGATGCCATCAACTACGGAGCCATCGGCGCCGTCATCGGTCACGAGATTACGCATGGCTACGATGATCAGGGCTCTGAGTTTGACGCGCTGGGCAATTTGAAAAACTGGTGGACAGAGACTGACAGGAAGAATTTCGATGAACGCGCTAACTGCGTCGTCACTCAGTTCGATGCTTTCGAAGCTGAGCCTGGTCTGCATTTGCAGGGCAAGCTAGTCTCCGGCGAATCTATTGCGGACCTGGGCGGGCTCTATGTCGCTTACGACGCGTTCATGAAGTCGCTGGAAGGGAAGCCACATCCGGCGGACATCGACGGCTTCACGGCGGAGCAGCGCTTCTTCCTGGGCTGGGCACAGGTTTGGGCCGAGAAGTACACGCCTGAAGCGGCGCGACTGCAATCGCAGGCCGATCCGCATCCACTCTCGCGCTTCCGCGTCAACGGGCCGCTCTCAAACATGCCGAAGTTTGCTGAGGCATTTCAATGTAAGGCGACCGACACGATGGTGCGCGAGCCTGCGAAGCGTTGCCAGATTTGGTGACACTTGCAGGCGCGGTATGTTCAAGTAGTTCAGAGTACAACCTTCAGGTTGCGGTTTTTATGGGGAAGACAAGCTAAAGCTTGAACTCTGAACTGCTTGAACTTTGCATAATCACAATAGATAATCCCCCAGAATCAATAAACAGGAGACCCACAATGTTTACTAAGAAATGTTCCTACACTTCTTCTCTAACAATTTTACTCTTTGTCTTGTTCGCCGCGCCGTCAGCGTCGGCGCAGAACGCTCCGCAAGTTCGTCTGCCACGTCCGAGTCAGAAGGCCAGCGTGATGCAAACGATTGGCGTAACGGACGTGACGATCACTTACAGCAGGCCCGGTGTGAAGGGTCGAGTAATCTGGGGCGATCCGTTACCCGAGCAAGCAGGGACCAAGGGCGAGGCTACGCTCGACGATCAAAATGTGCGTCCGAAGAACGCGCCTATTGTCCCCTGGGGTCACGTGTGGCGCAGCGGCGCTAATGAAGCGACCATGTTTGAAGTGACCGATGATGTTTTAATTAACGGACAAAAACTTCCGGCTGGGAAGTACAGTCTGCATACTATTCCCACGAAGGATGAATGGACGATCATTTTCAACAGTGATGCGGGCCAGTGGGGTAGTTTCAGATACGATTCCGCCAAGGATGTTTTGCGCGTCAAAGCAAAGCCGGAGTGGAGCGAACGGAGCAAGGAGTGGTTGGAGTATTGGATCGATCCGGTTAACGCTAATTCAGCAAAGGTTAATATTGCCTGGGAGAAGGTGCGCGTACCGTTTACAGTTGAAGTGCCGAACGTCGAAGCCGTTTGGCGCGGCAAAGTTGATACCCTAATTGCGGCCAACCCGAACAGCGAAGCGATTCCACTGCAAGTCGCAGGTGCATATGCCAACGACGACAAGTGGGATGAAGCATTGGCCTGGGCCGATAAGTCGATCAAGGTTAAAGAGACTTTCGCAAATCTTTCGACTAAGGCGCGCTACCTTTATGCTGCCGGTCGGAAAGACGAAGCCTTTGCTCTTGCCGGTAAAGCCATTGCCAAAGGCAAAGCAGACAAGGTCGATACCACTGGTTTCGAGAAACGCGTTGCCAATTGGAAGACCGCAAAGATGTAGCTGGGAGCGCGGGCATCTTGCCCGCAAACGCGCCGTAGGCGCGGAGTCGTGGAATGCCGAGGGGTGAAGAATTTGTTCGCGCTTCGCGCTCATTGCGGGCGGGACGCCCGCGGTCCCAGTATCGCGAACCCAGTATTCAGGGGCTTTTGCCTTTCCCTAACAGTTGTAGAAATGTTATCGTTTCCGCACATCCCCGCTTGGTTTTAGTCCAACTAATATGCACGCTCAGAGGTAACAATATGAAAACCCCTGCATCCCTCTTCGCTCGTTCGCTGACCATTCTCTTAATCACACTCTTTGCTGTTTCTCCCGCGTGGGCCACTTGTGGCGGCGGCGGTGGCGGCGGAGGCGGTGGCATGTCGGGAGGCGGCGGTGGTGGCTCCGCTCCGGAAACCTATCCGGTGCCGTGGAAGATTCGCGACCCCAAGACTCCGCCGGCGAAGGGACTGGTTCTCTACTGGTTCCCCGCTTCGAAGGAAGAGTTGCAGAAATCCAGTCTGCGTATGTCTCGCACGCTTTCTCTGTATGCCTCGCAGTGTGTCTCGATGGAGTTGGCCGACACGCGCGTGCCCAATGCCGAGAAACTCGTGGGCGAGTCAAAGCTGCCGGTCGCGGTAATAGCTACACCTGACGGTACGCCTGTCACCAAAGTCGAGAACAATAATGGCAAGCTAAAAGTGGAGGCCGTAGAGAAGGTCCTCGATACGGAAGTTAAGACTCGAGGGACAGCCGTCGATGAGCAATTGAACGAAGCCAAAGCGAAGGCTGCGGCGGGCCAAAAGGATGACGCGATCAAGCTCTTTCAAGCGGTGCTCGAACAGAAGTGCATGTTTCCAGGTAAGGCGAAAGCTGCCGCGAAGGAACTCAAGAAGCTGGGCGTAAACGATGTTGCGAACCTGAGCGACGGCCCTGAGTTTAAGTCACCTGTTCTTGACGCGCGTCGGAGCGCCTTGATCGAACGGACCATGCAACGCGGCCTCATCGCCGAGAACGGTGCGAAGTATCTCGTGGCTGAGAAACTTTACCAGCGTGCGCGCGCGATGGATCCGGCTGACCCGACACCGCTGCGTTACCTCGGTGAACTCTATCGTCACGACCTCGGTGATTGGGACCAGGCGAAGACCACCTTCAATGCGATATTGAACATGCCCGCCGATCCGCTCTCGCGCGCGGTCGCGCTACACGGCCTCGGCAAGATAACGATCCACGAAGGCGAGTTTAAAAAAGGACTCCACTTGATGGAGCAGTCGGTTGCCGAGTATCCGCTGGCGCTTGCCTACCGCAATCTCGCGGTCTACTGGAATTCCGAAGGCGATCTGGCGCAGGGCAATGAGTACACACAGAAGGCGCTCGCACTCGACCCGAAAGACCCATACAACCTGGTGTTCGCCGCCGTCTTCATGGCCGCTTCGGGTCACAAGGATGAGGCTTTGAAAGTTGCCCGAGCGAATATGAATCTGCTGCCGGCTTCCTACAACCTGGCGGCTATCTACGCGCAGAACGGTCAGCGCGACAAGGCCCTGGCATTTCTCAAGCGTCACTTCTATCAATACGAGCGTTACCAGTCAGTACGCTCCAAGGAGATGATGGAAGCGCGCGTGGATGCCGTGTTTGATTCGCTGCGCAAGGATTCCGGTTTCATCGCGCTCACGCGCTACGCCGACGGGCGGCTGATGATGCCGATGAAACCGATTGGGACGCCGACAACCGAAGCGACTCCGAATCGATAATCTTGAACTCATCAACCTTGGTAAAGAGGCGGGCTACGGCTCGCCTCTTTACCTGTTCGAGACTCAAAAACAAACGCATATCGATACTTCAAGAAACAGCGATAGGTAGTCACAGCAAGAATAACAACTTCATGAGAATCGCAGTTATCGGATGGGGATCGATCTGGGACCCCAGAGAATTGCCGAAAGAGGGTATCTGAAGGAGGAGGGCCGAGTTTGCCCGTAGAGTTTTCTCGCGTGTCCCGAGACCTCGAATATCTTGCTTCCGGTGTGAACCGAAGTTAAGAAAGTTCTGCTGGCTACTGGAGAGTTGATTCTAAAACCCGATCATCATCAGGAGCCGACATCCGCCGGCTGCCTGGCGCTACTACGAAATACTCACCCAAATCCGCAACGAGTTGCAAAAACGTCGGTAACCTGAAGATATTTAGAGTTACGTCCTTAACTTTACATCCGGCATAGTCAAATGTAAGGTTCGCGCACGAGCTTTACACAGGTTACAGATGGGCGTAGCAAAACTATCAGATCAGAACACAATCGTTCCCGCCGAGAGCAAGTATGCGCGCATCGAGCGCGAGCGGCGTTATCTCTTGCAGGATTTGCCGGAGGGGTTGTCCCGCGCCAGTCCGCACGTGCAAATAACCGACAACTACATAACGGGCACGCGTCTGCGGCTAAGGAAGGTGCGCGATCCGCAAACAAACAAGTGGACCGTAAAGTTGACGCAGAAGTTTGCTCCCGACCCCGAAGACCTCTCGCGCACCGTTGTCACAAATATCTATCTCAACGCGTTGGAAACGGAAATGCTCGCCGTCTCAGATGCCAACGAGATTCGCAAGAATCGTTACGCGTTTGAATTCGAGGGGCGGCAGTTTTCCGTCGACATGTTTCTTGGTGACTTGTTTGGCCTGGTGTTGGCCGAGGTTAGTTTTGAAACCGACGACGAACTGAATGACTATCCCAAGCCGCCGTTTGCGATCGCCGACGTGACCAATAACGAACTGTTCACCGGCGGCAAGCTCTGCCAAATAGCGTTTGCGGATATTCGAGAGGCGATCAGGCTATCGGGCCCCGGTGCACTAGCGGGCTCGAGTTCTGCGAGTTAAGACTGAGATGATTATGAGTTCACCCAAGCAATTACTGACGTCCATCGCCTTGATCGCGTTCCTGGTCTTTACCGGTTGCCGGAGGACACCGACAACGAATGAACAAACCGCCGCAGCTCCAGCCGATGGGCAGGAGCGCCTGCATCCGGACAGCGGGATCACAGCACCGGTTGAAACCAGGTTCTTCGAAGGCTCGATTGGCAACGCGCTTGATTTGCAAATGAAGCTCGTGCGGGAAGGGGAAAAACTAACCGGTTCCTATTTTTATCAGAAGGTCGGAACCAAAATTGACTTGCGTGGCAGCTTAGATAAAGACGGGAACGTGACTCTCCAGGAATTGGATGCGAGCGGCAAGCAAACCGGGGTGTTTAAGGGACTTTGGAAACAGACTGCCGAGGGAACGATTGAGATCACCGGAGACTGGACGAAGCCGAACAGCGAAAAGAAGACGACGTTTAAGCTGCATCAACAGCCGATTGAATTCAGTAACGGCGCCGAAATCATCTCGAAGCAAATCAAAGAGAAAAACAAAAAGCTGAAGTATGAAGTTGCTGCGGCGTATCCGCAGTTGACGGGATCAGTAGATCCCAATTACGAAAAGTTTAATCAAACGATTCGTAGCTTGATTAACCGGAAGGTGAGCGACTTCAAGAAGGGGATGACGCCCACCGCTGAAGACGAGCCAACGCCGGACGAAACTCCAGCGGAATCTTTGGGTAGCGATATCACTATCGGTTACACGGTGGCGCTGGCAAAGGACGATCTGATCGCCATTGAGTTTACGGTAAGCGATTATGAGGCAGGGGCGGCGCACCCGAATTCCTACACAGAAGTGGTGAACTTCGATTTGAAGAACGGGAAGTTACTAAAACTTGCCGACCTCTTCCAGCCCGGCGCGAAATACTTGCAGACCCTCTCGACGTATTGCATTCAAGCGTTAAAGAAGCAGGCGAAGGAACAAGGCGCTGACGCAATGCTGGATGACGACTGGGTTAAGAAAGGCGCCGGAGCCGAATTGACGAACTACGATAACTGGACCATCACGAAGAAAGGGTTGGGAATTACTTTTGATCCTTATCAGGTAGCCGCCTACGCTGCCGGCCCTCAGACTGTTACGGTGCCGTATTCAACATTGAAAGATATTATTAAGCCGGATGGTCCGGTAGGGCAGTTTGCGAAGTAGCAGCACCTGATTCGTTGAGACGTAGTTCACCATGAACCGTTGGCTTGGACTATTCGTGGTTGCAGGCGGTATCTGCCTGATTATGATTGGACTCTTGATCTACTCGGGGGGATTCAACTGGTTTGGGAAGTTGCCGGGCGACATTCATCATGAGGGCGAGCGCGTGCAGGTTTACATTCCAATTGTCTCGATGCTGTTGGTGTCGCTGGCGTTGAGCTTGATTTTTTATTTGCTGCGACGGTTTTTCTGAGAAGTAGGACAGGCATTCCTGCCTGTCCTCCTGGGAGTTTTTCCAACGCTAAGACAGAAGAGATTTTCCATTTCTCATTTTTCATTTTAAGACACATCCGCGTCTGAGTAGTCTGCTGCATGGGTTCGCGCGAAATAGATCGCCAGCAGCAAAGCAACAAGCATGATTGCTGAGGCGACCCAGAACGTAACAAACAACGAGTGGTCGCTCATGAAGTGTGGTTCACCATCCGCGCCACGGTAAGCAATGGCGCTGTGAATCAACACCGCAGCCAGTGCTGGGCCAACGGCTCGTGCCAAACTCGCCACTGACTGCGTGACGCCGAGCACGCTTCCTTGTTCACCCGCACCCACACTTTTCGAAGCCAGGCTTGTCAGCGAAGGCGCAGACAAAGAGTTGCCGATTGAGAACAGACCGCCGCCAACCAGTAGTGCCGCCAGTCCACCTGCTTCCGGTCCGACGAAGGGAACAGCAAAGAGACTGCCGGCAAACAGGAAAGCACCGAGTATCACCAGCGACAACTCCCCGAAGCGCTTCACCAATCGCCCAATTAATCCCCCCTGCACGATGACCGCGAGGATGCCGACGTAAGCGAAGAGGTAACCAGTGTGTTGCGCGTCGTAGCCGAAGCGAAACATCGTGTAAAGCGAAAAGGCGGTCGTCATTATTGAGAAGGCGACGATGAACATGAAGTAGATGATGAGCACATACCCAAGCCGCGGGTTGCGGAGCGATTGGATCAACTGGGCCAGACCCCGCCCGCCGGCAGCCGAGACGCGAGCTGGGTGATCGGGTGTGACAGTCTCCGGCAAAGTGAAGTAAAGCAGCAACGCGTTTGCGAAGCACAGACCGGCGGCAAACAGGAAAGGCACCGCAATGCCCCAGTGGCTCAGTATGCCGCCGATGGCCGGACCAAAAACAAAACCCAAACCAAAGGCCGCGCCAATCAAGCCCATTCCTTTCGCGCGGTCTTCCTTCGTGGTGATGTCGGCAATGTAAGCCTGCGCGGTCGAGATGTTTCCCCCGGTGATTCCGTCAAGGATGCGGCCGACGAAAAGCATCCAGAGCGTAGTGGCGAAGCCAAGTATCAGGAACCCAATGCCGGTGCCGATGATCGAAACGAGTAAGACGGGCCGGCGTCCATGCTTGTCTGAGAGTCGACCCAGGATGGGCGCGAAGATCAACTGCATGACGGAATAGGACGCGAAGAGCAGTCCAACGGTGCGCGGAGTGGCATTGAATCGTGAGCCCTCGGCGTAGAACGGCAACACCGGAATAACGATACCGAACCCGACCAGATCGATGAATACGGTCGTGAAGATGACGACCAACGGAGAGCGTTTCATGGGCTAGTAAATAGGAAATTCAGATTTGTGTTGGTAAGAAGTTTGCATGAGCGCAATGAATCGAGAAGTCATAGTCGCGATTAACTATTTACGATTTACTATTCACCATTTACCGTTCTTCCACCTTCTGCGACCACTCGAAAGGCTGCGATCAATTGAGGCCATGCCGCCGCCGGAGATCATGAGCGCCAGCGACATAGCGAATAATGCCATCGCATACTCGTACCCGCCTTTTTGGATCGAGAAGCCGGCCGGCCAGAGAACAGAACTGATTGCTGTGGCCATAGTGCAGGCAATGAGAAACGCGCCAACGCGAGTGAGCAGCCCGAGAAAAACCAATATGCTTCCCAGGAGCTCCGAAAATGCCGCGGCACCCCACCAGAGCCAAGCTGGGCGCATAAAACCAAACGGCGCCGGACCGGAATTGACGAACTTGTTCAACCCCGGCCCGCCGAAGCTGCCAAAAACCTTCTCGGCACCGTGGAAAAAGAACACCGTCGCCAAAGCCAATCTTATTGGAATCGTAGCCCATGATGAGGACGTTGAAATTATTTTTCTAAACATAAAAGAAAATCCTTTCACTCCGCGGGAGCCTGAGACAGCGTCCCAGATATTAAAGGGCAAAGCGCAAAGAGCAAAGGGGCAGAGCCGGTTACTTGATCGTTTGCTCTTAGCCCTTCGCCCTTTGCGTTCTACGAGACGTGGACCATGAGTCGGGCGGCGATGGCTGGCTTTGGTTGCGCGCCAACGAGCCGGTCAACAAGTTTGCCGTTCTTGAATATGAGCATCGTGGGAATACTCTGAATCTGGAATTGCGTCGCGGTTGCCGGGTTTTCATCGACGTTCAATTTCGCGATGCGATAACGGCCATTTGATTCGGCGGCGAGTTGTTCCATGATTGGCCCCACCATGCGACAAGGTCCGCACCAGGGCGCCCAGGCGTCGAGCAGGACCGGCCGTTCGCTGCCGTCGATCACGTCACGCTGAAAAGTGCTGTCAGTCACTATCAGCGGTTTTGTTTCCGTCTCCGCGGCTCTGCTCAGGTCCAGCGGGGTGCCACACTTGCCGCACTTGGCGACTTGTTCAGCCGCCTGGCGCGGGTCGACGCGGTTCTTCGTTCCACACTTGTTGCAAGCTACGACAGGCATTTCTTTGTTCCTCAGCGTTACAAAAATTCAAAGCGATTATTCCTGCAAGAGTGTAAAGGGTAATAGGGTAAGAGGGGAAAAGGCGAAGGGTTTTTCCCTGCGCCCTTTCCATGCGTTTAGACTGGCCGAAGTTCTTCGTAGTAACATGGCTGCGCAATGAAACCACAAATCGGACGGCAATACTTTACGACTGGCTCATGTCTGCTGGGCCTGGCACTGATAATTTTAGGGACGACACTTTCAGGCGCTGCTCAAGCCAAGCAGCAGCAGCCGGACATCGCCTACACTGTTTCAATGCCCAAGCCGCACACTCACATGCTCGACGTCGAGGTCAGAATCAAACATGGCCCCGGCGAACCAGCCGCTAAAGAAGAGTTGCTGGTGCTACCGGTGTGGACGCCCGGCTCCTACCTGATACGCGAATTTGAACGCCACGTGCAGGACTTCGAGGCGACCGACTCCGCGGGCCAGACTGTTAGTTGGGGGAAAGTGAACAAGAATACCTGGCGGATTGTGACCAACGGCGCGCGTGAATGGAAGGCGAGTTATCGCGTTTATGCGAACGAGCTTTCGGTGCGGACGAGTGAAGTTAATTCTGATCACGCGTTTTGGAACAACGCCACCCTGCTGATGTATCCCGAGGGGTTTGTGCAGGCGCCTTCAACTCTGCACGTGATCGCGCCCGAGCCCTGGAAGGTTGCGACCGGGCTGCCACCGGTGCCGGGGGTAAAGAATACGTTTCGCGCTGCGAACTTTGATACCCTCTACGACTCTCCGGTTGAAGTCAGCAACTTCAAGACGCTCTCGTTTGCAGTTAAAGGAGTGCCGCACCGGATCGTGATCGACGGCGAAGGAAATTACGATCCTGAGAAGATGCGCGCGGATGTGAAGAAGATCGTCGAGACGGAGGTGGAGTTGATGGGCGGCGAGATTCCTTACCACGACTACACGTTCATCCTTCATTTGCGATCGAATACGGGCGGTGGACTGGAACATTTGAACTCGACAGCGCTCGGCTATCCGCGTTTTGGTTTTGGACCTGAACCCAAAGAATCCAGCGGGGGAGTGAATTCAGCCGGACCGAACGCGCCCAGGCCGCGAACGTACCGCGGATTCCTCTCGTTAGTTGCGCACGAGTTTTTTCACCTCTGGAACGTCAAGCGAATTCGTCCCGATGCGCTCGGGCCTTTTGATTACACGAAAGAAAACTACACCCGATCGCTGTGGGTTGCGGAAGGAATAACGGACTACTATGCGCAACTCGTCTTGCGCCGGGCTGGTTTTATTTCCGATAAGGAGTTCTTGAGGGATCGCGCCAGGGCCTTCCAAAATTTGCAGAACACGCCGGGTCGTTTGGTGATGAGCGCCGAAGATGCGAGCTTCGATACCTGGATCAAGTATTACCGGCAAGACGAAAATTCGGTTAACTCGCAAGTGGATTATTACGACAAAGGCGCAATTCTCGGTTTTCTTTTGGATCTGGAGATTCGCAGGCAGAGCCACGCAGCCAAGTCTCTCGACGATGTAATGCGTTACCTGTATGCGGAGTTTTACAAGCGCGACCGCAACTATACACCCGAAGATTTTCAGAAGGCTTGCGAGTTGCTGGCCGGCTCGAGTCTGGAACAGTTTTTTGCCAGGCATGTTCGCGGTCGCGAAGAGCTTGATTACGACGCACTACTGGCCGCGGCTGGTCTACGGTTGGACACGACGGCGGCAGCCGACGGAAGCAAGGCCGTTGAGAAAGCGTATCTCGGCGCGGAGTTGGCGCAGGAAGGCGAACGGCTGCTGGTCAGGCGCGTCTATGCCGGCTCTCCGGCGTATGAACAGGGCTTGAATACCGGCGATCAGATTGTTGCTTTGAACAACATGCGCGCGAACAAGGATTTCTTCGACGCGCGTTTGGCCGAGAAACACCCGGGCGATTTGCTGAACCTATCAATCTTCCGCTCGGACGATCTGAGTTTGTTGTTAATCAAACTCGGTGGGCGAGTGGACGCGACCTATCGTATCCTGCCCGTGGATAAACCATCTGATGAGCAGAAGCGTATTTACCAATCATGGCTGGGCTCACCGTGGGGGAACTAATTACGGAAGACAGCAGGTCTTATTTTACCCCTGTACAGTTAACACACAGAGAGCAAGATTAGGACACGACCTTGGGAACCCTGCAGTCGGTTTGCAAAAAACGTACAATGAAATCGGAAGACTTGCGAAGGTACATTTCGGAATGCCTGATAACTATCAGTACATCAAATTCAAGATCGAGGATCGCGCGGCTCGCATAACGTTTGCGCGGCCGCCCCTCAACATCTTCAACATCGCAATGATGGGGGAGATCAACGACGCGCTGACAGAGTGTGCTCACGAGAGAACCTTAGCGGCGATCGTGTTTGACGCTGCCCCGGATTCGAACGCCTTTAGCGCCGGCGTCGCGGTTGAAGAGCACGTCGAAGAAACAATCTTTCAAATGCTCGAATCCTTCCATGCGATCTTTCGCAACCTCGAGCAAATCGCCCGGCCAACCATTGCCATAGTTGATGGAGCGGCGCTCGGGGGCGGCTGCGAACTGGTGGCCGCTTGCGATATTGTCATTGCCAGCGAGCGCGCTCGCTTTGGCCAGCCTGAAATCAAGCTGGGTGTATTTCCACCCGTGGCCGCGATCCTGCTACCGCTGGTCATTGGCGATAAGCGCGCGCGCGAGTTGATCCTGACGGGCGAGCTGATTGAGGCCGGCGAGGCGGCGCGCTTGGGTTTGGTGAATTACCTGTTACCGGGCAACGAGCTTGAGAAAAAAACATCTGAACTACTTGCGCGGTTTCAAAATCTTTCGTCGAACGCGCTCGCGTTTACTAAGCAGGCTATCGATCTCGGTCGCGGCCGTTCATTGGATTCTGCATTGAAGGAAGTGGAAGGTTTATATCTCAATGAACTGATGAAAACCCACGATGCAAGCGAAGGCGTCAAGGCTTTCACGGAAAAACGTAAGCCTGAATGGCGCCACCGCTGACCGGAAAGATCAGTGTCACAACCAGGGCAATTCATCATAGAGATTCCGAAAATGATCCAGAGTTACCAGCGAGCAAAACAGGAACTGGGACCACAGCAGACGAGACACACGCGCTCGTTAGTGAGTACTGCGATCATCTTAGCGACGTGCGCGCTTCTCATGACGAACGACAGCTTTGGTGTTATTAGTCAGAAGCATCAGAAGCGACGGAAGCCGGGCGCGCAAAGTAATGTCCTGCTCACGAGCCATTCGCGAGATTCGTTGACTCCCGAGGCGCGCGAGATGATTGAGCTGGCAAGTGGGGTTATTTGCAAAGAACGGATAAGGGATCCAAAAGGCAGCGTTCCCATAGACGACATGCAGGCGCGACCTTCGCTGCCGGTGCGCAGTCCCGAAGCTGTAGCCGGCGCCCAGCGTGCGCAACGCTTGTTACCGATTGCCAAGAGCCTGGTAGTAGTCTCGCTCAAACGACTGGCGCGGAATTACGGTTTCGGCGATCCGAGCAGTTATAACGCCAGACTGCAGCGTGCGATCGCTCACGTGGAAGCGGTAAGGAATATTCGGCCCGACGTGGATTCGCGCGACAATGCGTCAGTATTTCTAAAAACCCCGCATACCATAGTTTTCGGCACCATATTCCTTGCCGGACTGCCCTCGGACGAAGGAATCATCAGCGTCCTGTCCCACGAGTTGGTCCACATTGCTGATGGATCAGAAGACAGCCTGAGCCTGCTTTTCCGAGGTATCGGGAATCGCGCCTCGAAGCTGACGGGAATGCAGATTCACGAACAAAGGGCGGAAGAGTTGACCTGCGATCTGGTGGGGACGTTGGCAGCGCGTTCTTATGTCTCCAGCTCACCAAGCTATGAACCTTTACCCCGAAGAATATCGCGTTCTCTGGAGCACAATTGTGTTAGCCAGGACGAGGGCGACGACGATCACCTGTCACCACGAAACACGATCCGCGCGTTGCTGGCCCTTGACCCCGCACTCGCGCGGCAACTCGTCTACGGCCGGTAACAGACTCCGTTACCGGAAGAGATCTGGCCGCGGATTACGCGGATTACCCGAATCTGCAAAGATCCTCCTGCATTGATATTTCGTTTTGGATCTGATCCGCGTCTATCTGCGTAAATCGGCGGCATATCAGTTCTTGCATTCGCCCGACTCCATTGACATTTCACGTTGACGCGTTTCATCATCGCTGCCCAGCAAGCAATCACGAGGCATAATCAGACTTGACCGAAACTCTCGCGACGAAACGATTTTCCAAATGGAGGACATGGCGCAAAGACACAGAAGCTTCCGCCACCCCTGGTTTGTTCGAACGTAGAGATAAGCAAACGTCTCCGCTAATAATTACAATTTTGGCGACGCTGATTTCCGCCGGCGCCTCCTGCACTGCAATCACCCAACGCGGTGAGGTTCGCCCACTGGTGTTGCGTGACGTTCCCGCCCAACGACTCGCCTACCGGTTTGAGCCTGACGTAGCAGCGCCACCTGAGGCTAAGAGTGAAGACGCTGACGATAAGATCGAAGCGATTCAAGCTGATTTCAACACGCGCCGGCAAAATGATGCGCTCGTGCGGACCGTGCGTTCACCAGACGGCCAGCGGGCCCTCGTGCTGTATGGAACTGCCGACGAACCCAGCCAGGAGTTTCATATCGATCTGTATTCAGCCGACGGCAAGTTTTTGCGAAACCTGACGCCGCCCGATCTCGCCTGCGTTTTTCCGGAGACGGTGTCCTGGTCGCCGGACGGAAACTTCATCACCTTCATTGCGCACAAAGCTGTGAAGCCGACACCAACGCCAACTCCGCCCGGCGCGCCCGAAGTGCCGGAACCCGGGGAAGCTACTCCGCTGCCTTCCGTAGCGCCGGCTTTTGCTCCGGTAGCTCTTTTCAGTACCGAGCAGATCTACGTCTGCAATCGCGACGGTTATGATCTCAAGCCGCTGACTTCGCGCGAAGGCCTGATCTATTTCTATGCTGTGTGGGCACCGGATAATCACGCGTTGGTAGCGATGGCCTGCAAGGAGAGCGAATGGGACGCGCGCGAGCGGGAGTTTAAGTTACCCGTGGGACGACCGCGTTTGCTTACGCTTACGCTTGACGGCAAGGAACGTTTGCTTGATGACGAGTTAACCGAGGCGTTGCCAGTCTGGTGTCCCGACTCATCGAAAGTGGCCGCCGTCTTCGAAGCCGACGTGATGATCTATGATGCCGCGACGACCAAGCCGACGCAGGCGCGAATCAGGCTACGCGATACGCTGGTCGCTGCCTCGCGGATCTACGAGGAGAGGAATTCGGGCGGGAAAAAGAAGGACGATGGCGCTGGTAGTGGGAACAGTCCCGATCCGTCTGCCATACCTGCGTCCTTCAATCCGGCCATTCGGCTGGAGTGGACCAGTCCTGAAAAACTCTTCTTTGAAACTGCGTACGTTAAACTCTACCGAGATGGGCCAATCACCACTTTCCAACGCTGGCATCTCGTGGCCCTCAGTCCACAGGCAGCCGTGCTGAAATAGCCGATTCGTCAGTAACAGGCAAAGCGGACCAATGCAGGCAAGGAAATGGCCCGGCAGCTTAGCTGCTGCCGGGCCATTCTCCGCTTATCTCCTAAGGCGTATCAGTTGTTCTAGAAGAGAAACTTGAGTTGATAGCGAATTACACGTCCTCCGCCATCCGCGAACTCGGGGTGGAGAAAGCGTCCGGCAGTGGAAGTAATTACGCTTGCCGCGACGCCCGTGTTCCCCGGCGAAAACGGACTAACGCTTCCTTGTCCGTATTGTGGATGGTTGAAGATGTTGTAGAACTCCGTTCGGAATTCTATGTGTGTGCTCTCGCCTAATTTCACTCGTTTTAGGATATTCATGTTCCAGTTATTCGTACCCCGGGTACGCAGCGTGTTACGGCCCAAATTCCCGAGGCCAGTACCCGCTAAAACACCAATATACTGAGCGGCTGAAGGAGCGATGCAGGCACCACCAGCTTCAGGGTTAGTATAAAAGACCGCGCCAACCGTGACAGCGCATGGATTGACAGTCGCAGTAGCAACTGCCGGAACCGCCCGCACGCCAACCTGACCAGTGGGATTGAAAATCGGACGGTCCAAATTTCCGCCGACCGCATCTGCATCCTGCCCGTTAACAACTGTCAAGGGTACGCCACTCTCCCAAGTGGTCACACCAGAAAGTTGCCATCCGCCTAACAACCTTCCGAGCGCACCACGTTGTTCCTTCATGAATGGTAGCTCGTACACATAAGTGATCGAAGCACGATGCGTCCGATCAAAGAACGAGACCGACCGGTCTGCGGCTTGACCACCCAAAGTCGAGGGAAATGCCGCCTGCTGGGGGAGATTTGTTGCTCCAACACCGAATACCTCGCTCGCATTATCAATCAGTTTCGAGTACGTATACGCTCCGGTCGCCGTAAACCCCTTCGAGAATCGGCGGGTCAGCAGTAGTTGGCCGGAGTGATAGATCGAAGATCCGCCATTGGTTCGAATCAAGCGCGAGCCTTGCAAGTTATCCAGTCGACCGGAGATCAAACATCCCGCAGCTCCAATCGTACACGTTTGAGAGCCGGTGAAAGCCGCCGGAGTGATGCGCTGAATTCCGGGCAAGAACGCGTTTGCGATGCGCGGCACTGATGGATTCAAGTCCTCATTGAGGAACAGTCTGGTTCCTTTTGTGCCAACATATGAAGCGTCGAGAACCAAGTCCCATGGCAATGCCCGCTGAATTCCGAAGGACCATTTTTGGTAGTATGGATTTACCAGGTTCTTGATAACCAGCGTCTGCGAGTCGAGCGGGCTCAGTGGTCGGGCCGCCGTTGGCAGCGCGCCGGTTACATTCACCAGCCCGCGCGGCGTGGTGGTGTTGACGGTAGAAACTACGTTAGTGGCGACTACGTTGGGCGAAGATGTCGCAGCGTTAGAGGCTATGTTATTGAAGAAGGAATCGTAGCCGATTTGATAACCAGCTCTGATCACCGATTGTCTGTCGCCGAAAAAGCGGCCGAGGAAACCGTTTTTGAATGACGGAGAATACGCCAGGCCGACCGTTGGCCCGAAATTATTATTGTCGTGGTCAGCCTGATTCGGTTGGTTATATGGACCGGCAAAGGTAACCGGGTCGATATTGAAGAGGCCCGTGAATACCGACGTTCTAAGGGTGTTAATCGGTTGACCGAAATTCTCATAGCGCAGGCCGAGTGTTAGGGTCAAGGAGTCAGATGCCTTCCAGCGATCCTGGAAGAAATAAGCTTGCCTCGTCAGAAACGGATAGTACTTTGGACTACCGAAGTCGATGCGTGCACCGCCGCCGGATCCTCCGAAGTTGTCGACAAAGTTTGCAAAACCGGTGAATCCGCCACCGCTGGCAAACGTGAGTAGCCCACGCTCGACGATGGGCGCAAACTGTCTCGATCGCTGCTTGAGGATATCCAATCCAAAACGGAAGGTGTGATTACCTCGCAGGTAAGTCATCGTATCTTGCACGAGATAGTTGTTGGCGACTCTGCCTTGCGGGAGGTTGGTCTGGATTCCAATGTCGCTTAGCTGGGAGATTGAGAAAACTGGCAGAGTCTTACCGAGCGCATTCGAAGGATCGACTGGAAAGAACAGGTCGATCCGATTGTAGGCTACTCGCAGTTCATTAGTGACGTTACTTGAGAAAACATGCGTCTCGGCCAGTTGGACGTTTTGATACTTGTCCGTCTCGTGCGTTTCGAAACCTGGAAATGCCGCCGTTGCCAGGAGAGAATCGGAATCCCTCAGGTAGCGTCCAGATAACTGATCCTTATCGCTGATCTTGTGATCTATCCGGATCTGAATCTGGCGATCCTTGTAAAAAACGGGCAACGAGAAGAACCCCGTCCCAAACTCAACGTTCGGGCGTCCAGAACCGAGTGCGATGTTGAATAGACTGGCCGTACTTCTTACGGAGCTAATCGCGTTAAGATACAAGTCAACCCTCGGATTAGCACCTACCGGGAACAAGCTCCGCAGGGTTGCCTCGCCAGCTGCGGATGGAACCGTGCGACTAAACGAACCGCTGGAGAGTTGACGTTCCTCTTGATAGGCCGCGAAGAAAAACGTCCGGTTGTGTCCATTGTATCCCCAGGGTGAGCCTCCCTCGCCGAAATGTGGAAGCAGAACCGGTCCGCCGACGGTACCGGAAAAGTATTGATCGGTACCCGCTGGTGGGTGCCCATTACGCGCTAAGACTGATGCGGTATTCAAAGCTTGCGTGTTCGTCAGGGCGTCGTCTCGTGTCGAGTCCAGAAGGTAAGAAAGAGTACCGTGGAAGGCGTTACCACCCGGCTTAGTGATGACGTTGACTACAGCGCCTCCAGCTCGTCCAAACTCCGCATCGTAGTTTGAGGTTTGTACTGAAACCTCTTGAATGGCATCGGGGTTTGTGATCTGAAAAGCCTGGCCGGCAACCGAGATATCATTGTTCTCAGTGCCGTCAATGAGAAAATTGTTGGAGCGGCCGCGAGAACCATTCACAGAAAACGTACCGACGCCAAACCCGTAACGGTTAGATGACACGCCCGGAAGCGTCAGAGCCAGCGCAACAGGATTTCGGCCGGCGACGGGCAACTCAGTGATGCGCCTCTCATCGATATTTCCTCCGCGCACAGGGGCTTCTGTTTGTAACAAAACGCCAGACTCGGCTGTAACATCGACAGTCACCTGCTGACCCGCCGGGGCCATGGTTGCGCCAACTTCAGAAGTCTGATTTGCCCTTACCTCTAAGTTGGTCTTGGTGACTTCGCCGAAACCAGCCGCTGAAATCTTAACGGAATAGTTGCCAAGATCTACGGCGTCAAAGCGGTACACGCCCTCGCTATTGGCCGTCGTGGAACGCTCCACGCCTTTCTTTGAGTCGATCAACGTAACAGTCGCACCAGAGATCACAGCGCCGTTTGCGTCTATAATCGTACCAGTGACGGTGCCGCGACTTGTCTGTGCGAAAGCTACAAGTGCACAGAAAGCCAACATTGTAATTATAGCCATGAGCCGGGTCTTCATTTTTACTTCTCCTCTATTAGGTCCCTGCGAAAGGGAAAGGGTGGATGGTTTGCGAAATCACACTTGCCTTATCACGTGCGGAAACTCTCGCTTCAAGCTTGACAGGCAAGCCCTATTCCGCTTGGTAGGATGTTTTTTGATGAACGCTTAGACAAATTTATCTGAACAATCAAACGTTGCCGTTTTTTCTATCCTTTTGCAAAGCTCGCCAGCAGCTCGTCCTCGGAATCGCGCGAGTTAACGAGTGAAGAAGTTGCGGAATTTGGATTTCGGATGCAAATCTATGGACGGAGAACGTGTCCGATGCAGGCGAATGGTGGCGGTCTGAAGTGATTGACTCCACTCAGCTGAGTAGTCGAATTGATAGCCGAGGATAGGAGCTGGGTTCCTCTTGCTTCACTGGTAGTCTGCTCTCGCAGGGATCTAGGAGAAGCGGTCAACCTTAATCTATAATCTGGATCATCCAGACCCTTTGCCCAGGAGAACTCGCTTTTCCCGGTGTATTCAAAGTCATCAAGTTAATCCAGTAAGGAGTAGTGAACACATGAAGAAAACACTTGCGACCTGTCTCCTGGTTGCGTTTTTGCTCCCCGTGGCGCCGGCACAGACTCCTCAAAAAACTCAGAAACCGACTGAGGAAAGTCCCGAGGATGTCGTGCGAATTACGACTTCACTGGTGCAAACGGACGTCGTAGTCACGGACAAAAACGATCAGATTGTGCCGGATCTGAAACTCGAAGATTTTGAACTATACGACAATGGCAAAAAGCAGGAACTTAAGTTTATGGAGTTTGTTGGTGTCAACACCGGTAAGCGTGTTGAAGGGACACCGCCGCCATTGCCGAAGGGAGTCATCGCAGACTCGACATCGAACGGGGTTTCCGCAAAGGATCTGAAACGGGTGATTGCGTTTGTGGTAGACGACCTGACCATTCCCAGCGAGGACATGGCGCGGGTGCGCGACCTGCTGCAGGACTTCGTCAATAGTCAGATGCGCGACGGCGATCTGGTAGCAATCATGCGCGTGGTCGGTGGCAACGGCTTGTTAGAACAATACACTGCGGACAAGCAACTGCTGCGACGCGCGATCCAGAGTCTTACTCCCCAAGTGCATCCCTTCTCCATCAACGCTCCGGGTTTCACTCCAGCGGACGCCAAACCTAATGCGTCCGGCGGCAGCACCGCGGGTACAAACGACGCTGGCGTTGCCAGCGGCTTGGACGCAGAAACTCAGACTGACGATGTGAACAAAGGATTTCGCACTTTGATGGGACTAGCGACGACCAATGCCATCATCACCAGCATGAGGGCGTTGCCCGGAAGGAAGAGTGTCGTTCTCTTTTCAGGAGGTCTGCCACTTTATGAATCGAACGAGCAAGGCGTGGTAATTGATCGCAGTACGCAGGAAAGTCTTCCGGTAGATCAGATACGCCCTATCTTCGGCAACGTGGCTAACTTGATAAACCAGATTACGGACAATGCCAGCCGTTCAGGAGTAGTAGTTCACACGATGGATGTGCGCGGGTTACAACCGCGGCCGGGAGTGCGAGGGTTCCAGGACACGGAGGCCAAGAGCGGTCTCGGCATGAGCGCGGGTGGGCAATCCGTTGCTGGCGGCGGCGAGAGTCCAACTTTCGGCCGGACTCCTGATATGTCGCTCATCTCGGGTCCCGACTCGTTTGCCGGGGCACAGGGGCTGCGGACGCTGTCCAACGCCACCGGGGGCCTGGCCTCGATGAATACGAACAACTTTCGTGCTGGCCTGGAAAGGGTCTTATCTCGCAGCGAGGGCTATTACCTGTTAGGTTATTCCCCTTCTGAAAAATTCGACGCGAAGTTCCACAAGATTTCCGTGAAGACAAGACGCGACGGTGCGCACGTCTTCGCGCGCTCGGGATACATCGCTCGTGAAGATCAACCCGACTCCTCAACTGAGGCTACCAAGGAAGACAAGGTGCTAAAGGCAGCTCTGTCACCCCTCACAAGAACCGAAGTCGGCGTTTCAACCTTGATCCAGCATAAGTTCCTGGCCAACGACAAGGCCGAACTGGACATTCATCTCTCCATAGATCCGAGGACTCTACACTTCACTCAGTCGCCAGATGGCAGGTATCGAGACTCATTTGATGTGGCGGGCTTTGTTTTTGATCAAACAGGGAAGGCGCGCGGAGGCTTTAGCGAAACGGTCAATGCTAACCTTTCACCTGAGGAATACAAACGCGCACTCGCATCCGGCTTGAGCGACTCCGCGCATACTGAACTGCCGGCCGGGTATTTCCAGCTGCGAGTGGTCGTCCGTGAAAACGAAACGGGCCGCGTCGGCACAACGTCCAGATACCTGGAGGTGCCAAATCTTTCCCGGAAGCAACTGACTATGAGCAGTCTGTTTCTTTTCGCCGTGGATCCCAAGCTAACGGGCAATGAGGGTGTGATCCCGCTGCAAGCCCTGCGTCAGATCTCGCGCAAGCAGGATCTGCGTTATGCAGCCATCGTCTACAATCCGAAGCTCAGCGGTGGTCAACCGCAGTTGCGCACGCAGTTAATCATTACAAATGGGGACAAAGTGCTTTTCCAGGAGCCCGAGCAAGCTTTGAATAGTCCGTTGAGCGGCATCCAGGTGGTAAAGGTCGGGCAGGTGGCGTTGTCGAAAGTAACGCCCGGGCACTATGTGCTAACACTGGTTACAACCGATACGCTGGGCGACAAAAAGCTACGGACCGTCTCACGGAGCATCGATTTCACAGTGGTGGATTGATAGCGCCCGTTCTGGGCCTCAAAGCGAGTCCCAGTCAGCGAGGTTTTATGAATGCACGCGTGCATGTTCCTCCGAGCTGTAAGCGTCAAGTAATTCTCTCTGAGACAAGAAAGGTTCGGGAAAGTGTTAATAGCCCACGGATCTTGTTTCTGAATTTGCTTTCCGGCCTGAGGTCGCGAGGGGCCATTCGGCTATGAAGCGGTTTGCCACCCTGTTCTTTGTGCTCGGACTCGCGACTCCACTACCCACACACATCACCAGGAATGGCGAATTAACAAGCGAGGCTTAACAAGCGCGCGACGCTTTACCTTCGTTTGCTGGCGGAACAAACAGGCGGCCGCTTCGAGTATATGGATAGCGTGAAGCAACTCTCCAGGTCATTCACTACATCGCCTCGGAACTGCGTCAGGAATACGCGCTTGGCTATTATCCGAAGAATCGAACGACGGATGGAATGGCGCGAGAACTCAAGGTGGCCGTCGACGTACCCCAAGTCGTCATTCGCACGCGCAAGAGCTACATATACCGGCCACTCAGCCGCTAACAAGTCATCATTAAAAAAGGGGGAGAGTTGCAAGCAACTCTCCCCGTCAGGATCAGACCGCGTAGCGCGGGTCTGATAAGTTAAAAGACGATACGGATACCGAGCTGCATGCGCCGGTAGCCATGGGTTATCTCTCCAAAGTTTTGGAAAGTTTGACCAGCATTTGAGCCGGCATCTTCAATGACGTTGTCGGGCAGGCTGGTACCAGCGGCAACACCATAACCCGCATTGGGATGGTTGAAAAGATTGTACACGTCCATCCGCAATTGTAAGTTGACCTTCTCACCGATCTTGGTGTTCTTGAAGAGGCCGGCGTTAACCTGGTTCAGTCTTGGACCAAGCGCGGTGTTGCGGGCGACGGTGCCAAACGGATTGTTAAATAATGCCGCCGCACCGGGGCCGTTGAATATGTAGCGCACGTCGTTGAAATTAACCGGCACCAGTTGACCAGTGGTGTTCAGAATGTTCAACGAATACAACTGCGTTGAGACTGCAGTAGGCGAACATGGTTGAACGCAGGCTGGGAATGCCGCGCCGAAAACGTAACTGGCGTCAACCGCAGTTACGCCGACGCTGCCCACTGGTGCCCCCGGATTTGCCTGGAACGGACGAACTGCGTCAAAGCCGGCGAAGCTTTGCAGGAAGCTGTTATCCTGATAGCCGCGGAGGCCAAACGCTTCGTTGAAGAACTGCTCCGGCGTATAGCGACGGCCGCTGGCTGCGATCCAGGTGCCATTGATTTGCCATCCACCCAGCACCTTACCCGCAAATCCCTGCTGCGATTTGAATAGCGGCAGGTCCCAGATGATGTTGGACGACAACGCATTCCTGCGGTCAAAGCCCGAGTAGCTGCGCTCGGCCTTTCCGTTTTGGAGCGGATTGGCCGCCGTGAACGACTCACCAAACGAGAAAATCTCGCTGGCGTTGTCCAGACCTTTGCTAAACGTGTACGAGACCCCGTAGGTCAACTGGTTAGCAAACCGGCCATTCACGCGCGTCTGCAGCGAATTGTAAGAGGAATTCGCAGTGTTATCGCGCGATCGGATATTGCCAAAGCCCTTAATAATGCGGCCTCGACATGCGGCTGTATTGTTGACGCCTACAGCGGTTGGGCAATCAGCCGCACCCAGCGGAGTTAACCCGGTAACAAATTGTGGGAACGCCGGGAAGGTAAACGAAGTGGCTCCATTTCCGGCACTCGTAAAGCCGAAAGCGATTCCACCGTTCGCGGGAGTAGAAGGATCACCCAGGAAGGGGTTGCGGTTATTGGTCTGGAACAGGCCAATGCCTTTGTTGCCGACATAGCGTACCTCGGCGACGGTGTTCCGGTTGATCTGGCGCTGAATTCCAAACGACCACTGTTTTGAATAGGGCGAATGGAAGTTATCACCAACCCTCGTCTGGTTTAAGAGTCTCGGATCGAAGGTGTTTTTTTGCAGGAAGGCGCCCAGGCCCGTTCGCACCACATCACCCGATGGATTACTTGGCAGTTGGAAAAGCGCCGGTCCGGGACAGCCTCCGGTTGCGGTACCGCAACTGTTGTTAGCGATTGTGTTGTTGAACACCACCGGCGCCGAGGTCGAGACGTTTAGCAGGATGTTGTAGAACGCCGGATCGTAGGCGTACGAGAAACCACCACGAATTACGCTGGCGTCATTCCCGCCGAACAACAACTTCGCAAATTTGCCATCGCCGAAACGCGGCGTCCAGGCAAAGCCAAGACGAGGCGCCCAGTTGTTCTTGTCGAGCGGAACGGCTGGCGCGACGCGAGCATCGAGCGGCAAGCTTTGCAGCCAGAGCGCCTGAGCGGGATCGCTTTCGCGGGCGGTACTGATCTGGTTCAGGAGATTGATCGGCTGGCCAGTGTATTCGTAGCGTATGCCGAGGTTGAGCGTCAGGTTATCCTTGACTTTCCAGTCGTCCTGGAAGAAGAAGAACTTATCATTCTCCGGGTAATCGAGCGTTGACTTGCCACCCACGAGAATCACACGTAGCGGGTCGTTCGCCACCAGTTGCGTGGCGTTGCTAAAGGTGAACGCTCCGTTGATGTTCGGCAGGAAAGGCACAGAACTCGTCAAGTGCCTAAGATCAGCACCGACTATGAACGAGTGGCGGCCTTCGATTAACGACAGCGTGTCGTTGAACTGCAAGACCTGAACGCTCCGACCCTGCGGCAAGTTGGTTGCCGGGCCGATTGTCCTTAAAGACGTGGCGCCACTGCCTCGAATCGAAGACAGAGTGATGTTGGTGAAGGTCTTGTCGATGCCTGTGGTCGGATCCAGGATACAACCGGTAAGTGTATCGCTGCATCCGCCGCCAAATAGAACGGCAAGCTTCGATTTTGTGGCGCGGAACTCATTGGTCACATGCGACGAGATCTGGCGAGTGTAGGCTCCGCTCAGGTTTCTTGAGTTAAATGGAATATCGCCCAGGAACTCATTGCTGAAAAGCGAAAACGTTTCCGGAGATTTTTGGTAAAGATAACGCACGTAAAAGCTGTCTTTCTTGGTAACGTTCATGTCGCCGCGAATACTAAACTCCGGTTGGTTGAAAGGGGCGGCATAAGAGAACAACGGGCGAGCAGCAAGAACCGTGAAATCGTTACCGAGATTGCCGCAATTCGCCGCAGTGGAAAAAGCTACATTGGCGACCTTGGGCAAACATATCTTCTCAACCGCTGTGTCACCACGTGGCTGTACCGACAAACCGGGCAGCGTCACGCCAAAAGCGCTTTGAGTGACGAAGGCCTTAATCGCGGGGTTGCCAGGATATTGCGCCAACAAACCAGCGAACTCAGACGGTAGCGGAGCCAGAGAGCCCCCGGTAATCGTGGAGTTCGAAGCCTGTCTGGTTTCCTGGAAGGTAACGAAAAAGAAGGCTTTATTCTTCTTGATCGGACCGCCAAAGGTGCCGCCAAAGACGTTGCTGATGAATTTGTCTTTTCCGTGGCCGGACGAAGCTGGAGCCCGGTTCGGATCGCGTCGCTCCAGATTGGTCTCGGCGTCTAAGGCGGAGTTCCGCAGAAACTCGAAACCGCTCCCGTGGAACGCATTCCCTCCGGACTTGAGCACGATGTTTACAACCGCGCCCTGATTGCGACCGTACTGGGCGGAGAAGTTGTTGGTGACGACCTGATACTCCTGCACTGCGTCCTGATTGTCCACAAAGAAGCTGGGACCACCAATTGACAGGTCGTTGTTGTCAGTGCCGTCAATCGTGAAATTATTTGACCGAGCACGGTTGCCGTTCACTGACAGCGTGGTGCCGTTGTTATTGACGTTGCCGAAACCAGGCACGACGCCAGGAGCCAGCAGAGCCAGCGTGTCGATTCCGCTGCCGGCGGCATTCGAGGGCAGGTCCTGCACCTTACGGGTCTCGAAACTTGCTGAAATCTGCGAGGTGTCGGTTTGTATTGTCTGTTCCGTGTCGCTGCTGATCGTCACACTTGCAGTCGGTGCGCCCACGACCAACTCGACCTTAAGGTCGGTAACTTCGCCTAGCTTTACGTTCACGCCGGTCACAATCTTTGTACTAAAACCGGCAGTGGGCGCCACTGTGACAGTGTACTTACCTGGGAGAAGATTCGTGACGGAGAAAAGTCCGGCGTCGCTTGCGGTGGTACCGCTCGCCACGCCAGTCGCTTCGTTTTGGACCGTTATGGTGGCTCCGACTACATCCTGACCGTTCGGGTCAACCACCGAGCCTTTCAAAGTGCCAGTGGTGGCCTGGGCCATCACTGGCTCGCTAAAGAGAAAAACCATCATGACTAGCGATAGCGCAAACGCCCCAATGAGCGCCAACGACTTTGCTATAGGTGAACTCCTCATTCTTGTGCCTCCTAATTTAGTTTTCAGTACTGGCCAATAAGGGGGGAACTACAAGACCTCGTCAGCCGGTAGATGTGAATTAGTGCAGCATAGCGATCAGTTTTCGAACCTGATCCGCATTGGCTGCGTTGGGAACCTCGCGCAAGTAGTTCTCAAATGAACGTAGAGCCAATTCTCGATCACCCTTGTTCATGTAGAGCTGGCCCAGATAAAAGAGGGCCATCGAATAAGAGCTGCCTCCGAGTGAATAAGAGGCTTTTAGATCCTTCTCTGCATTGTCAAGATTCCCAACTGCCATTTGCGCCTCACCGGAATAGAGCCTTCCGGCTGCAGATTCGGGATTCAAACTGACTGCCCGTTCCAGCACCTCGGCAGCTTCAGCAAACCTCTGCTGCTCAACCAGTACAATTCCCAGATTCAGTCGCGGGTTGAAAGCCTTCTCGTCCAAAAGAATCGCTTGGCGCAACTCTTCGGCGGCCTCTTCCAGTTTCCCTTGTGCCAGAAGTTGCGCGCCCAAATCGTTGCGCGCCATCACGAAGCCGGGATAAATGCTTATAGCTTTGCGCAAGTGTGCGATAGCTTGTTCAGTCTTGTTTTCCTGCGCGGCTTTACTTGCAAGCTCAAACTCTTTTCTCGCGCTCTTTGGTACATCCACGAGTTCGCCAACCGAGATGCTTGGCGATGCGGAACGCCTGCTTGATGAGTGCGGATCCGCGAGAGTAATCGTAATAATAGACGGGGCGCCGCGGAATACCTGAACGTTCTGGTTAACTACCTGAAAATCCGTGCCGAGGGTTTCAGCCTGAACCTCGTAATTGCCGGGCAACAGATCCAGGAATTCAAACCAGCCCTGACTGTCAGTGAAGGCCATCCCCTGTGGCCCGCTGACCGTTAGCAGCGTGACCTTGAGACTCTGCGAAACAAAACGACCGCCCGGCATCACTACCCGTCCGCGAACACTGCCCTTGCTGGTCTTGTCTGCGGCGATCCGCCCGGTCTCTATGCGCGGTCCGCCATCCGGTGTGTCCGAGGTCTGGCCCGCAGCTTGTGGGACACAACCAATCAGAACAAGCAATAGTAGATTCTTCATCTAACAACTTAGAACGCAGTCAACGGAACTTAGGAATTTTGGATGATCTGTGCGAACGCAGAAAAAGTAGACACCGCTAGAAAGCAAGGTATGTGCCATCAGGGAGCAGATTTCCAGAGTGTTTAATTTCTAGAACTTAGCCCGGAATATTAACGAACTCCCGAAGCCGCTCTCTATAATTTTGGATGGTTCTCCGAATATGTGAATGGCGAGGGTCAGGACGGCTGGTTCCTGGAATTCCAGGTTCTAGGTTGTCAGTTGGCGGTAGAGAGAAGTAAGACGGAAGCTGAAGCGCTGCCATGGGTCTCCAGCAAAGACTGCGTCTCAAAGAGTTTTGTGCCGGGGAATCCGCAGGTACAAAGTTGAAACAAACGACCTGTTGCCAAGAACCTTGCTTTGATTAGGACTCCGTTTCATTCGCTTGCTCTTTCTTCACGACTTCAAACTCAAAGTGCAGTTCCTTGCCGCGGCAGATGTTTGATAGATAGAACTCCCAAAATTTTCGCGTAAAGCGAAAGGCGGGCCAGCGTTGGTCGAGATTGGTTACCCACTCCAGACCGAGCACGCGCCAGAGATTTGCAAGACTGACGTAGGTGCGCACCTGTCGCAGCTCTACAGTGGTGTAAAACGGAAAAGGAGTAAGGTCGGGCATGAAGCAGGTGAAGGAGTAGCTGTTGAAATGATTACGGTGTGTCGGGTCGGTGGGCCAATCAGGGTTCGAATAGTGAGGCGTTACAATTTTTATCAAACCCGCTGGTTTGGTTATGCGATGAAGCTCGCTCACGAATGACATGACGTCGGGAACGTGCTCGATCACATGGCGACAAATAATAAGGTCAAATTCATTCTCGGGAAACGGATAGGGGAGCACGCCGAGATCGTGAATTACGTCTGCATCGGCGCGTGGATTCGAATCGATGCCGATGGCGCCGGGATATTTGTTTTGTCCGCAGCCGACGTCAAGGATCCTCCGCGCGGAGGTGGGCGCAGACTGTGATGAAAATGTTGTCCGTGGTTCGGGGGCGATCATGCGGATGACCGAAATTAGTTTTGCTGACAAAGAAACTGCCCAAATGACTTCATGTCGAAAGGATAAACCGGCAAGCCAAGTTTTGCCGTCAACTCGTCAAGTTTCATCCCGTCGAGCATGATGTCTTCATCGCTCTTGAGTGTGCTTCTGGGAATGATCACAAATTTACCGCTAATGCGTTCGCGTGCCGAAACCAGGTCGCCTCCCGTAAGCAAACCCGCTACTGAAACATCGCCGCCGAAATAGTTGTTTTCAACTCCCGCTACAGTGAGTTGAGTACCAAAGCGCACGTTCAACTTTTCGACAAGAGGTTTGAAAACTGGAGCGAAGAGCATCCCGGTCAAAATCGTCCCTGACAATTTCGCATCCGGCGACACGCGTCGCCGCTCCAGCCGTTTCAGCAGAGCCGCGAATTCGTTCGTGAAGGAGCGCACCATTCCTATTCCGTCTTCGATCTGCGGGTACGCGCCATAGTGTGAACGCGCCGGCACAGCGCGTCCGGCGCGCAAGTAGATTTCGTCACCCAGGTACGCAAACGTTGTCCCCAGTTTCTCGCGGAAGGCAGACTGAACAACTGCCACCTCAGCGATAATTTGCCGGCAGAAGTCAGGCGTCACGGCAGTTAGGCGCGGGTCAGTGTTGTAGCGCGTCAGGCCCAGCGGTACGATCGCTACGCTGGTAATGCGCGGATACTCAGCAGCAAGATCGGCAATTGTCTGGTGGAGAAACTCGCCGTCGTTGATTCCCGGACAAAGCACCACCTGCGCATGGATTTCAATGCCCGCATCGAGCAACCGCTTAAGTTTTGGCGCAATGTCAGCGCGCTCTTTGTCGATTCCCAAGAGGTAAGCGCGCACGTCAAGATCGGTGGCATGCACAGAAACGTATTGCGGCGAGAGACGCTGCTCGATGATTCGCCGCATCTCGTCTTCGCTAATCGAAGTGAGCGTGGTGTAGTTGCCATAGAGAAACGAGAGCCGGACATCTTCGTCTTTGATGAAGAGTGACGGGCGGGCGTCTGCGGGATTGCCGTTACAAAAACAAAAAATGCATTCGTTGGCACACTGCCGCGGAACGATCTGCTCGAAGCTCAGCCCGAAATCCTCGCCCTCGCCGCGTTCGATTTGCAATTCCCAGTCTTCGCCGCTGCTCTTGCGAACTTCCAGCACGAGTTCTGTTTCGCCTGCTGTTTGAAAGCGAAAGTCGAGATAATCGCGTACAGTACGGCCATTTACTTTGATAATTCGGTCGCCTGACTCGAGTTCCAATTCGGAACCAAGGCTCGCCGGCGAGACTTCGGCAATTTCGACACCGCGACGGCGAATACTGGTAACCGCTGGAGCCACTGCGAATTCGTACATAGCTGAATAATGTCCGACAAAACCTGGTTTGTCGAGCAGGGCTTGTTGTTCGTCTGTTGTGGGTCCTTCGTCATCCCTCGCCCTTTGGCAAATCAAAATCCCTCAATTTTGTTGACAATCCACGCTCTCTTTGTTAGTTATGCAGCGCGTTTTAAATCCATCCAATATTTTTCGGTGTATCCGGCTTTTTCCAACCCTGATTCCCTGAGTTGAGATCTGATGAATAACAAACTAAAGCCAGCACTTCTAGGCGGCCTGATCGTGGGCTTCTTGTCCGCCATCCATTCGCTCATTCCGTTCATCGGCTTCTGCTGCTGTATTTGGAGCATTATCGGTGGCGTACTTGCATCCTTCCTCTACATAAAGGGATCAAGCGTGCCGGTGAAGCTTGGAGACGGTGCGATCGTTGGCGCTTTGGCCGGGGTTGTGGGCGGGATAATCTACGTCGTAATTTATCTACCCTTCTCCCTATTGTATGGCATGGCCGTGATGCAGGAGCAACTGAACCGGAGCGGCCTACAAATACCGTTTTCGGGTACGATCCTGGTCATTATTGCAAGCATTGTGGGTGCCATAATCCTGGTAGTGCTGTCAACTTTAGGAGGGCTCATCGGTACGGCGATCTTCGAGAAGCGTAAAGACGGTGCGGCGCCGCCACCACCGCAGAATTTTGCTTAAGGCCGAACTCTATTACTCCGGCGTGCTGGACTCTGTTACGAATGAATCCCAGCAGGCTTTGAGGAATCCAGCGATCCGAGAAGAAGCTAAGTGTCTCAGTGGAGTACTCGGTCCGCAACAGGTGCGACGACGTCGGACGTTCAAAATTATTTGATCCCTGCGATCCTGTCTACCGTGTTCTGTTGTTTACCGTTAGGCGTGGTTCGATCATTTTCGCGACGCAGGTAAATAGCAAAGTGGCGAGTGGCGATATCGCAGGCGCAATGGAGGCCTCCAGGAAGGCCAAGATGTTCATGTTCATTGCGGTCGGCGCAGGACTACTAACATGGATCTGCGCCATGTTATATGGATTCTTTTCTTTGGAATGGCAGTGGCGAGCAACATGTAGGGCCGGACTCTGGGATTCTTCTCTTCCAACCGTGCCTTGATAACCTGGCTCTTTATATAACTTTCGGAGCAAGAATAAATGAGTAGATATTGCACAAAATGCGGCGCTGTAAACGACGACACTGCACAATCCTGCGTCAGCTGTCAGGCACCTTTAGGTCCGGTTAGTGGTTATCAGCCGATGCAGTCGGTAAATCAGGGTGGTCCCGGATCGATGACCGACCTGAAAGCGATGGGTGCCGACAAAAAACTCGTAGCGGGCATTTGCGGCATTCTGCTAGGCGGTTTTGGGGTCCACAAGTTTATCCTCGGTTACACGAACGAAGGAATTATTCAAATCGTTATTACCGTATTAACCTGCGGCCTTGGCGGGATCATCGGCATCGTGGAAGGCATTATCTACCTGACCAAGTCTGACGAAGACTTTGTGAGGACCTACATTCAAAACAAGAAAGGCTGGTTCTAATACCCGCTTTTGCTTGATCCCGCATGCGGCATGATATTTTTTTGACTTCCGCAATCGCCTGCTCGCCAGGCGCTCGCGCATTTCCTGGTAGACATTCCCATGTTAGTTTAGCTGTCTCATGATGTTCAATGAGATAGTGAATCGACGCTTAACCGCGCTCTCGATTTGGCTGTCAATAGCGGTCGGATCAACCTATCTCTTCATTTTCGAACCCGGTAAGACTGGGTTCTTTCCGGCTTGTCCCTTTCGCGCGCTTACGGGATTTAACTGTCCGGGTTGCGGCAGCACGCGCGGGCTTCATCGCTTGCTGCACGGTGACGTCATCGCGGCTTTTGAGTTTAATCCGCTCATGGTCGTGTCGCTTCCGTTCTTGCTTTATGCACTGGTGCGTTACACGGCCGCGGCTGTAAGCGGTCGTCCGCTTCAGAAGTATCACGTGAACGCGAAATACATCTGGATGTTGTTTGCGGTGATCATGTCGTTTTGGGTTTTCCGCAACACACGGTTTTATCCATTCCCCTTGTGAACACCCGAGTCCACAACTTGAACAACCTAAGAAAGAGGGGCGACGGCCGCCCCTAAACACGGGAGGATTACTATCATCATGCGTCTACTCTTCGCCTTGCTTCTTACCATCGCACTCGCTCCAGGTTTGTTTGCACAGCAAAGCAAATCGCCGCGTGAAGGGTTTGTCACGCCGCCGCGCCCGGTCCACACCTTCTCGATTGTGGCGCGCGATCCGGCAACCGGCGAACTTGGAGTTGCCGTTCAGTCTCACTGGTTTTCAGTCGGCTCGATAGTCCCGTGGGCAGAGGCCGGTGTGGGCGCGGTAGCCACGCAGTCGTTCGTCGATCCCAGTTACGGAAAGCTTGGCCTGGAACTAATGCGCACCGGCAAGAGCGGGCCCGACGCGCTCAGATCATTGCTGGCGGGCGATGACGGCCGCGATGTGCGTCAGGTGGCGATGATTGACGCGCAGGGACGAGTTGATGCATGGACCGGCAAGAACGATATCTACGCGGCCGGGCACTTTGTCGGCAAGAACTTTTCAGTGCAGGCAAACCTGATGGCCAACGACAAAGTGTGGCCGGCGATGGCGCGGGCTTTTGAAAACACGAAAGGCGATCTGGCGGAGCGAATGCTGGCGGCACTGGATGCCGCACAAGCCGTCGGTGGCGACATTCGCGGCCGGCAGTCCGCCGCGCTCGTTGTTGTCACAGGAAAACCTACCGGGCAGGCCTGGAAGGATCGTACTTTTGATCTGCGTGTTGACGACAGTTCCCAACCCTTACTGGAGTTGCGCCGGCTGGTAACTCTACAGCGCGCCTACAATCACATGAACGCCGGCGATCTTGCGGTTGAGAAGAAAGACAATGAGGGCGCGCTGCGTGAGTATGGCGCAGCCGAGCAACTGGTTCCCGATAACGCTGAGATGATCTACTGGCACGCGGTCGCGCTGGTAAACATGGGACTCGTGGAAGAGTCTCTGCCGCTGTTTCGCAAAGTGTTTGCGATGGACAAGAACTGGGCAATACTGACGCCGCGTCTGCCCAAGTCAGGACTACTGCCCGACGATTCGAAGTTGATCGAGCGAATTCTTTCCGTTCAATGACAAAGAAATGACTAGCAACCGAAGAGCTTAGGCTGATTCGAATTCCAGGTCTTCACAGACTAGTTCTATAGTTTCAATTGCCACGTCATTACCCTTGGCGTTCAGCGTCGGCCCCTCGATCTTTCGAATCCAGGCATTCGAGAACTTCCAACGCGCCACTTCAGTCCTGTCAGCGTCCATCAAGACGACAAAGCCGTTACGGCGGTC
The DNA here is from genome assembly GCA_040004575.1 of bacterium. Lineage (GTDB taxonomy): Bacteria > Acidobacteriota > Blastocatellia > Pyrinomonadales > Pyrinomonadaceae > PSRF01. The sequence continues at coordinate 38,706 of JBDUAQ010000001.1, forward strand.
GGGGACGCCGTTGACGATGTTGCGTAGCCAGGTCTGAAAGTCGGTCGACTTGGTAATGCCGCGCTTCAGCACGATATCTCCAAACTTTGCGAGTCCCGGCAGCTTGCGCACGCCCGCTTTGTCGCCGCCTTCTCGATATTCGATAACGGCAATTTCTGTATTCAGTCCTGAGCACTCAGAAAATCCCGCCACTTGTATGCCATCAATCTCAACCCGAAAATTGAAATTCCGGTAAGGATCAAGTCGGCCTGCCATAGTTTGTCGCACCTCCTAAATGATTTATGAAACAGTCAGCGATCGTCTTCGTCGCGGCAATTCGAGGACAAGTAAGCGAGCTCACGATAGATTTCGAGATCGTGCTGGATGACGCTCTCGTATTTATTTTTTTCAGGGTCGCTGTATGAAACGCGCGCCGAAATCCTGGTGGGCTGTTTCCGTGCAAAGTAAGAACGACTGCTGTCAACAAATGTAACTATCTCCCGCTTCGGTCCCAGAAACTCGATGTTCTTAAATAGCCGCAACGCTGAAATTTCTTTCGCGCCGCCCAATCCCAAAATCTTTTTGTCGAACTCTACGGAAATACTGGTGGCTGGCCGCCCACCGATATTGTTTACCGAAATCGAGAACAAACCACGATCAAACAGGAATTCTATAATGACCTCCGGCCTGCCATTACCAGAGTCGCTCGTTGAACTTGAAGCGAGTTCCTTACTCCCGGATTTTTGAGATTTTCGGTCGACCATGATTTCGTTAACGAGAGGCGACGTGCAGCCGGCTCGCGGTGGTGATTTGAGCGCGCCCCAGCATATAAGCTGTTTGTATTTTTGTGAAGGGGTTGCCTGAATGAGTCCCTGCTGCGCGATTGGACAGTTGTGTTCTAACTTGGCTTCCTCTGTGTTACCTCCGTGCCCTCTGATGTGTCTCTGTGGTGGATATTTCTTGGCCGGTTTTCCACCACAGAGACACAGAGGACACCGAGGCTGCACCGAGAGTTCTCAAGGCCACTACTCATTCGGAACTGCCGGGGTCGGGCTTATCGCCATGCTTCTGTTATCCTGATCAGCTTTCGATGACCGACGCAAACACAAATCTCAAGGAACGTGTGCGCGCGTTCTGGCAAGCGAATCCCTGCGGGGTAAAGTTTGCCGAGGCGGCGCCGGGCACGCGTCGTTTTTACGAGTTGGTCGAAGCGCATCGCTACACCAAAGAGTGGCACATTCCGGTCGCCGCCGACTTCGCGGGCGCGCGCGGCTTGAAGGTTTTAGAAGTTGGTTGTGGACTTGGGACAGACGGCGCGCAGTTTGCCGAGGCGGGTGCTGATTACACGGGCGTAGATCTAACGGAAGCGGCGGTGGACCTGGCGCGCCGGCGTTTTGAGTTGTTCGATCTTCAGGGAAAGTTTCAAACTGCGGACGCTGAAAACCTGGCGTTCTCTGACGAGAGCTTCGATCTGGTTTACTCTCATGGCGTTTTGCATCACACGCCGGAGACCGGAAAAGCAATCAGGGAAATCCATCGCGTGCTGCGTCCCGGCGGACGCGCCGTCGTCATGCTATACCATCGCGGTTCGTATAACTACCGCATCAACATTTCCCTGTTGCGACGAGCCGGCGCGCAACTGCTAAGGTGGGAGCCCGGGATTAAGTTGGTAAACAAGCTTACAGGCGAACCGCTGGAGTCGCTCCGCGAACACGCGAGGCTGCTAAAAACGGAGAAGGAATCTTACCTGAAGCCGGATGAGTTCCTGAGCCAAAACACCGACGGTGCCGGTAATCCGCTGGCGCGAGTCTATTCGCGCAAGGAAGCGCGCGAGCTGTTTAAAGAGTTTTCGGAAGTGACTTTGAAGACTTATTTTCTCAACAAGCGCTGGCTGCCGCTGATTGGAAGCCTGTTGCCGCGATCTCTGGAATCGCAACTGGCTGCGCGCTGGGGTTGGCATCTTTGGATCTATGCGACGAAGTGAACTTTGAGCTTTGTGCTTTGAACTTGGTTCGTCTAGCGTTGATATCTGGCCACCGGTTAAGTACAAGACAAAGAACTAAGTACAAAGGTCAAAGATCAAAAAACAAAGCTCATGCAAAGCATACTAGTAACAGGCGGTGCCGGTTTCATTGGTTCGCACCTTGTCGATCGTTTGCTCTCCGAAAGTTACGGCCACGTTTCTGTCATAGACGACTTCAATGATTTTTATGATCCGGCGATCAAGCGTGGGAACGTTAGCAGGCACGAGAAGAATTCGAACTATCATTTATTCGAAGCCGACATTCGCGACAAGCTCGCGCTCGGAAATATCTTTGCCGGAAACCGATTCAATTGCATCGTGCATCTTGCTGCCCGCGCCGGCGTGCGACCATCGCTCGCCCAACCAATGCTTTACGCAGAGACAAACATCAACGGCACTTTGAACCTTTTGGAACTCGCGCGCGAACATAGCATTAGGCAGTTTGTTTTTGGCTCGTCATCGTCGGTGTATGGCGTCAACGCTAAAGTTCCTTTTAGTGAAGACGATCCGATTCGCAAGCCAATCTCACCTTACGCAGCAACAAAAGCGGCCGGCGAATTGCTTTGCCACACCTACACACATCTCTACGGTATTCGCTCGGTTTGTTTGCGCTTCTTCACTGTTTATGGGCCGCGCCAACGCCCCGATCTTGCGATTCACAAATTCGCGCGCTTGATCAGCGCCGGGAAACGTATTCCTGTTTTTGGAGACGGCACAACCCGACGCGACTACACGTTTATCGACGACATCATCGCCGGTGTGCGAGCTTCGATCGATTACGACAAGAGCGACTACGAAGTAATTAACCTCGGCGAGTCGCGCACGGTTGAGTTGCGCGAACTGATTTCGCTCCTCGAAAAGGAACTTGGAGCCATCGCGAAGATCGACCAGCAACCGTTGCAGCCGGGCGACGTGCCGCAGACCTTTGCCGATATCACTAAAGCGCGGCGGCTACTCGGTTACAATCCGCAGACGCAGATTGAAGAGGGGATCAGGAAATTCGTTGAATGGTTTCGAGAGAGAAACTAGAGCAGCCGCATCGTGCAAGTTGATCCTGGGACCGCGGGCGTCCCGCCCGCAATGAGCGCGAAGCGCGAAAAATCGAATGGTTCAAGCTTGTGTGGTAACACAGCAAATGCGGGCGGGACGCCCGCGGTCCCAGGATCAACTTGACGCACCTCGCCCGACCGGACCTCACCTGCCAATATGGAGCGAGGTTCAAATGTCTTACAATGCGGACTGCCGAAAAGAGATTAATGTCTACGACAGCAAAAACAATCAACAAACCGCTGCCGCGCGAGATGCAGCAACACACCTACGCGATCATGCGTCGCGTGGAGGAGTATCATTGGTGGTTTGTCGGCCGCCGGAAAATTATCAGGAGTTTTCTCGTGCGACTCGTTCGAGATTTAAAGGTGGATCGGGCGGCGAGTGGTCCAGGGTCGGATCTTAACATCCTTGACGTCGGTTGCGGAACGGGCGCGAATCTCGAAATGTTATCCGAGTTTGGTTCGGCCGAGGGCGTTGACGTTTCCGCCGAAGCGTTAACGTTCTGTCAGGCGCGCGGATTAGAGGGGGTGAAACTGGGTGCGGCCGAGGCGTTGCCTTACGACGACAATTCATTTGATTTAGTGACGGGCCTTGATGTCGTGGAGCATCTGGATGACGACGTTGCCGGCTTGAAAGAGATGCGGCGCGTGTTGCGCCGCGACGGGCGGGCGCTTCTGTTTGTGCCGGCATTCATGTTTTTGTGGGGGGTTCAGGACGATATTAGTAATCACCGGCGCCGCTACACTATGAAAGGTTTGCAGCGAGTGGTTCGGGAAGCAGGATTCGAAGTCGAGCGCGCTACTTACGTGAACATCACCTTCTTTACACCCATACTTCTCGGTAGACTCTTCATGCGGGCGACCGGGCTGCGACCGGAATCAGAAAATAATATTACGATTGGATTTCTGAATGGCGTACTGGGAAAACTTTTGGGAGCAGAACGCGGTCCCCTGCGCTATCTGAATTTTCCGTTCGGAGTTTCAATCATCTGTGTGGCGCGAAGGATAGAGTAGGACAGGCATTCCTGCCTGTCCCCGGATTGATAATGGTAATGAAAACCTACGACGAAGATGAAGCTTTGATAGTGGGGGAACGGACCCCGACGCGTCGCGACGAGAAGCCGGAAGTTTCGGTATTTCTCCCCGTCTACAACGAAGAGCCGAATCTGCGACCGCTGCACGAGAAGTTGAACGCGGCTTTGAAAGTGCTGGGCAGGACTTCGGAAATAATCTACGTCGACGATGGTTCGACGGATGGCAGCCTGAAGGTACTACGCGAGCTGGCCCGCGATGATGATCGCGTTCGCGTTGTCGCATTGCGTCGTAACTACGGGCAGACCGCAGCAATGGCCGCGGGTATCGATGCCGCCTCCGGTGAGGTGCTGATTCCGATGGACGCCGACATGCAAAACGATCCGGCCGACATCGTGCGATTGCTCCGGAAACTCGACGAAGGCTATGACGTGGTTTCCGGCTGGCGCAAGAACCGGCAAGACAAGCTGGTAACGCGCAAGATTCCCTCGATGCTGGCCAATCGTTTGATCTCCTGGATCGGCGGCGTGCCCCTGCATGATTACGGCTGTTCGTTAAAGGCTTACCGGCGCGAGTCGATCGAGGACGTCAAACTCTATGGCGAGATGCATCGCTTCATTCCAATCTACGCGTCGTGGGCCGGCGCGCGTGTGGCTGAAATTCCCGTCGAGCATCATGCGCGCACGATGGGTAAATCGAAGTACGGATTATCGCGTACCGTCAAAGTTGTTTTCGATCTGGTAACGATCAAGTTCATGGCTTCGTATCAAACCAAGCCGCTCTATCTTTTTGGCGGGGCTGGATTGTTGACCTTTGCCGTCTCCTTTCTGTCCGCGCTATTGGCTTTTGTGATGAAGTTTCTCAATTGGCCGCACCATGCCGACTTTGTCCAGACACCCTTGCCGATCATCGCGCTGGTAACGCTGGTCCTGGGTGTGCAACTTTTCCTGATGGGCTTGCTTGCCGAGATGATGGTGCGCACGTATCACGAGTCGCAGGCGAAATCGATCTATGCGGTGCGGGAAAGGATCGGATTCAGAGAGTGAGCAGTGGGCTGTGGGCAGTGGGCAGCGAATTTGTGTCTGGGATGAATATCAAAATTAACTCAAGTGCACTTATGGCGGTGTGTGCTGCTCACTGCCCACTGCTCACAGCCCACTGAAGCATATGTGTGGCATAACCGGTTGGGCCAATTTTGACTCGCGCACACCGCCGCCTGATGGCGCGCGAGAACTCCTGCACTCGATGTGCGAGCGTATGGTTCATCGCGGACCGGATTCCGAAGGGTTGATGGTTGTAAACGGCGCGGCGTTGGGGATGTGTCGGCTTGCGATCATCGATCTGGTAACTGGCGAACAGCCCGTTTACAACGAAGACCGGAGCGTGGCCGTCATTCTCAACGGCGAAATCTACAACTATCGCGAAATCCGCCAGGACCTCGAAAAGCGTGGCCACTCATTCAGAAGTCAATCCGATACGGAAGTGCTGCCGCACCTCTACGAAGAATATGCGGACGAGATGGTCCAGCATCTGAATGGCATGTTTGCGTTTGCCTTGTGGGACTCAAAGCGACGCCGGCTGTTGCTTGCGCGGGATCGTTTCGGTGAGAAGCCGCTTTACTGGGGCGTGTTTGACAACGCTTTGCTTTTTGCTTCCGAGCCGAAAGTGCTGTTGGCGCATCCGGCGGTTAAAACGTCGCTGAATCTTCAGGCGTTGCGCGAGTACCTTTCCTTCGATTACGTGCCCGCACCGCTGACAATTTATCAAGGCATAAACAAATTGCCGGCGGCGCACACGCTGTCGCTCGCGGACGGCAAGATTGAGACGCGCGCTTACTGGAGCCTGAGCTACAAAACCAAACAACCAGCGCCAACAGAAGCGGAAGCCGCGAAACACTTGCGGGAACTGCTGGCCGATTCTGTGCGCATGCGTCTGGTTTCAGACGTGCCGTTGGGAGTCTTGCTTTCGGGCGGAGTTGACTCTTCAGCCGTCGCGGCGCTCGCCGTTCAGGCTTCTTCTGAAGCCGTCAAGACGTTTTCGATTTCGTTCGCGGAATCGTCGTTTGATGAATCGTCTTACGCGAGATCAGTGGCCAAGTTTCTCGGCACCGATCACCACGAAGAACGTCTCAGCGCGAATCTTGCGGCAAACCTGGTTGGTGAAATTGGGTCCTGGATGGATGAACCGTTTAGCGATCCCTCGCTCGTGCCTACTTATCTCTTGTCTCGCTTTACACGCAAGCACGTCACCGTCGCACTGGGCGGCGATGGCGGGGATGAACTGTTTGCCGGCTATCCGATGTATCGCGGCCATCGCTGGGCGGAGAATTACTTGAAAGTCCCGCAGGCTCTGCGCGCCGGAATACTCGAGCCCTTGATCGGTTTGCTTCCGGTGAAGACCAAGAACCTTTCGTTTGATTACAAAGCAACGCGGTTCGTCAGCGGCACAAAATACGATCGCGTTGCGCGTCACCACATTTGGTTTGGTTCGTTTAATCCGTGCGAGCAGGAATTGCTTTTGACTGCAGACGTGCTTCGCAACACCGACGCTGACATCTATCGCGACGCGCGCCAAATGTTGGCCGAATGCGATTCAGCGGATGTGGTAGAGCAGATGCAGAGTCTTGATACGCGGCTTTACCTGGCGGAAGACATCCTGACCAAAGTGGATCGTGCCAGCATGGCTGTGTCGCTCGAGGTGCGCGCTCCGTTTCTCGATCCGCGAGTCGCAGAGTTTGCTGCTTCGTTACCGGCAAACTACAAACTGCGAGGACGCAAGACAAAATATATTCTGAAACGCGCCATCGAGGATTCGCTGCCTTCGTTTGTCACGCGCCGCGGCAAGAAAGGTTTTGGCGTGCCGGTGGCTGAGTGGCTGAAAGAAAAATTGCGACCACTGGCGCGCGATCTCTTGTCACCCGATCGTGTGCGCCGGGCCGGTGTCTTCAACCCCGACTATGTGACTAAGCTACAGGATGAGCACGAACGCGGCGTGGCCAATCATCGGAAACTTCTCTGGACCTTGCTCATGTTTGAACTGTGGCACGAGAGCTTTATCGAGACACCGCGGCGGATTGAAACGTCAGTGGGAAGTAGGCAGTGAGCAGTGGGCAGAAGGCGGTCAGCAATTCCATTGACATGCGATCCACGAAAGGACACGAACTAACACGAAAAGTTGTTAGTGTGGTTTGGTGTGATTTCGTGGATCGTATTTATTTTACGGTTTGTTTGTGGCAACAGCCTGACTGCGATGCCCACTCACGATCCAATGAATGATTCAATCGAGCAGGCATTCGGCGATCTCAATCAATGGTGTCGCGAGCGCGACTTTTCCGGTTACGATCCATTCGATGCATTGAACAGCCCCGTTTTCCAGTCAACTCCTCTCAATCGTTCTCGAACAGCGCGACTAATCTGGATCCAGGCTTTCAAACGTTTCCCTCTGAACCTTCGCCCGCTGGCGCGCATCCCGCCGCAGAAGAATGCAAAAGGGCTCGCTCTTTTTGCGCTCGCGGCACTCGCAAACTATCGTCGCGTGAAAACCATCGAGCTTGAAACAGACGCGCGCGAGCTGCTTGACGAGTTATCGCAAACGCGAATTCAAGGCTTCAGCGGCGCCGCCTGGGGTTACAACTTCGCGTGGCAAAGCCGCAACTTCTTTGCCCCGCAAGGAACGCCGATGATAGTACCGACGGCCTTTGCCGCGCGTGCCTTCATAGAAGCACACCAGGCATTCCGTGATGATAACTATCTGCGAATGGCGCGCAGCAGTTGCGACTTCATTCTCAACGACCTGCAGCGAACGCTTGAAACCGACGACGAAGTTTGTTTCAGTTACTCGCCGTCGGACAGCACCCAAATTTTCAACGCGAGTTTGCTGGCTGCCGAAACCTTAGCGAGCGTGGGGGCACTGACGGGAGAAAGAGAGCTTTGTAATTTGGCAGTCCGCGCCGCTCGTTTCGTTGTTCACAGGCAGCATGAAGATGGTTCGTGGGCATATGGCGTCGAGCCGGGCCAGGAGTGGGTAGATAATTTCCATACCGCCTACATGCTGCTCTCGCTCGCGAGGATTGCGAAGGCTTGCGTTGAAGCAAGCGAAGAGATCAAGCCGGCATTGCAGCGCGGTTATGCGTTCTGGCGCGAATGCTTCTTTCTTGCGGACGGATGGCCGAAATACTACCATGACAGCCTTTACCCAGCGGATGCGCACGCAGCCGCCACGGCAATCATTACCCTTCTGGAATTATCGCATTTGGATAGCGGCGCGCTGCCGTTAGCGGAAACGATTGCCGGCTGGACTATTCGCAATCTGCACGACGACCGCGGATTTTTTTACTATCAACGCCGGCGGTTTTATACCGTCCACACGCCGTACATGCGTTGGACGCAAGGCTGGATGCTTTACGCGCTGGCGCGTTTGCTGGAAGCGAAGTAGAACGGTGTGGGTCGATGAAGTCAGAACCGGGAGCGGGTAGCGACCGGGTTTGTCTTCGGATCCAAGGGGTTCGGTAGTGCAACCGCGACCTGGTCGCTACCACCACCCCACGCGGGCTGCCCGCGCGGGGACCCCGGTCCGCTCCCGGTTCTGACTTTGTTGGTCGCTGGTGGATGCAGGGTTATCAAGATGCCGATTGGTTCCGATGTTTCATTAGGTAAAGACGTAAAGATTTTCCAGCCGGAGCTGGTTAACCTTTACGGTTGCACCATCGGCGCCGAAACGAAGATCGGGGCGTTTGTTGAAATCCAAAAGAACGCATCAGTCGGCGCGCGTTGCAAGATTTCATCGCACACCTTTATTTGCGAAGGTGTGACGATTGAAGATGAAGTCTTTGTTGGCCACGGCGTAATGTTCACTAACGATCCCTATCCGCGTGCGGTCAACGATGACGGCAGCCTGCAAACTGACGACGATTGGACCGTGGTTGCCACACGTGTGAAAAGGCGAGCGTCAATCGGAAGCAATGCGACGATTATGGCGGGCGTGACGATTGGCGAATCTGCCCTGGTTGGAGCAGGGGCGGTGGTGACGAGCGATGTGGGTGATTATGCGATTGTCGCCGGCGTGCCGGCGAGAGTGATTGGTGACATAAGAAAGCGGCGCGACCCAAACCCAGAGTAGCGCGTTCCTGGTTTGCGTATCTTCTTTGTGCAATCTCCGTGTCCTCTGTGACTCTGTGGTGGACGATCCACGAAACCCTCACCACAGAGGACACAGAGGATGCACAGAGAAAGTCAAGCCGCACGAATCCGATTACCCGATCGCAAACGCTGTTCGTTTCTGATAGAGATTACGCATGATAAAAGTTGGAGTTATCGGCTACGGCTACTGGGGTCCTAACCTGGTGCGCAACTTCATGGAGGCACCAGGCTCCACCGTTGTCTACGTTTGCGATCTGCGTACAGAAAGATTGGGAACGCTCAAGGTGCGTTATCCAACGATTAAGACTGTCGACAACTGCGGCGAGTTGTTTGCGGACCCGGCAATCGATGCGATCATCATTGCCACGCCCGTCTCATCGCATTTTGACTTGGGTATGGCAGCACTCAAAGCCGACAAGCATGTGCTGATTGAGAAACCGCTCGCCGCAAACTCCGAACAGGCGATGCAGTTGATTGAAGAGGCGCGCGCGCGCAAACGCGTTTTGATGGTGGATCACACCTTCGTTTACACCGGCGCGGTGCGAAAGATTCGCGAGCTCATCACGTCCAACGCCCTCGGCGACATTTACTACTACGACGCGGTGCGCGTTAATCTGGGACTCTTTCAACACGACGTGAATGTGATTTGGGATCTGGCGATTCACGATCTTTCGATCATGGACTATGTGCTGCCGAACAAGGCGACCGCTGTTTCGGCCACCGGCATCAGCCACATTCCGGGTCAACCTGAAAACGTGGCTTACATCACCCTCTTCTTCGCGAATCCGCAGATTGCGCATGTTCATGTCAACTGGCTGACGCCCGTCAAGGTCAGGCACACGCTTATTGGCGGCAGCGAGAAGATGATCCTCTACGACGATTTGGAGCCGAGCGAGAAGGTGAAAATATATGATAAGGGTGTAACACTTTCGCAAAGCCCGGAGGCAGTTTACGAAATGCTCGTAAGTTATCGTTCCGGCGATATGTGGGCGCCGCGACTCGATGGGACGGAAGCGTTACAAACTGAAGCACAGCATTTCATTGATTGTATTGAAAACGGCAAGCAGCCTGTAACTGACGGCGAGGCGGGTTTGAGACTGGTGAAGATCGTAGAGGCTGCGGAAAAATCCTTGCAGGCTCGCGGTCAACTGGTCGACATCAATTAACTGTTTGGAGTGCGGCGACGTGAGCACCCCAGCGCGGCTGCCGCGCCGGGGACCCCGCCTGTCGCCGCTTTCCTTGGTCGCGGCTTGACGCGACCATCGTGAGTTGAGTTCAAGTGGCGAAATGTGGCGTCAAGCCGCCACGGACAAAAAGCGGCGACAGGTCGCCGCACTCCAAAAATATGATTCCTTTAGTAGATCTAAAAGCGCAATACCAGAGCATCAAGAGTGAAATTGATGCCGCCATCGCAGAAGTACTGGAAAGTTGCCAATTCATTTTGGGCCCAAAGGTTGAAGCCTTTGAAACGGATTTCGCGGCGTACTGTCAATCGCGTTTCGCGTTCGGCGTAAACTCCGGCACCAGCGCGTTGCATCTGGCCTTGCTGGCGGCCGGCGTCGGTCCCGGTGACGAGGTAATTACCGTTAGTTATACCTTTGTCGCTACCGTTGCTGGAATCCTGTACACCGGAGCAACGCCGGTTTTCGTCGACATCGATCCGCTTACCTGCAATATCGATCCGGCAAAGACTGAAGCGGCGATCACTCGAAAGACGAAAGTGATCGTGCCGGTGCATCTCTACGGAACCTGCGCCGACATGGATCCAATCCTTGACATTGCGCGCCGGCACAAGCTGATTGTGATTGAAGATGCAGCCCAGGCCGTCGCCGCCGAATACGAGGGACGGCGTGCCGGCAGCATGGGCGACCTTGCTTGCTTTAGTTTTTATCCAGGAAAAAATCTCGGCGCTTACGGTGAAGCCGGCGCAGTAGTTACCAGCAATGAAAAATACGTCGACGTCATTAAGCAATTGCGCGATCAGGGACAAAGCGCCAAATATTTCCACGAGCGAGTTGGTTACAACTATCGCATGGAGGCAATTCAGGGAGCGGTGCTTGGCGTTAAACTCAAGCATCTCGACGATTGGACTACCGCACGTCGTCAGCACGCCAAAGCGTATTCAGAAGCGTTGGCAGATTCAGGCGTGCGTTTACTTGCGGAACCGGCCGCTTGCAAGTCTGTCTATCACATCTTCCCGCTGTTTACGGCGCAGCGCGATGAGCTGCGCGAACATCTCGAGACCAATGGGATCAGCAGTGGCATTCATTATCCGATTCCAGTCCATATGCAACGCGGCTTTAGCAATCTCGGATACAAGGAAGGCGACTTGCCACAAACCGAACAAGTTTGTCGCGAGGTCTTATCATTGCCAATGTACCCTGAGCTCAAGGATGAAACCGTAATGCAGATCGCGGCTTCGGTGCGACAGTTTTGCCGGCAAGCGGTGGCGGTTCACCCTTAGATCTGTGATCGAGAAGAAACATTTCTCTGTGCCGCCTTTGTGCTCTCTGTGCCTCAGTGGTGGCTGTTCTCCATGATGATCCACCACAGAGACACGGAGATCACAGAGATTTCACGGAGGCGGAAATTGTTCCCCTGGCTCACTGCCGGCTGTTGCTAAATGCGAATCTGGATCGATCTGGCAAACTCACCGCACGTGCCGTTCTTCCGCTCGCTCGCAAGTCAGTTTATTCAACGTAATCATGAAGTAGTCGTCACGGCGCGGGACTTCGCCGAAACAGTTCCACTTGCAGAAGCAGCCGGGTTTGCGCCCCAGGTTATCGGCGAACACGGCGGCGGAAAACTTTCAGGCAAAGCGGGAAACCTGGTGCAGCGCGCGCTTGCACTCGGACGTTGGGCGCGCGGACGAAACCTCGACCTTGCCGTCAGCCACAACTCGTATTCTCAAATCCTGGCGGGGCGCGCGCTGTCGTTGCGGACAGTCACGCTGATGGATTACGAACATCAGCCGGCAAACCACCTAGCGTTTCGCATGGCTTCACGCATCATTGTTCCGCGTGCGTTTCCCGAAGCAGCGCTGACGCGTTTTGGCGCGTCACCTGAGAGAGTACGGCGATATGACGGTATCAAGGAAGACGTTTACCTCGCCGACTTTCAAAGTGATCCCGAATTTCAAAACCAACTCGGCAAACTTGGAATCAGCGCGAGCGACGTGTTGGTGACCGTGCGCCCCCCCGCAGTGAAAGCGCTTTATCATCGTTTTGAAAATGAACTGTTTGACCAATTGCTCAATCGTTTGTTAGCAACGCCCGCGGTGAAAGTTTTGCTATTGCCGCGCAACGATTCACAACGGACGACCTACAGCGCTCGCGGCGAGGCAGATGCAAACCTGATCGTGCCGCCGCGTCCAATTGATGGCAGCAATTTGATTGCACATAGCGACTTGGTTGTCAGCGCCGGCGGCACGATGAATCGAGAAGCCGCCGCTCTCGGCATTCCGGCGGCGTCGATCTATTTAGGAGAATGGGCGGCGATAGATGAGCAGTTGGTGAATGAAGGCAGGCTGCGAAGAGTCTCAACGGCCGCAGACGTTCACGATATGCTCATACAGAAAAAGGGCGCCGCGAATGCGCCCCGGGCAGTACATGTTGCCGCGAGCGTGGCTGATCTGATCCTCGAAGCGTGAAGTTTTGCTATCCTATGCCTTTCGGCTTAAGAAGGAATCTGGACAGGATGAACAAGATTTACACGATTAGCTATTTGCATCCTGTCAATCCTGTCGTCTAGTTATCCCGGGTGTTGCGAAGATAAGTGAGAGTTGAGCAAATCAAAAATCCGCTAGTTGAAGCAAGCATTGTGCGCGCTCCGTCGCGTGCGCCGCATTGGGTCATACCGACAATCAAGACTGCCTTGCTTGTGGCTGATGGTTTAATAGCCACGGCCTCATTTATCGTCGCCTACTACGTTCGGGAAGGTGGTCCGATATTTCAACCGTCACGCGTTGCCAGTTTCGCGTGGAGCGCAAGATTTGCTCCTTACGGCGCGTTGGTCCTCTTTGTGATTCTCATACGCGTGCTTGCTTTGCGCTATTACGATCTCTATCGGCTGCGCGGCGAGTTCTCTTTCTTTGACGACGGCATACGAGTCTTCAAGTCAACGGCCATCGGATCATTGCTTATAGTAGCGGCAGCGTTTTTATATCGCGGCGGTTTCAACTATCGCGCCTTCTCATATGCCCGCAGTGTTTTCGTACTAGACTTTCTAATCGCGCTGGCTAGTTTCTATTCGGTTCGATTGCTGTTGCGCAGTGCACAGATTTTTTTCCGCTTGCGTGGCATCAATCTGATTCCAACTCTGGTGGTTGGTCGCGGCCCCGAAGCCGCTTTCTGCATTAAGGAAATGCGCGAACGTCCCTCGCTCGGATACCGGGTGATAGGCGCCGTCGACAGCGGCGCTCTCGGCGCGGAAGTCCCGGGGCTTTACGAAGGCGTGCCCGTCGTAAGCGATCTCGCGGGACTGCCGGAAGCCATCCGCGAGTCGGGCGCCAACGAGGTAATCATCGCTGACTCTCACGTTGATGGCGACGCGCTCTTCGACGTAATGATGCGTTGCGGCCGTCGACGCGGCATTGAGTTTCGTATCGCCCCCAGCCTCTTTAATTGTTTGCCGAGTAAAACTGAAGTCGATCAAATTGGCGCCTTGCCAATGATCAGGCTTTTTCGCGAGCCGCTCTCCGACTTTGCTCGTGGCACTAAGAGGATTTCCGATATCGTCATAGGTGTTGTCACGCTCGCATTGTTTTCTCCTTTCTGGCTTTTGATCGCGCTGCTTATCAAGTTTGACTCGAAAGGTCCGGTTTTTTATGCCCAGGAGCGCGTGGGCATGGACGGCCGGATTTTTGTAGTTTACAAATTCCGCACCATGCGCGTTGATGCCGACAGCGAGATTCATCGCGAGTATCAGCGAAAGTTTATCGCCGGGCACGCCGAAGCAAACGTAGGCGACGCGCAGAAGCCCGCATATAAACTGCGTGACGATCCGCGCATCACGAGCGTGGGACGCATGCTGCGTCGTTTAAGCCTTGATGAAGTGCCGCAACTGTTTAATGTGTTGCGTGGTGACATGAGCATCGTTGGCCCACGTCCACCGATTCCTTATGAAGTCGAGGCTTACGAATTGCGGCATCGGAAGCGTCTCGATATGAAACCGGGCCTGACTGGACTGTGGCAGGTGTCTGGGAGAAACCGTCTGCCTTTCGAAGAGATGGTGAAGTTAGATCTGTTCTACATTGAGAACTGGTCGCTGCTGTTTGATCTGAGGATTATTCTGCGCACGGTGCTGGTGATGCTGCGAGGGGATGGGTACTAGGCCAGAAGCACTCTAGTAGCAGGCTATGAAAGAAATCGTGCAAAGAATATCCTGTAGTTGATGTTATGGGGGATTGATTTATTTGCAACGTGCGGGGAAAATGATCCCAACCATGAAAAGAGAAAAGGAGATTAAGAAACTCAAGTCAGAACGCCCACGGCGAGCCGTCGTGTCAGAGAAGGAAGCCCTGAAACGGATGAAAGACTTCGCGAAACGGAAGGAGCTTTTCATTGGCACTGCTCGAACGGGCAAGGGTCGAAGTGTACGTCCCTGACCTGCCCACACCTCACTATCGCAATTTGCTTCTGTCTTTCGAAGCGGAGTTCACTTATGCTTTCGGTGGTTGCACAATTGTGCGAGGCCTCGATGGCAGCTATCTTTCTGAAGCCGGAGTTACGACTCCAGATCGCATCAACCTGATATACACAGATCTGCCGCTTGCACTATCGACCAATTTCAAGAGCACCGCTCGCTACGTAAACGAACTAAAGCAAGCTGCCTCCGAAGCACTACCTGAAGAGACGGTGCTGGTGACAGTAGAGCAGGTTTATCACTCGGTTTAAGAGGGCTGTTGTGCCAATCTAGTTTGAAGAAGGAACGTGACTGAAGAAAATGAAGTGAAGAGTAAAGCGGCGAAGGCACTTGATTCGGCGATCGTAGCTTTTCTTTTTCTATTCGCCGCCGCGGCGCCAAACTCAATTGCCGCCACCCAAAGCGCATGGTTGATCGGGCTGACCTTGTGGCTCGCGCGTTTCGCATTCCAGCCGCGGCCTAAAGTTCACCGAACGCCGCTTGACTATTTCGTCCTCGGCTTCTTTATCCTTACCGGTCTTTCATCTTTCCTCTCCTACGAGCCGATGGTCTCGATCGGAAAGCTGCGGGCCGCAAGTCTCTTCACCATTATTTATCTGTTTGTCGAAAACGTGCCTTCACTGCGAGTTGCCCGTTGGCTCGCGGTTACGCTCATCTGCGCGTGCATGGTCAATGTTTTCTACACCGCCGGTGAGCGCCTGCTGGGGCGGGCCGTAGAAGTTCATGGCGTCTCGGAGAATAGTCCTCTCTACCAGGCCGGCATTCGCGACGGCGATACGCTGCTCGAGGTTGACGGACAGAAGCTGCGAGAGCCGCAAGAGTTGGTTAATGCACTCCTAAAACCGGACAAGAGTCCGGTCAAAGTTCTCACTTACCGTCATGAGTTGCAACCGGTCTTCAAGATTCCGCGAGGAAGCCTTTTGCCTGGTAACACTGTGCTGGAACAATTGGGCGTTGGGAGCTGGTCGCGAGGACGCGATTGGCGGGCGACTGGTTTCTATGGCCAGTTCGTAACTTACGCCGAAGTACTGCAGTTGATCATTGCGCTTGCGATGGGAATTTTTGTGAGCTTGCCGGTAAAGCGGAGTTGGGCCGGCGCCTTGTTGCTGATTGCGCTTGCCGGATTCGGCGGCGCGTTAATGTTAACTGTGACTCGCGCGTCGTGGCTGGGTTGCCTGGTATCTACTCTGATCGTTCTCCTCCTCGGTGTTCGGCGACGCACGCTGATTCTCATGGGCGTGTTGGCGGTACCGCTGATACTGGCGGGCCTTTTCATCCTACAGCAAAAACGTAACGTTGCTTTTATCGATCAAACAGATCAATCGACCACCTGGCGCGAAACCGTGTGGCGAGAAGGTGTCAACTTATTGGTGAGCAAACCTCGCCATTTGCTGGTTGGGGTTGGCATGGACTCGATAAAGGGGCACTGGCGCGCGTGGGGTATGTTTGACAACGGCCGCATACCCTGGGGCCACATGCATTCCAACCTGTTGCAAATCGCGCTGGAACGCGGCGTGCCCGCTCTAGTGCTCTGGCTGGCATTCCTCTTCTTTTACGCGCGAACTCTTTGGCGTTCACTGCGCAAGGGTCGGCAACTCGAGTGGATGGAACGCGGAATTCTATTGGGAGCGTTAGGCGGACTGGTTGGGTTCTTTACGTCCGGACTGGTGCACTACAACTGGGGCGACTCGGAGGTGGTGATGGTCTTGTACATGATTATGGGGTTAGCGTTGGCAATTCATCGCCATTCCGGATTTGCAAATCGATGAAGCATGGCGCTTCGGCCCAGGATCTAGGTGTCTCTCAAAATCTCCCGCAACCCATCGATATCTAGCCGGACTTCTCTGAAAGCCACAGGCTGTCGTGCCTGCCACCGAGGACCCGTAGCAAAACTTGCTAACGGAAAAGCTTGAGTCGGGCGAACCCGACTCAAGCTTTGCCTGCTAGATGACTGGCGATCGGAAAAACGTGAGGCGCGACTCCGACGATTGGCCAAAGTAATCTCGACGTATCAAACTTGATTAGGCGGAAGCGCCAAACCACAAGTTGAACTCGCCGGTAGAGCGTGCGACTTAGTCCGACGGGTGTATGTAACCCCTCAGAACATTTGCTTGACTAACGGAGAACGTTAGCCCATTCGAGCTGCAGTTTGTCGAATTGTTTGGAACGATTTCCATCATGCTCACACCTTCTGCAACGGCTGTTACTTACCCGAGTCTAAAGACCTCCAGGTTCCTTTTGGCATATTGCTTGCCAACTATCATCGCGCGAGCGCTTTATTAGCGTTTTTCTCGCCAAATTGAACGATCTTTGAGGAGAAGGGACGCATATTGACTGATCTGTCCGTCGCGATGACCTAGCGGCCTTAGGAAACCAATGTTTACAGAATCACGCCAAGGATTCCCAAAAGGACACTGATGGGTAAACCGGTGATGTCGCCGGGCTTGCCAGTGATGTCGCCAGGCTTGCCAGTGATGTCGCCAGGCTTGGTAGTGATGCTGCCGGCCTTGCCAGTGATATCGCCTGCCAGCGCGACCGATGACATTGCCAAGGTTAAGAGCACAGCGCAAAGGATTGATTGGATGCGTTTCATTTTAATTCTCCTGGTTACGGGCGATTAACTGAAATGGTTCGCTAGAATGGGGGTCTGCCACTTTCGGATGTCAACTCTCGTTCTAGCACCAATTATCAACTTGTTCGTCCCTCCCTATTTCAAGGCTTGTGCCACGAGAGCATCGGGTCTTGTAGAACCTGTTAAGTAACTGAAGCATCGCAAGTTACGCGGTCGTTCTGGTCGAGAAGAGACCCTAGACCCATAACACGGAAAACTGGATAGCAGGTATGCAGACAAGGCGCAAACCAAACTGCAAATGCACGAAAGCCCCGCAAAAGTCCAGATTCTATAAGGCACGGGTTGCTGTTACCGCAGTATGCAGGTGTATACCTGATAGCCAACCCTCTTTTGAATCCCTGGCGAATCTGAAAATCTCTGCGGTAAATCACCCTGATTAGCTAATCGTTGCCGCCACCTTAAAGTTCTTGAATAAAAAGAACAGTCCCAAGCCACGCTAAACAAACTAGATCGCAATGCGACTGATACAAGCGAACTCACTTCCGCACATCGAAAACTCGCGAGCGACACTCAGCGAGCAAGTGCTGCAGTGTTGTAACACCGCCCGTGAAAAGCTTGAGGTAGGCGACTATGATGCGGGGTGCGCGGCGCTTCATCCCTGGTGGACGGTCGGAGAATGGCCCAAGCAAACTGGCCTCAGCCAAGTGGCCGCTGCGGAACTACTACTCAGCGCTGGAACTTTAAACGGGTGGGTCGCCAGCACGAGGCAAACTGCCGGCGGACAAAAATCCGCTGAACGACTGTTGAGCGGAGCAATTGCCTTGTTCGATCACTCAGGCGCGACGATTCGTTCCGCCGAAGGTCGTGTCGAACTTGGTTTCTGCTATTACCGCCAGGGATTGTTCGACCTTGCACGTAAGACGCTACGCTCGTCGCTGAATGATCTCACCGCCGAGGAGATTGAACTGAAGGCGATAGCCGCGATCCGTCTCGCCTCAGTCGAGCGTCATGCCAGTCGACTACATGATGCCCTTAGCCTGCTGAATGAATTGGCACGCAGTAGTGATTCGCTAAGTCCTTGGACCAAGGGACGATTTCATCTTGAGTTTGCAACCACATTGAAGAATCTCGGTATTGCCGAGGGCCGCGATGGATATTACGACCGAGCCCTGGGCCACTATCAGGATGCCCTCGAACATTTTGAGAAAATCGGTAACCGTCGTTATACGGCGATCGTTGAAAACAATCACGGCCATTTGCTTTCAGCCTTGAATAGATTTGAGGAAGCACAACGCCACTTGGGGCGGGCACGCAAGCTTTTCGATGAACTCGGCGATAGCGTAAGACGGGCGCAGGTCGATGAAACTTTGGCGCAACTCTATTTGGGTTCCAAGCAATATGAAATGGCATTGCGGTCTGTTTGTCGTGCCGTTGAGACTATGGAAACAACCGGGGAAGAAGCCTTGCTCGCCGAAGCCTTAACTACGCACGGGCTCGTGCTCTGCAGGTTGGGCCGGCGCCATGAAGCAAAGCCTATTCTGGAAAGGGCCACACGGGTAGCGGAGCGTTGCGGGGACCACGATGGGGCCGGGAAGCCGCTATTGATTTTGATCGAGGAGATGTGCGAGCACTTAGGGGAAGACGAGCGCCATGAGCTTGGTGCGCATGCCAGCCAGTTGCTTGCAAACTCCCAGCAAGCCCCCACCCTTATGCGATTGAGAAACTGCCTCGAGCGGATTGCTGCGGCGCAGGCCGAGCAAGAAGAACTACGCGAGCGAGCTAGTCACGCGGAGAAGATGGCCGCGTTGGGGGAACTGTCCTTTGGTGTGGCCCACAACGTCAACAACACGCTGACCGGGATTTTGGGTCGCGCGCAGTTGTTGTTACGAACAAAGGACGCGGAAAAAATCAGCTCTGGCATTGAAATGATCATCAAGGGCGCGGAGGACGGTGCGCACATTATCCGCCGCATTCAGGACTTCGCCCGCAGGCAGCCGAGCCGCAAGTTCCAGGCGGTTTCCGTGGCGGGGTTGATGAAAGATGTTTGCGAAATGAGCCGGCCGCGCTGGGAAGGACGCGGCGGTCTTCCGCCAATTCGTCTGGCGCTGGTCACTGACTGCACCGCCTCAGTAATGGGTGATGCGGTAGAGCTGCGAGAAGTGCTGGTGAATATGATTTACAACGCAATCGATGCGATGCCGACAGGCGGCGAGATTCGCCTGAGTTCGCATGAAACGAACGGGCGCGTTGTCTTGACCGTCGCCGACAATGGCATTGGCATGACGCCGGAAGTTAAGTCGCGACTGTTTGATCCTTTCTTCACTACCAAAGGCAAGGGCGGCACCGGGATGGGAATGGCGGTGAGCTTTGGCATCATTCGAAGACACGTCGGTTCTATTGAAGTCGAAAGCGAACCAGGCCGTGGCACTACTTTCCGCATCTCGCTCCCTATCGCCGAAAATGCCGGCCTCGACCCAGAGACCGAGTCGACGCGACTCGAAGCTTTAGCTGGAGTGGAGAGGATACGAGTGCTTGTCGTTGATGATGAAACGGCAGTTCGAGAAGTGCTTCGCGAGGCGCTGGAAGCGGAAGGCTGTGAAGTACTCGTAGCCGAGAGTGGCGAGATGGCCCTGAGAATTTATGATGCCCGGGCCGGTAGACTCGACGTAGTTTTCACTGATATTGGCATGCCAGATATGAGCGGCTGGGAACTCGCGAGCGAAATCCGTAAACGATCAGAAACGATACCGTTAGCGATTGTAAGTGGCTGGGCAGACGCGATCAGTTGCGACGCCCGGCAGGCAATCAAAGCCGATTGGGTAGTTTCCAAGCCTTTTGATATTTCTACAATCGCCGGGATTGCGAATGAAGTCGCGACCCGAAGAAACGGCGTGACGAATATCAGACGTGAAATGGCTAACAAGGACGTACGTGCGCTCCTGGGTATTACTTAACCTTAGGCGCTCGCGCTTAGTTGATAACGCTCGAGCTTGAGATAGAGGCCGCGCCTGGTGAGTCCGAGTTCGCGAGCAGCGCGCGAAATATTACCGCTGTGCTTACGCAGGGCGTCAGCGATCATACGGCGCTCCACGTCAGCAAGGGCGTCAGCCAGGGTGATGTTTTGCAAGGAACTGACCGGCATTGAAGCCAATGTCGAGGCTGGCGAGCTGGGTGTTGCCGGCGCAGAAGTGCGCTTTAATTCCGGAGAAAGGTGGTCCGGAGTTATCACCGTTGCATCTTCGGCGCGAGCCACTACTCGTTGAATCTCATTACAGAGTTGCCGCACGTTACCCGGCCAGTCGCTCACCATTAACAAGTCAACCGCCGGCGGGGTGATTTGAATATCCCGGCGGCCGAACTTTGCCGAGTAGTGGTTAATGTAGTAGTTAACGATCGTCGGAATCTCCGACCGCCGCTCACGCAACGGAGGCACGCGCAGACGGATCACGTTGAGGCGATAATAAAGATCTTCTCTAAACTTACCCTGCGCGACCATCTCTTCCAGATCAGTGTTTGTAGCCGCAATGATTCGCACGTCGACCTTCATTGGGCGCTGTTCCCCGAGCGGTTGAATCTCACCTTCCTGCAGGAAGCGCAGCAGCTTTGGTTGCAGATCAAGCGGCAGGTCTCCAATTTCGTCGAGAAATAGCGTGCCGCCCGCGGCAGTGCGAATCACTCCGGCGGAATCTGTCACCGCGCCCGTAAACGCTCCGCGGCGGTAACCGAACAGGTACCCTTCAGAAAGCTCTTTGGGAACCGCAGTGCAGTTAAACGGAACGAAAACTTTCGAACGACGAGTCGAGAGCGCGTGTATAGCGCGCGCTACTAACTCCTTGCCGGTTCCAGATTCTCCCGTGACGAGGACAGTCACGTCCGAAGATCTAATCTTATGAACTTCTTCGACGAGTTTTGTCATCGCCGGGCTGGAGTGAATAAAGCCGGGCATGAGACTGGTGCCGGCGAGTTCAGCTGGTTGCTGAACTCGCGAGCCTTTCTGAGAACCGGTTCGCAGGGCGCAGACGTCCATACCAAGTTCTGCCACGCGCATTAGCGGTGCGAGCGAAAGTCCGCCCGGCAGATTGGCCCGGCTGCTGGGCGAGATATAGAGCGTCGCTGGCGGAGCATGAGATGAGCGAAGCTGGAGAATAGCCGCGTCGTGCTTTTTTGCGTAAGCAGCTTGTGATTCGTCATCGATCAACTGATCCATCTGTTCGGCAATCTTTGCGCTTTCAGCCGGTGTGCAACCATGGGCGATGACTACACGTCTTCGATTGTGTTCGCCCAGTTCGGTAATGACCACGGATTTTGCATTCGTTTCCTGCCGCATGATTGCCGCGAGCTCTCGCAACAAAAGTTCGCGGGAGGTTACCGCTTCGGCGAGCCGGAGGGTAAGCAACTGAGGCAGGGCTGACTGCTCCTCGTTTCTTTCGGGCGCCGTACGATCGAGGTTCGCCAGAGCGGCCTCGGCTCGCTTCTGCTCAAGCTTAGCTCCCAGCTCGCGAAACGCGTTGACGGCGCGCGAGAGATGTTCCGTGGCCCGGCTTGGCTGGCGGGAAGCGTAGGCGCGTCCCAATTCGCTATGAGCGCGCGCGGCGCGATAACGATCGCCGAGCATGTCAAAAATTGAAACGCTGCTGCCGAAGTGTTGGGCTGCCGAGGGGAAGTCAGACTGCATTGCTGCCAGCATGCCCATGAGTCTTTGCGACTCGCCGGCAAAACTCAGGTCCGTAGTCGAGTCGGTTGTTTCCTCCGCTACCTTGTCTAACTGCGCTGCGCATTTTTCCGGCTCGCCGGTTTGCAGATGCGCTTCCGCCAAAATCAAGCGCGACTCGCATATTGCCTGACGATCACCGATGACTTTGGCGGCCGCAAGCGCCTCTGCTCCTTTTGACAAAGCCTTTGCGTGGTCTTCCATGGCGAGATAGCAGCGTGCCAGGGTTCTGAGCGCCTGACCCGCATACCATTTATTGCCATCCTCAGTGGCGAGCCCGACAGCGCGTTCGAGATAGTCCTTGGCTTCATCAAGCTCTCCGCGCAACATCAGTAATTCGCCGAGCGAGTCCAGAATCATCGGCACTTTTTCGGCGCGTTCGTCCGCTTCGGTTGCCAACGACAGGGCGCGCTCCAGGGCTTCCTGAGCGCGACCCCATTGGCCCATCAAAATCAGATTAATGCCGAGGTTGTTGTACCCATTTGCGGCATTGCCTTTATGGTCGGTGCGTTCGTAGTAGGAGATCGCCTTCTCAAGATAGCGGATCCCTTCCTGCGGACGTTTTAGAAACCAGCAGGCGCCCGCCATGTTGGCGTAGATTTTTCCCAGGGTGTAACTCGCCGGATGATCGCCAATGAGTTTAAGGGCCTGCTGTAGATTCTCGAGGCTGGCTTCGTAATCGCCTTCCTGCAGATCGGCCAACGCAATCCCAAAATATGCTTCGGCCAGGCCACGCCATTCACCAGTTTGCCGGAAATGATCCAACGCCCGCTGGGCGTAGTCGCGAGCAATCGGATATTCAGTGATGCTGCGATATACGCGCGCCAGAGCTGCATAGATCGGGCCATTGTTCTGTTCCGCGTCAGTCTCCGAAAACTCTCGCAACGCGCCCTTAAGAATCGAAATAGCCTTGGGATGATCGCCGTCGTAGTTGTAGGCAAGCCCAATCTGGACCTTGAGCGATTGAATGGCCTGTAGGTCAAGTTTTGCACGTGATTCGGGCGATTCGTACATCGCCACCGCAGCCAGTGATTCGCGATACTGACCTTGCATTTCGAGCGCCGTGGACAGAGCACATCGTGCAAGAGCGAGAATGGAAGGATTGTTTTTTGCCGCCGCGATCAATAGCGCTATTCGAGACTTGGCTTCCGCAGAGAGACCCTGGTCGAGAAGGGAGCGAACTTCGTCCAACTCTTGCAGTAGGTTTTGTTGCGAAGGACGAGCTCGGGAGTTCAGACGCACGCGTGCGTCTGCGAGATCGACCACGCCCTTGCCGCTTGAGGATTCATTTGGCGGCGGGCTATCAGCCTTGGAGCCTGCGTTCTTAGTCATGTAGTTCTTTAGAAACGCCTAATTGCATTCGTATTTCATTGCACACTTCGATTTGTAGCAAGCGGTAGGTTGGGGTGCGTCAGCTTCTCCCACGAAGCTGCGCGGCAATGCAATAACGAACAGTCTAGAATTTAACACATGCCAACACAGGCGTCCACAATGCTTTCTGTCAGTTTGGCTTAGGAAAAACCAATATTGCATCGCTAACAGGACGCTCGCCTGTTTGGTCTGAGGGTTTGTTTACAACCTTGTTGTGAATGACCATTGTGGTTGAGCCGCCTCCGTCCAGGTTCATTGCCTCAACAGCCCCAAACTCCAGCAGAAGATCGGCAAGCATCGGCAAAGACATGCCAATACTTTCACCGGGTTGACGTCCGTCGATGGTGACGAGCAGAAGTTTTCCGGACGCCAACTTTGCAATGGCTGTCCTGGGATGACCGTCGTTCACGAAAGCGGGAGTGATTTGTTCCTGGAGGTTTGTGATCGCGACCTTCCCAGCTTTAATAAGTTGCGGTCCGGCGCCGAGGATTGTGGAGGCGCCTTGCCATTTCTTGTCGTCACCGGGTTCGATGGAATTTAGGTGCCAGGAAAAATTTATCCTGGAGCCTGGATGGATGTGTTGTTTTACCCAGTCGCGCGATTTCCCGACAGCAGAGATTACGTATCCATCGGCGGGAATTTGGCTGCTGCCTCTTAGATCACGAATCGTCGCAACTTTGCCTCTTCGTACGATCACCTCGATCACTTCCGGCCCAGTCAATGTGGTGCGATGAAACTCGGGCGTAAAGAGAACCATTTCGCCGGCTGACACCGGTCGGTTCAGACCTTTCACATCACGTTCAAGTGAGTTGACCGAGATTTGGCCCTGAAATTTCAGATGACCAAAAACTACTTCAGTCGTGGCGCCCTTGTTGATTAGTCCAAACTCCTCGCGATCGTTATGAGGTTCGCTGATCAACTTGCCATCAAGGAGCAGTAATCCGACACACTCCCCGCGATAGGTTCCATTTACCAGAAAGTAGCCGCCGTTTGTCGCCGCCGCCGCGCCATACCTCGCTGCCAGAGAACTGACTGTTTCCAAACCAACACCCTCATCGAGCGCGTGCACAACTCTCAGCGTTGCGCGTGTCAGGTCAATCCTAAGAGCGTTTATGAACCAGGGGCCAGTTCGCTCGTCTTTTGTTAACTGGCCGGCGGACGTTTGACCATATTCAATTCCGGGTTCAACCTCCTGGAACTTCAGTGATTCCGTGAATCGGACGCTGGATGTTTGCCCTTGCGCTATCCTCGCCGGTGATTGCCACCCGCCCGACGTCGATAGCAAGATTAGGAGCAGCCAGGCTAGTCTCTGGAAATAGCTCGGAGTCGGAGAATTGGGGGATTGTGATCGCTGAACGGTTCTCAATTGAAGGCCTCCTCCGAACAAATTCGGGCTTTCAAACTTCCGCAGCAGGGTATTGAAGCGAGCCTAGTGTCCAACTGTATCAACAGATTAGCGAAAGTCAGCGCCTTAGGCATGCATTAGTGCTTACCTTGACACCCTTTTAGGCTGGCCGCTATCATCTTCGTTTCCGCCGCTGGCAGGAAACTTCGCCCGAGTGATCTATGTTTGAGTCCTTATCTGACAAGCTGAAACGGACTCTGAAGAATCTGCGCGGCGAAGGCGTGCTGACGAAGGAGCACGTTGACGCGGCGTTGCGCGAGATTCGTCTCGCCCTGCTTGAAGCCGACGTCAACTATAAAGTCGCTAAAGACTTTATAGCCTCTGTCAAGGAAAAGGCCGAAGGGCAGCAGGTTTGGCAGGAGCTTAAGCCTTCCGATCAGGTCGTCAAGATAGTTTATGACGAACTAGTAGATATGTTGGGAGGCCAATCCTCCCGGCTGGTTTTTACGAGGCAGATCCCGAACGTAGTCATGATCGTGGGCCTGCAAGGCTCCGGCAAGACTACCTCGACCGGGAAAATCGCGCGCTGGCTGGCCGCGAATCAGGATCGCAAGCCGCTGCTGCTTTCCGTTGATGTCTACCGGCCGGCAGCTCGCGAGCAACTCAAGGTTATCGCCAGGGCAACTGGCCAACAGATCTTTGAACAGGCCGAAACGAACGATCCGCTGACGCTGGTCCGCGAAGCCGTGAAGCACGCGCAACAGACAGGCTTTGATACGTTGCTGATTGATACCGCCGGTCGCTTGCACATCGACGAAGAGTTGATGGACGAGCTCGTCAATATCAAGAACGAAACGCACCCGGTTGAAATTCTGTTTGTGGCTGATGCCATGACTGGTCAGGATGCAGTTCGTTCAGCGGAAGAGTTTCACCGGCGGGTCGGGATCACTGGCGTAGTGCTCACCAAGATGGATGGCGATGCGCGTGGCGGCGCGGCACTTTCCATCAAGCAGGTCATAGGTCAACCGGTAAAGTTTGTCGGAGTCGGCGAAAAATACGACGCGCTCGAGCCTTTTTATCCTGATCGGGTTGCCCAACGCATTCTGGGAATGGGCGATGTGTTGTCGCTCATCGAAGAAGTTCAGTCGAAAGTCGATCAGTCTGAAGCCGAAGAACAGTTAAAGAAGCTTCAGAAGAACGAGTTCACGCTCGACGACTTTCGCTCCCAACTTCGCCAGGTCAAGAAGCTTGGTTCTTTCTCAAAGATCATGAAGCTGCTTCCTGATCAACTCCTCGGCGGCATTGGCATGCCGCAGATGGACGAAGAACAGTCGAAGCTGATGGAGAAGGAAATGAAACGCACCGAGTCGATCATCGACTCGATGACGCGCGAGGAGCGAACCGACCACCGGATCCTGAATGCCAATCGACGACGCAGAATAGCGCGCGGATCTGGAACACACGTCGCTGAGGTGAATAAACTCATCAAGCAGTACACCGAGATGCGACAGATGATGCGGCAGCTCACGAGTTCGGGGATGTTTGGCGGTAGCGGTCTGAAAGGCAAGATGATGCGGAAAATGGCCGGCATTCCAGATATGGCAGGCTTTGCTGGAATGGGTGGCGATGGCGATGAGATGCCGTCTTTCCCATCGTCAGGCACGGCGCCTGCGGGGCCGTCAAGGAAAAAACTTAAGAAGAAGCGGAAGAAGAAACGACGATAAGATAAGAGTGATGAGTACTGAGTGATGAGTACTGAGTACCGGAAATTGGGACAACTGGAGGTAAGGATTTGTTAGCAATCAAACTGATGCGCACCGGCGCAAAAAAGCGACCGTCATATCGAATTATTGTGAAGGAAAAACAATCGAAACGCGATGGCGCCTGTATCGAAAATCTGGGCACCTACAATCCAACGCGCGAACCGGCGGAGATTAAGTTGGACATGGATCGCGTGCGTTACTGGCTGGAGAAAGGCGCGCAGCCGACCGAGACTGTTGGTCAACTGATCAAGGCGAGCGGTAAACAACAAGCAGCCGCAGCTCAGCCCGAAGCCTAAAAGTCTTGGGCCAACAATATGAGAGAAGCCGTCGAGATGGTGGTTAAGTCATTAGTTGACGATGTTGACGCGGTCGACGTGCGCGAAGTGGAGCAGCAGGGAGGCACGCTGATCGAAGTGCGTGTGGCCCAAAGCGACATGGGAAAGTTGATCGGACGGCAGGGACGAACCATACGCGCCTTGCGTTCGCTGGCTTACGCTGTGAGCTTGAAGAGAAAACATCGCTTCATGCTCGAAATTGTGGAATGAATCCGCTGGGCCAGGAAAATGAAGGCGATCTGATTATTGTTGCTCGCGCAGTCCGGACGCGGGGCCTCAAAGGAGAGTTGCTCGCTGATGTTTTGACAGACTTTCCGGAACGATTCGAACAGGTTGCTGAATTGACCGGCGTGAGTCCGAGCGGAGAGCGAAAGCAGTTTGAACTTGAGAACCACTGGTTTCAAAACGATCGGATGGTGCTGAAGTTCGCCGGTTACGACGGTATTGAAGCCGCGCAGGCGCTGGTGGGTTATGAGTTTGGTCTTCCGGAAGCAGAGCGAGTCGAGCTGGCGAAAGACGAGTTTTATGATTGGGAGCTCGAGGGTTGTTTAGTTGAGAGCACGCTCGGTCTGGCCATCGGCCAGGTTCGGGAAGTTATGAGAACCGGCGGTGTCGAGTTGCTGGTGATTGAGAATGAGGAGCGACGCGAAACCTTTGTTCCGATGGTCGCGTCGATCGTGATTGAGATCGATGTCTCCGGAAAGAAGATCCTAATCGATCCGCCGGAAGGCCTTTTGGATTTGTAGTTATCTTTGAAATTTGTACTGTGCTGCGCTGCGACATCATTACCATCTTTCCGGAGTTTTTTCGCGAGGCGTTTGACTACGGGATTATTCGCAAGGCGCGAGCCGCCGGGTTGGTTGAGACAAAGGCGCATGATTTGCGCCGTTGGACCAGCGACAAGCATCACATCGTCGACGACCGGCCGTTTGGTGGCGGCGAGGGCATGGTGCTCAAACCTGAACCGATATTTGCCGCCGTGCAGGAGCTGACAGGCAGCGGCAAGCGCGAAGAGTATGAGCCGCAAACCCGGGTAGTGCTGCTGTCGCCGCAGGGTCGAGTGTTCACGCAGGAAGTTGCGCAGGATCTTTCACAGAATGCGTCACAGATAGTTTTGATTTGCGGACGCTATGAAGGCGTTGACGAACGCGTGGTTGAAGCGCTGGCGACTGATGAGATCTCGATAGGAGATTACGTTTTGTCGGGAGGTGAGCCGGCGGCGGTGGTGCTAATCGACGCAGTGGTGCGATTGTTACCGGGGGCACTGGGAAATGAAACGTCGGCGGCGAACGATTCATTTTCCGAAGGGCGTTTGGATCACCCGCAATACACGCGACCGAATGAGTTTTCCGGAATGAGCGTTCCGGATGTGTTATTGACAGGTAATCACGGGGAGATCGCCCGCTGGCGCCGCGAAGCAGCGCTACGGAAAACCGAGCGGAATCGCCCCGACCTTTTGAAGTAATGGTTGTTCTGGACTTTCAGATTCTTATTGGAGTAATGAAATGAATCGATTAGATAGCATTGAAGAAACCCAACTGCGCGAGGGCATTCCTGATTTTCAATCGGGCGATACCGTACGAGTGCATGTTCGCATTAAGGAATCTGAGACGAAGGAACGTTTGCAGGCGTTTGAAGGAGTAGTCATCGCTCGCAAACACGGTGGCGCGCGCGAGACAATCACCGTCCGCAAGACCAGCTTTGGCGTGGGCGTAGAGCGAATCTTTCCACTTCACGCCACGATCGTCGACCACATCGAAGTAGTGAAGCGAGGTCGCGTGCGCCGGGCTAAGCTTTATTACCTGCGTGGCTTGCGCGGAAAGGCGGCGCGCATTCGTGAACGCGACACGCGTGTTCGCCAGGGCGATACCGGAGCGGCGGCAGCAGCCAAGAAATAGTTTTTACGCGAATCCAGGAGCCGTAGGCGCTTGCGAATAGCAATTGACGCCCACTCAGTTGGGACTGGACTTGGCGGCAACGAAAGCTACGCAACGAATCTGATTGAAGCGCTAGCTGAGATCGACCATGCAAATCGTTACACGCTATACGTTACGAAGCGCGCGGCGGTGGAGCGCTTCAGCAATCGATGGCCTAATTTTTCCGTTCGATCCACCCTGCCACACACGCCGCTAATTCGCATTCCCCTGACTTTAAGCGCAGAGCTAAGACGAAACCCCGTAGATGTCCTCCACGTTCAGTTTACCTCTCCACCTTTTTCACCTTGTCCCGTCGTAGTTAGTATTCACGATCTTTCGTTTGAACACCTGCCACACACTTTCAAGTGGCGCAGCCGCAAACAACTCCGGATTACCGTTCGCCGCTCGGCGCGAGAGGCTTCGCAAGTGATCGCGCTCTCGGAATACGCGCGGAACGACATCATCAACAGCTACCAGGTAAGTGCAGAAAAGATTAGCGCCATACCGCTGGCCGCCGCAGCTCACTTCAGGCCCATCACCAACGAGGAAGAACTGCAACGGGTTAGACAAACCTTCGGCATAGAAGGCGAGTACATACTGTCGGTCGGCGCCATTCAACCGCGCAAGAACCTGGGCCGTCTCGTGGCTGCTTACGCCTGCTTGCGCCGCGCCAAACCGGAGGTTAAGCTCCCCAAACTTGTGCTCGCGGGGAAATGCGCGTGGCTGTATGATGAAACGCTCCGCGCGATCAAAGAACTGCAGCTTAGTGATTCGGTAATCCTGACCGGCTATGTACCGGAAAGCGATTTGCCGGCCCTGTATTCAGCGGCGCTTTGTTTTGTCTACCCTTCCTATTTTGAAGGTTTTGGCCTGCCGCCGTTGGAGGCAATGCAGTGCGGCGTGCCGGTAATAGTGGGAAACCAGACCAGTTTGCCGGAAGTGGTTGGAGATGCCGGGGTACTTGTAGATCCATTTGACGTAGATGCCCTGGCCGCGGCAATTGGAAAAGTGATAAGTGATTCAAACTTACGTGCCGAGCTTAGCGTCCAGGGCCTGGCCCGCGCGAAACTCTTCAACTGGCGCGAGACTGCTCGTCAGACTTTGGCGGTTTACCGAAAAGCTTC
Organism: bacterium; assembly: GCA_040004575.1. Taxonomy (GTDB): domain Bacteria; phylum Acidobacteriota; class Blastocatellia; order Pyrinomonadales; family Pyrinomonadaceae; genus PSRF01. Next base: position 68,707 of record JBDUAQ010000001.1, read on the forward strand.
CGGTGTTGACGGCCTAATAGGGTAAGATTAGTGGTGGCCGACACCCTAACGGATCGATTTCAGTTCTATGCGCATCGCTATTCTCGGAACGCGAGGCATTCCCGCCAGCTACGGCGGATTCGAAACCTTCGCCGAACATCTCTCGACCAGACTCGTAGCTCGCGGCCATGAGGTTACAGTGTATGGCCGAGCACACTACGTTTCACCGCGACAGTTGGAGTATCACGGTGTTCGACTGAAAGTGCTTCCGACCATTCGGCACAAGTATTTTGACACGGTCGTTCACTGTTTTCTTTCGGCGGTCCATGCGGTTTCGGCCCGGTTTGATGCAGCGTTAATCTGCAATGCAGCCAATGCTCCGTTTGCTCCTATCCTCCGGCTGACGGGCACGCCGATAGCGCTAAACGTCGACGGGCTTGAACATAAACGAAAAAAATGGGGTTGGTTGGGACGGAGTTACTATCTGGCCGCAGAGCGTTTGGCGACTATGTTGCCGAACGTCATGGTAACTGACGCGCAGGTTATTCAGGATTACTACCTGGCGCGCTATAACGCACCCTCGGAAATGATCACTTATGGATCGGAAGTCGAGCGGCGTCCGGATCGTGCAGCGGTGCGGCGTTGGCGCGCTGAGCCGAACCGGTATGTGCTTTACGTTTCCCGGCTGGAACCGGAAAACAATGCCCACCTTGTAATCGAAGCTTTCAAGCGAGTGCGTACCGCTTATCGTCTGCTGATAGTCGGCGATGCCCCTTACGCTCACGACTACATTAGAGACTTGAAAGAACGCGCGCGGGGCGACAAGCGCATAGTTTTTACAGGGTTCGTGTTCGGCCAGGACTATCGCGCCCTGCAACAGAATGCTTATTGTTACGTGCATGCGACCGAAGTCGGCGGAACACATCCGGCGCTGCTGGAAGCAATGGGTTACGGCAACTGCGTCTTGACCCTGGCGACTCCCGAAAATATCGAGGCCGTTGGTGACGCCGGAATACCTTATGCGGACGAGGTTGATTTGGCGGAGAAACTACAACGAGTCTTGCGAGACGGATCTCTGGTGCAGAGTTATCGTAATCGGGCCCAGGTTAGAGTGCAGCGCTACTACGATTGGGATCGGGTTGTCGACCAGTATGAACGACTCTTTGCAGAGATGAGTGGAAAACTGGGAGAGATCCGCTCGTCGGTTTCTCCCGTTGAGTCTGTGTCGCAAAACGATGAGGTTCTTGTCAGCAAGTAGTTCGAATTTGACTTGCTCAAAAGAGGGTGCCCCGCTAATCATTTAAGATTAGCGGGGCAAAACTTTGCGGCAGGTCCGGGTAACATAGGGGATGCAAAGAACTGGTAATCGTCCCTAAAAGGCCGATCCCGTGAACCAAGGGGGTGCGATCGCGGGTGAGATAAAGCCTGGCGGCATAGAAAAAATTACGCCGCGTACCTCTCAAAAGCACAAATTAGAATGAACTGCGTGACCAGTGTGCGAAATTATACTGATTTTGTGTGACGTGTCAAGCATAATTTGAGGAGACTTCTGTGACATTCAGGCGGCGGTTCGTTGGTCTGGCAATTGAAGCCGCGTGAGTCAATCTCCGGATCGGGTCTCAGAAAGGCGCGCAGCCTGGCGGCGAGTAGCTTCAGAAACATTTCTATTCTGAGTCAGGTTTTTCAGATCCTTGGTACGAATTCGAGGCAGCGTAGTGAGCACTGTTGGGATCGGCGTGCGCGGGTTGCGCACAAGATTGTGAATGACGGGATAGGAACGAGCCCAGTTGTGATTCATGGCAATCAACCGCAGCACTTCATCAGACACAGTTCTCATGGCCGCAATGTTTTCCACTTCCTGATCGGTGACGCGCGGATTGTGAATTACAGCAGTGGCTACCACTCTATTTGAGTCGCGAATCAGAATGCTACGGGCTTCGCGATCACCCTTCATGGCCAACTTCATCCGGTCTTTTACATTCATGAACATAACTTGTCGAATCAAGGTTACACGTTCCGGAGGAAGCTCGCCCAGTTCCGTTCGTTCCGACTCGATCGCTCGCTTAAAGTTGGCAGCGCGTTCTTCCTGAGTCTCATCCTTCAGCTCTTCATAACGTTCTGCAGGCAGCCATGAATTGTCCAATTCATCGTCCGAGACCTCGATGTGCTGGGCAATCAACCAGGCATCGTCGACACTGAAACCTCCGGTCAGGTCAGCACTCTCGAAAAACTCCGCGGCGGCGCTGTTTCCTTTGCTTCTCAGCTCCTGGGCAATCTGCTGCGCGCCTCGTTCCTTTTCAAAAAACTCTCGCGTTGTTTCTCGGGCGCGGCGTTCGGCTTCGCTGGAGCGATCTGAATTTGCGAGGATCGCGTCGATGATTTTCGGAAAGCGTATGAGTCGCTGCTGATTTGTGGCGATTAGATCCAGCAGGGAACTATCGGAACTAGACGCAGCCAAGTCAGCGATCGCCTCATCCGAAGTTGTGTTGTTTAGAATTACCGCTTCGTGAAGGTCGCGACTGGGTGTTGAAAATGTGGCCAGGTAATCAAGTACTGCGGGCGAGGTTTGGTTGTCTTTGGCTGCGGTCAATAAGTCTTCCGCATCCTGCGACGCGAGTGTCTCGCTGGCTGCCGCGGCAATTTCAGGATCGTCCGTTGCCTTTAGCGCCACCAGCACTTCAAGCAAATCAGACTGCGGCAGTGGCAACAGTCCGCTGGCGGCCGCGAGCCTGGCCTGATGTGGTGCGGCGCCTTCTATGATCGCCTGCACTGCCGGATTCTTTGACTGAGTAGTGGTCATTCGGAAACAGTAGCGGGGGACTAAAAACGACTAGTGGAGTTTACCCTATCTAACTAAATGCAGCGCGCTCAAAAGAGATTGAAGTTGTATTCGAGCTGGATGTACATCGAAACGGGTCGGCCATCCTTAGTTGCCGGGATAAATTTGATCCGCCGAGCAGCGTTGATGGACATTAACGTGAGGCCGTGCGGTAAAACTGTCAACGGGCGAATAGCTCTCACCTTACCGTCCGCTGCAAAGATCGCCCTGAGAACGACTGTCCCCGTATCCCCATGCCGCCGCGCTTCCTCGCTGTATTCAGGCTCCGGCTTACTTAACACCCGAGCTTTTGTGGTGACTTCTTTCGGTGAGAATATCTGACGTTCGCCCTGGCTAGAGTTCTTGGGATCTGACACCTCAACGAAATCGCGCAAGGATTCCACTCGATTGTTCCAGTCTTCCTGTTTCGACTTGGAAAGCTTTCCACTGAGTGCGATGTATTTCCGAGCACTCTGGGCCGCCAAAGAAAGTGGTTCATGGATTTCCTGAAACGAACGCGTTTGCTCGCGGGCGCCTAAGCTGAGGAAGAGAGATTCCAACAGTTCATCCCCCAATCTTGCTGCCCTTTCGTGAGCTTTTCGCGCGTCGGTTGTCTTGCCAAGACGTTCGAACGACAAACCAAGATAATGCCAGGCATGTAGGTTGGCTTTGTCTTTCTTCACAGCCAGTTGCAGTGCTTTGATGGCCGCCAGGTCGTCACCCTTCTCATAAAGAGTAATGCCCTCTGAGGTTTCAGAAGTTGAGTTTGCCTGGACCTGCCAATGGCTGTTGACCGATGGCCTGATGCTTGGAGTGAATACGCAGACGAGCGTTGTGGCTAACAGGAACAACCGCAAGTGACGTCGAGACACCATGGCTTCTACACCGCTGCCCCGTGGCACTTCTTATACTTCTTGCCTGAGCCGCATGGGCAGGGCTCGTTGCGACCGACCTTCGGTTGATCACGAACGACAGTTTTCACCTTGCCGGCTTCTTCGCCGGCAGGAGCGGCGCCCTGGTTTGGTCCGGTGAACGTCATTGGCGTTGGCCGTCGTGGCAGACGAGGTCGACGCAAGGCTTCTGGGGGTTCGTCCGTAACGATGTGAAGGTTGAATAGCGACCGAATCGTGGAGGTGTCGATGCGATCAAGCATCTCCTGAAACATATCGAAGCTCTGCTTCTTATATTCGACCAGCGGATCCTTCTGGCCGTAGCCAACCAAGCCGATGCCTTGCTTCAGGTGATCCAGCGACAGGAGGTGATCCTTCCACTGCGCATCGATGATGTTGAGCATGATGATGCGCTCGTAGGTGCGCATCGCTTCCGGTCCTATATGCTGTTCCTTGTCAGCGTATTTGACCTTCAGCTTTTCCCAGATCGCGTCGACTATTTCCTGGGTAGTGAAATTTGGAATATCAAGCCCTTCTGCATCGGCGTCGAAATCATAGATAGTCTTGATTTGGATCTTGTAGTTTTCGATGTCCCAATCGTCGGGCGAAACGTCCGGGTTCAAATACTGCTTCGTCAAATCGGAAAGCAAGTCGTAAGCAACGCCCGCCTGGGGCGGATCTCCCATCAGGTATTCACGCTGATCCGGCACTTCCATCAACTGGCGGCGCAATCCGTAAATAGTCTCGCGCTGCTTGTTCATGACGTCGTCATACTCGAGCAGGTGTTTGCGTGATTCGAAGTTTCGTCCTTCTACTGACTTCTGCGCCGACTCGATGCGCTTGGAAACCATCTTCGACTCGATCGCGACGCCTTTCTCCATTCCCAGGCGTTGCATCAGAGCTTTTACTTTATCGCCGGCAAAGATGCGCATGAGGTCGTCTTCAAGCGACAGGAAGAAGCGCGACGAGCCGGGATCGCCCTGGCGTCCGGCACGTCCACGAAGCTGATTATCGATGCGCCGGGATTCGTGCCGTTCAGTGCCTAAAATATGTAAGCCACCGATTCCAACGACCTCATTGTGTTCGTCTTCGACGATGCGTTTCGCGCGCGCGAAGGCCTCGGACCACTGTTCCTCCGTTGCTTCGTCAGGATCGATCTCCTGCTTCTTGAGAAACTCGCGGGCCATGAAATCCGGATTGCCGCCCAACAGAATATCGGTGCCGCGACCGGCCATGTTGGTGGCGATCGTGACTGAACCTTTGCGACCCGCCTGCGCGATGATCTCAGCTTCGCGCTCGTGATACTTCGCGTTCAAGACATTGTGCGGAACGGCTTCACGTTGCAGCCGGCTCGCTATCAATTCTGAGTTTTCAACGGAAACAGTACCCACCAACGCCGGCTGGCCGCGCTCGTGGCAATCCTTGATCTCTTCGATCACGGCGTCCCACTTCTCGGGCAAGGTGCGATAAATCACGTCAGAAAAGTCACTGCGCACCATCGGCATGTGCGTCGGAATAACAATCACATCCAGCTTATAGGTGGTGTGAAACTCGGCGGCCTCGGTTTCGGCCGTACCAGTCATCCCGGAAAGCTTTTCGTAGAGGCGAAAATAATTTTGCAGTGTGATAGTGGCGAGGGTCTGGTTCTCCCTCTCAATCTTCACGCCCTCTTTGGCTTCTACGGCCTGGTGCAAGCCATCCGACCAGCGACGGCCCTTCATCAAACGTCCGGTGAAGTCGTCAACGATTATTACTTCGCCGTCCTGTACCACGTATTGATGGTCAAGCCTGTAAAGCGTGTGCGCTTTCAAGGCCTGCTCGACGCAGTGAAGCAACTCCATATTCGAAGGATCGTAAAGATTTCCAACTCCCAGCAGTTTTTCTGCTTTATCGACACCTTCTTCAGTTAAGACTGCGGTGTGCTGTCTTTCGTCGACCACGTATTCGCCGGTCTTCTTTCCTTCGATCTCTTCGCCTTTCTTCAACTGCGGAATGATCGCGTCGGCTTTGTAATATTTGTCAGTCGCTTCATCCGAGGGTCCGGAGATAATCAACGGCGTGCGCGCTTCGTCGATAAGGATGGAATCCACTTCGTCAACGATCGCGAAGTAGTGGCCGCGCTGCACGCAGGTGGCGAGATCAAACTTCATGTTGTCGCGCAGGTAGTCGAAGCCGAATTCGTTGTTGGTGCCGTAAGTGATGTCGGCGGCGTAAGCAGCTTGCCGCTCGAAGTCGTCCATGTCATTTTGGATACAACCAACTTCAAGACCGAGGAAGCGATGGATTTGTCCCATCCACTCCGCGTCGCGCGATGCGAGATAATCGTTCACCGTAATCACGTGAACGCCGCCGCGCCCGGTCAACGCATTAAGATAAGCAGGCAGCGTAGCGACAAGGGTTTTGCCTTCGCCGGTTCGCATCTCAGCGATCCTGCCCTGATGCAGAACGATGCCGCCGATCAACTGCACGTCGAAGTGGCGCATGCCGGTGGTGCGCACGCTCGCCTCTCTAACGATAGCGAACGCCTCGGGCAGAATCTCGTCAAGCGCCTCACGTTCGCGACGCTTGCGCTCGTCCATGTCAGTAATGCCGGCAACTGCCTGCTGCAACTGTTCCTTAAACTCCGCCGTGCGCGCGCGCAGTTGTTCGTCAGACAACTTCTTTATCGCCGGCTCGAGCTCATTGATTTGCTCAACAATAGGCTGGATTGATTTGAGGTAACGCTGGTTGCTGCTACCGAAAACTTTAGTCAGTAATTGATCGAAACCCATAGTCTTTTCTTAATCCAAACGTTGGATAAAATCACGCCCGTTCATCAGTATTTTGTAGTTCGTTGATTTTAGTTGAGCGTGAAGAAGGTATCAAGCGGGCCTTCTGTTGGCGTTAGCTTGGCTTGTCGGCGAGTTGCTTCTTAATGAGATCAACTACGGCCTGGCGAGGCATGGTAAAATTGAAAACGATCTTCTTACCAACCGACTCGGCGCTGGTGTTTCTAAGCAGAGCTTCTTCATCTTTGCCGGCACGCGACTGCGCGCCGAGAGACAGCGCCATATTGAACCCCTTTGCCAGGATGCGGGCGCTCTCCTCAGAGGATGCTTCAGACTCTACTGTCGCCAACACTTCGCTCTCGCCTTGCTTAATGGTGAACACGACCTTCGATCCAGGATTGTCCTTGTCAACCGGCTTTAGATAGACGAGAAAGCCGCTGTCGTTCAATGCCGCGATCATGTGACCAAATAAATCTACGAGGTTGGCGTCTCCCGCCTTCTTCGTAAACTTGGCATTTTTCAGTTTGCCGTCCTGATCCAGTTCCGCTTCGATAACGATCTCGAAGGGTTGGTTTAGATCCAGCTTGCCTTGCTTCTTCAAGTCGTAGGCATAGATGGCGAAGTCTTTCATCGCCTGCTTATTGAGCTCGTTTTCCTTCGGCAGATTGAGCTTGTTTTTTTCGGCCACCTTCTCAAGTTCAGTTTGCGCTTCATCTGCCGTCAGCGCCGGGCTTTGGGCCGGACTTGGACTCGCGTTCGCCTGCGCGATCGTTCCAGGCGAAGCGCTAACGCGAGGAGCCGGCGAGGGCAAGACACTCGCTAATGGACTCGGTGAAGGCGAAGGCGCAAGCTCCGGTTGCACCGCACGCGGTCTTACTTGCGCTACAAACGGAGGCACGACCGGCGCTGGCGGCGGCACGATTGTTTGTCCCTCGGGCGCGAAGTAGCCCTCGGGGTAGTGAAACTTTTCGCTCGACAGTTCTACGAATTGGACGTCGTCGGCGATTTGTGTTTTGTCGTAGGGCTTATCCACAAACCTGGTGTCGGCAATCAAGCTGGCGAGATTGAATGCAGCTCTGAGGCCCGGGACATAAACTACCGAAGCAGCCAGGAGCACGTGCAAGACGAGCGAGCCCGCCAACAGTTTCGAAATGACTGGCCAGCGGGGTTCCTTATTGATTTCAAAATTTGCGAAAAGCTCTGACATTCCCCAATGTTCCTTAAGTAAAACGCCGTTATCGAAGTTAATGTTCCCGGCCTTAGACGCACGCCGTTGGCTGTGCGTTGTGAAAGCTCTTTGACTTCGTCTTCTACGTTAGCACTTCGCGGGCGGAGTGCCCAAAGCTAGAATGGACTATGCGCCGCTCTCGTGACAGAGTTGTTAATAAGAAGCGTCAATCTATTAACAAAAACAGATCGCGCGGTTCTGAACAGTCCGCGAAACCTTTTGGACACACATCTGCGGGCGCTAAAGTCGACCACACGCGGGCGCCCTCCGCCGCTGTAAAAAAGCTATTGGAAGGAATCGGCACGCCGGAGCGTGCGGAGGAGTTCAAACCGGATCCATTTCAACTAGAAGCGCTGGCGGCGGTCGAATTCGAAGATGTGCTGGTCACTGCGCCGACTGGGAGCGGCAAGACCTGGATCGCGCGTGAAGAAATTCGGCGTTTGCTGGATGCCGGACGCCGTGCCTGGTATACGACGCCGTTGAAGGCGCTGACAAACTCCAAGTATCAGGAGTTCTCGGAAGAGTTTGGCGCCGACCGCGTAGGCATACTCACCGGCGATCGGAAAGACAATACCGACGCGCAACTGATCGTCGGCACTACTGAAATATATCGCAATCAACTTTTCGATTCCTTGCGCGGCGGCGACGACGTCGATGCGGATTTGGTTGTGCTCGACGAAGCACACTACCTCGGCGACGAAGATCGCGGCCACGTCTGGGAGGAAGCGATAATCCTGACGCCGCCACGCATCCGGCTATTGCTGTTGTCGGCAACAGTGGGAAACGCGAATGAGTTTGCCGCGTGGATTGCCGAAGTGCGCGGCGTTCGCTGTGGAGTTGTGACGCGTCCGGGCGCGCGGCCGGTGCCACTGCGAGCGGCGATGCTGTTGCCAGACAAACGGTTGATCCCTTTGGTGAATGAAGCTGGAAAATTGAATCCGGAGATTTCACGCTTGCTGGAAGAAACCGCCAAGGCGCCAAGATCAAGATCGTCGAGAAGAAGGTGGTAATAGTCTGTAGATCCAGCCCGGGAGATTGGCCCGACCTTACTGGGACCGCGGGCGTCTCGCCCGCAACGCGCCGCCGGCGCGCAGTTCTGTGCGGACACGCTGATTTTCGCGCTTCGCGCTCATTGCGGGCGGGACGCACGCGGTCCCAGCAAGGGCAGCCCCTTTTATGAAACTCCACATGCCAGAAATGCCGCCGGCAGTGCTGTTGGGCGCACTCAGCTCCTACAACTTGTTACCAGCCATCGTGTTCATGCCGACGCGACGCCGTTGCGATCAAGCCGCATCGGAAACTGCGCTTTTGCGACGCGACGGCAACGACGAACGGCGCGAAGCTCGGCGCGACTTCATGCGCGTTTGGGTTGAGCAGCATCCTGAGATACGCGGCCATCGTCATTGGGATACGATCATCCGCGGCGGTGTCGCTTCGCATCATGCCGGACACATTCCTGCCTGGAAGATGGTCATTGAAAAGTTGATGAGTGCCGGCTTGCTCGATGCGATCTTCGCTACGGCCACCGTCGCTGCCGGCGTTGATTTTCCCGCGCGCACAGTTGTCCTAACGGTCGCCGACGCGCGCACTGGCAGCGGCTGGAGACAGTTGACCGCTTCAGAATTACAACAGATGACCGGCCGTGCTGGCCGGCGCGGTCGCGACAACGTCGGGTTTGTTATTGCCGCTCCGGGCCTGCACCAGGATCCACAGCAAATCGCCGAGCTGTTAAAGGCCCGACCCGATCCGCTCGTCAGCCAGTTTCGCGCCACTTACACGACCTTGCTGAATCTGCTCGATGCGTACGGCAACTTCGCGCAAGTTCGTGAGATTGCCGAAAGAAGTTTTGCGCATCGCGAAGCTGCTTTGCAGATCGCGCAACTTGAAAGGGTCCGAACAGAGAGCACGCAGCGGGTCGAATTGAAACTTAAAGCAGCCGGTTGTGATTTGCCGATAGGTACGGTAGCGGGCTTTGAGAGACTCGTCAGTGCGCGTGCGCGCCTGCATGAGTCCCGTCCGCAGTCGCGAGCAGAAGTTTTGCATCGTTGGCTCGATGAAGTAGTGCAGCCTGGTCGTATTGTCGGCATTGGCCGGAGCGGCCGCCGCCTGGTTTTGATAACCGAAAAACGCGCCGGCAATGTTCGCGGCGTTCGCGAAGACGGACGCAGCGCCAGCTTTGCGCTCGAACGTATCGAGCGAGTCTATGCGCCGGTTTATCGCCAGCGAGATGAATTCATTGACGAAGCGTTTGCCGATGTACGCGAACGCGGCAGTGATTTGGTGATGCCGGAACCGCGCTTGCGCGAAGCGCAGGGCGAGGAGAATGAAGCCGTCAGCGTTCTCGATGATCAGATCGACACAATCTTGCCGGTCGCGCTTGGTGTTGAAGAGAAGTTGCGATGCACGCAAGCATTGTGGTCGGTGCTTGCCGATGCAGAAGAGCTCGAGCGCGCCACGCGCCGAATTGCGATACTGCGTGAAGAGGTTTGGCAGCCATTTCACCAACGGGCGCGCGTGCTCGCCGCTTTCGGCTATCTCGATTTCGATGCGGAGAGGGTGACGGATCGCGGTCGCTGGTTGGCTGACCTGCACGTCGATCGTCCATTACTTATCGGTGAAGCGCTCGAGCGTGGCCTTTTCAACGCGCTCGATTTTCATCGGCTGGCCGGCGTCGTGGCCGCGCTTACCGCCGATGAGGAGCGCGACTACGGGCAACTGGAATTGGAAGACGGCGTGATAAATGCGCTGGCACAGTTTGAAGACGTTGGCTTCAAGGTTTCATCTGAGGAGTGGAAGCTCGGAATAGAACCCGCGCCCGAGCTGAACTTCTCGGCCGCTGCTGCCGCCGTTCGTTGGGCCACTGGAACTGAATGGTCAAGGTTAGTGCGCGAGACTGGCGCCGAAGAAGGCGATCTCTTTCGCATGCTCTCGCGCACCGGTGAAGCGCTCCTGCAAATTACCGGCTTGCGCAAGACGCATGCGGATGCAGCGCGCACGGCCGCGGTCGCGGCAGATGCAATCCTGCGCGAACCGGTTAGGTAGATTTGCCAAGTCGACGCTGTGATAACCAGGAGCGGGTGCAAGCCCGCCTTCCCGACCCTGAGCTGATCTGAGTTGACCTGGAATTCTTGGTTGAAAGGCTTTCAAGGTTTAGGTGATCGGTCTTGAAAGATAATCTCGCAGGTTGGGAAGGTGGGCTTGCCCCCGCTCTTTTGTTTGGGTGGAGTAAACAACATCAGTGCCACTTGCATCGCTAAAATCCTCGCCACTTGTTCCCGGCATTAGTCCGGTTGAGATCTACTATCGCGACGAAGGCGAAGGTGTGCCGGTTGTCTTATTGCACGGCGGATGGGGATACGGACTGAATCCCTTCAATCAACAGATAGAAAACTTGCGCCACGATTTCAGAGCGATCTGTCCTGATCGATCTGGTTATGGCAGTTCGACGAAACTCGTAGATGGTTTTCCTGCCGACTTTCACTACCGTGCAGCCGCCGAAACATTGAGCTTCCTGGACGCGCTTGGAATCGAACGCGCTTTCTTCTGGGGACATAGTGACGGCGCGGTCATTGCGGCAATCATCGGCTTCAACGCGCCGGAGCGCGTGCGCGGCCTGATCCTTGAAGCGGTTCACTATTACCGGATGAAGCTGAGCTCACGGGAATTTTTTGAAACGCTCCGGCATCAGCCTGAGGCGTTGGGCGCCGACCTCCGCGCGCGGTTTGCCCTTGAGTTCGGCGAAGAGAACTGGCGCCAACTGATCATGAGTCACGCGCAGACCTGGCTGGAGATTGCATTGGAAGGTTCCGGACCGCAGGACGATCTTTATGGTGGCAGACTTCACGAGATTTCCGCCCCGACGCTGTTCATTCACGGACGTCTTGACCCGCGGACCGAGCCCGGTGAACTGGAGGCAGTAGCGACCGAACTACCCCACGCAGAAATGCAACTACTTGATGCTGCCGGTCACAGCCCTCACAGTGAAGCTGCGTCTGCCGCTCTGGCTACACGACTCGCGAAGGAGTTTCTGTTCGTGCATTCGTCGTTGAAAGACAGCGACATAGGCGGCGAGGGTTCCGGAAGTCCGCGCTAGCGGACCAATGAGTTTAGCCCAGCACTTCAGTGCTGGGAATATCCTTGAAAGAAGAACCTCGTCGCGCAGCGACGGCTGAGTCAAATATCAATCGTCCCTGACGCGCCGAAAAATTTAATGGTTGTCCATTACCCAGCCTTGAAAGGCTGGGCTAAACTCATAGGGTCGCTACGCGACCAAAGATCGGGGAGGATCGAACTTCATGGCGTTGATTACTGCTAATGAACTAAAACGAAAACTGCTGATTACTGTTGACGGCCAGCCGTACGTTGTCCTGGAAGTTTTCTTTGCTTCGCCGACGGCACGTGGTGCGGCAACCATGGTACGCACACGGCTGCGCCAACTCTTGACCGGCGCGGTGATGGAAAAGAGTTTCCGTTCGAGCGAGAAGTTTGCGGAGCCGGACATCGAACTTGCGCCCGCGTCATTTCTGTACAGCGACTCGCACGGCTTTCATTTCATGGATGAGAAAAGTTACGAACAGTTCACTTTTGACGAAGCGACGATTGACGCTGATCGTGGCTATCTCAAGGAAGGCGTGTCGCTACAGGTTTTGAAATACAACGGCGCGCCCGTTTCGTTGCAACTGCCGCAGTACGTCGAACTCGCGGTCACCTCAACCGAGCTGGGCCTGCGCGGCGACACCGCCGCAGGCGGCGCAACCAAAGTGGCCACTCTGGAAACGGGAATTTCTGTGCGCGTTCCACTGTTTATCAAGGAAGGTGAACTCGTCCGCGTCAACACTCAGACCGGCGAAGTTGCCGGTCGCGCGTGAATCAGAAGGTTGTTGCATGGGTTGAGACTAGACTTGTTAGATAAAGAGGTCGGCAGAGACGTGAAAATAACTGGCTAGTGCTCTTGCTTGAGTTTTACTGATTCCGCGCTTGCCACTGAGTACTTCAGAAGCAACACCTTTGGAGCCGAATAGCTCCCACAAATGGGTTTGCTTCACCCCTCGCACTTCCATCAAGTGTTGCAGGACTTCGAGCGGTTGAGCTTCTTTAGGATGGTAGTAACGCTTCTCAAAATCCTCGATTAACTTGGCAAATAGTTTAAGAAGCTTTTCTTCTTCAGGCGACAAGTTTTCACCCTTGTCCATTAGCTTTTCCACCACCGCCAACATCCGCTCGTTTTCCTGTTCAGACTCAATCAACACGGGCATAGTTTGAGACAAGAGCCTCCTGTAACGTGTAGGATCTATTTTGCGAATCGCTCTGCTCATTCTTTCCATTTTCCTAAATCGTATTCTTCATGAGTCAATACTGCGACGATAAAGAGAGTTTGGCTTCGGTAAACTATTCTCGCAATCAACCGATATTTATTACCCTTAATATTGAAGACTGTGTATCGTCCGACCAGGTCCGCTGAAGGATAAACCTGCTTCAGCTCGTCCAGGTTTTGCCAACTAGCTTTTTTCGCCGTCGAAAACCACGCCCTCAAAGGAGTCTCTGCGTCTTTGTAGATTAAAGAGAATTCCCGAATTCTCTTGTAACTGATTACGTTCATTGACGTAACCTCCTCCAGTAAATTTTGCAACTATTTCATTCATATTTGGCTCCTTTTTGGGTTTTTGTTTTGCTTTTTGTTTTGGCTTTGGCTTGGTTTTGGCTTTTTGC
>JBDUAQ010000269.1:0-3131 GCA_040004575.1 bacterium
TCGTTCAGCGACTTTTTGCCGAAATTCTTGGTGGCCAACATTTCGCGTTCGCTGCGTTGCACCAAATCACGAATCGTCCGGATATCCGCATTCTTCAGACAGTTGTAAGAGCGCACCGACAGCTCGAGCTCGTCAACCGAACGATCGAGTTGATCGTTTCGCGGTAGCGGTGGTCGCTCAATCTTCGAGTACGCGAAGTCGTCGGTGTCTTCTTCAAAGTTAATGAAAATCGACATGTGGTCCTTGATCAACTTTGCGGCCAGGCCAATCGAATCCTCGGGCTTAACCGAGCCGTCTGTCCAAACTTCGATCGTGAGCTTGTCAAACTCGGTGTTCTGACCGAGTCGCGCAGCTTCGACCGTGTAGTTCACCTTCTTGACCGGCGTATGCACTGAGTCAATTGGGATGTAACCAAGCGAGAGGTCTTCGTCGAAATTCCGATCAGCGGAAACGTAACCGCGGCCGCGCTTGAGTCGCATCTCAACTCTTAACGAACCGCCTTCACTGACTGTCGCAATGTGGACCGTAGGATCCAGCACTTCGACATCAGCGTCCGCCTCGATATCCGCAGCGGTAACTTCGCCAGCCGACTCTTTTGAAATTCGTAGTGTCTTCGACTCGCCGCCGTGCAGTTTGAAGGGCACTTGTTTCAAATTCAAGATCACGTCGGTGGCATCTTCGACGACTCCTTTGATTGAGGAGAATTCGTGCTCGACGCCTTCAATCTTCACTGCGGTAACCGCCGCGCCCTCAATCGAGGAAAGTAATGCTCGTCTGAGCGAATTGCCGACCGTGGTGCCGAAGCCGCGCTCAAAAGGTTGCGCGGAGAAGCGGCCGTAACGTTCGGTGAGTGTTTCTGCGTCAGCAGCCAGACGACGAGGCATCTGAAATCCGGTCCAAAGATTATTTTGATCCATAGCCATAGCGTTTTTAAGTCCCGATTTAGAAAAAATTGTTGTCCGCCAGGCTGCAGGTTTACCTACAGCTCGCGGGTCCGCGTATTACTTGCTATAAAGCTCAACGATAAGCTGCTCGTTGATCGAGCGATCGATATCCTGGCGCGTGGGCAAGCCACTGATACGAGCCGCCATGTCGCCGGCATCCTGTGAAATCCAGGACGGGCGTCCGCGTCCGGAGGCGGTCTGCCACGCGCCTTCGATGTGCGGATTCTTGCGGCTTGCTTCTTTGATACTGATTGCCTCGCCGGCCTTGACCTGGTACGACGGAATATCGACTTTTTTCCCGTTGACCAGAATGTGGCCGTGGTTAACCAATTGACGCGCCTGGCGGCGAGAGGTTGAAAACCCTGCGCGGTAGACTGCGTTATCAAGGCGCCGCTCAAGCAGGGACAACAGGTTCTCACCCGTGATTCCCTTCATGCGCGCTGCGCGTTCGAAGTAGTTACGGAACTGTCCTTCAAGGATGAAGTAGATGCGCTTGACCTTCTGCTTTTCACGCAACTGCAGGCCATAGCCGACCAGCGCCTTGCCGCGACGCATCGTGTTGCCGTGTTGTCCGGGCGGTTGTGTACCGCGCTTTTCAATCGGACAAGAAGGCTTGTAGCACCGGTCACCTTTAAGAAAAAGCTTTGCGCCTTCGCGGCGGCATAAGCGACACACTGCATCTCTATACCTAGCCAACTGTTTCTGCCTCCAGTCTAAATTCGACGGAAAAGTTTACAGGCCGTGCTCCTTTGAGATCTGAGATTTCAATCTCAACTCCGAGGGGTTCGATCCGAGATCTGAAATCTAAGATCTCACAGGCCCTTCATCCTTTAGGTTATTCACACTTCAAATCTAACAAACATCAATACTAACTAAACTCTGCGGCGCTTGGGGGGACGACAGCCGTTGTGTGGAATGGGCGTCGTGTCGCGAATCGTAACTACCCTAATCCCCGCGTTAGCAATTGCCCGAATCGCCGACTCGCGGCCACCACCCGGGCCCTTAACTCTGACTTCACATTGCTGCATGCCGGCCTCATGCGCCTTTTTCGCCGCCTCGTAAGCAGCCTGCTGCGCTGCGAAGGGAGTGCCCTTGCGCGAACCTCTGAAACCGCGAGCGCCGGCCGACGACTGCGCGATGAGATTACCTTCCAGGTCGGTAATCGAAATCATGGTGTTATTGAAAGAGGCAGCTACATGAGCAATGCCCATCGGCACATTCTTCTTCTCTTTCTTACGAAAAACTTTTTTCTTTCCAGTTGCTTTTGCCATTTTGAAATTTCAGATCTTAGATTTTAGATTCCTCACGAGAAAACAACCTCGTATCAGCAACCGCGAAAACCGTTACTTCTTGCCTGGCGCCTTCTTCTTCGCAACGGTCATACGTCGCGGGCCCTTACGAGTGCGCGCGTTTGTGTGTGTGCGCTGACCACGCACCGGCAGCGAGCGGCGATGTCTGAGTCCGCGATAGCAGCCGATATCCATCAACCGTTTGATGTCCATCTGGATGCGCTTACGCAGGTCACCTTCAATCTCACCTTGCGCTTCGAGAATCGCCCTGATGCGACTCAGTTCGTCCTCGTTCAAGTCCTTGATACGGGTATCAACATTCACGGCAGCCTCGCTCAGAATCGAGCTTGCGCGCGAACGGCCGATACCGTAAATGTATGTCAGCCCAACCTCGGCCCGTTTATTCGGTGGAAGATCGACGCCTGCTACACGTGCCATTTTTTCTAGAACTCTCCAGTTATTTTCTGAGCCGCGATTCCCTAAATCAGCAATCGCAAAGCGAAAACCAGTTATCCCTGCCGCTGTTTATGTTTCGGGTTAACGCAAATCACGCGCACCACACCTTTGCGGTGGATGACTTTGCACTTGTCACACATTTTCTTAACCGACGCCCGGACTTTCATTTATTTCCACCCTCAAGTTTCTTGTCTGTTCACGAGCTCTTATTTGTAGCGATAGGTAATTCGTCCGCGATTCAGGTCGTACGGCGACAACTCCACCAGCACTCGATCACCGGAAGAATCCGAATAAAATGCTTGCGCATTTTTCCCGAAACATGCGCCAGCACCTGATGCTGGGTGTCTTCCAACTCGACCCGAAACATAGCGTTAGGCAAAGTCTCAACGACCTTGGCCATAACCTCTATAGCTTCTTCCTTCGCCATATTCGCTCAGAACGA
>JBDUAQ010000110.1:0-10493 GCA_040004575.1 bacterium
ACGCTAACGTCACCGTGAAGTCGGTTGATACCGGACGCGAAACCACCGCGACTTCTGACAATGACGGCAACTACACGATCATCGCGCTCACGCCGGGCCTTTATGACGTGACCGTGCAAGGCGGGAACTTCAAGGCCAGTAATCAGCGAGTGCAGGTGACCATCGGATCCAAGGTATCAGTAGACACCCAACTAGCGCTGACCGAGGTCACGGGCGAAACGGTTAGCGTGATCGCCAGCGAAGGCGTGGAAGTCAACACGCAAACCGCTGAGGTGTCCAACATCGTTACCGGCACGCAGATTCGCGAGCTGCCGACCTTGACCAGAAATCCCTACGATCTAATCGGACTCGCTAACAACGTTGCGAGTGACGATCCGGGACCGGCGGTGCCGGGCGTTGGCGTTTCCGGACGCGGCGCCGGTTACAACATCAACGGCCTGCGCGCCGCCAGCACCAACGTGCTGCTCGATGGCGTTGACAACAACAATGTCTACTATGCGTCGTTGGGCCAGAACATTCCGCTGGATGCGGTCGGCGAATTTCGCGTCGTCACCAGCAATTTTTCCGCGGAATATGGACGTGCTTCGGGCGGCATTGTCAACGTGCTGACGCGCGGCGGTTCCAATACGTTTCACGGATCGGGCTTCGGGTTCAATCGCATTTCACGATTGGCTTCGAATGGCTTCAACAACAATGCCAACTCAATTGCGCGCGGCGTTTTCACGCGCAACCAGTTTGGCTACACCTTTGGTGGCCCGGCCATCAAGGAGAAACTGTTCTTCTTCAACAGCACTGAATGGACGCGCGTTCGTAGTGCCGGCGATGTGTTGTCAGTAGTGCCGACGGCGGCTTTGATCAATGCTTCCGCCGCGTCTACACGAAGCTACTTTGCCGGCTATTCGCTGCAAAGCACGCCAACCGGAACCAGCTACACCGTCGGCCAACTGGTTAGCACTTTCAATCTGCCTGCGGGTAATGCTTTCGCGGCGCTGCCGGCGAATCTTCAGGCCTTCCAACTGGTGCGATTCACGGAGCCGACAAATCTCGGCGGCGGAGTTCCACAAAACACCTACTCGACGGCCGCTCGCGTCGACTTCAACCTGAGCAGCAAGACTCTGCTTTACGGGCGTTACGCCCGTGAGAGCAAGATCTTCTTCAAGGGCACAACGGCGTTTAGCCCGTACACCGGCTTCGACACACCGGCTACTGTGCTTAACAACAACTTTCTCGTTTCAATGACGCACACGTTTTCGCCGCGTCTCGTTTCGGAAAGTAAGATCGCTTTCAATCGTTTGAACAATAGTCAGCCTTACGGCGCCAATCCCGTCGGACCCGGTCTCTTCTTGTTTCCCGGCGCTACCGGAACCATCGGCGGCAATGCCATCGCGATGCCCGGCTACTGGCCATACAACGCGGCAAATTCTCCTGCGGGCTTTGGTGGACCCCAGAACCTGGGACAGGTGTATGAAGACGTGAGCTACACGCTTGGTGGTCATCAAATCAAGTTTGGTGGTCAGTACATCTACATTCAGAACACCAACACGTTTGGCGCTTATGAGAACGCCGTCGAAAGCCTCGGCACCCAGGGCAACTACGCACAGGCGCTGGGCAATTTCGTCACCGGCAATATCAATCAGTTTCAGGCGGCAGTTTTCCCGCAGGGGAAATTTCCCGGACAGAGTGTAAACCTGCCGGTTAGCCCGCCAGACTTCACGCGCAGCAATCGCTATAACGAATGGGCTGCCTACGTGAACGATTCCTTCCACCTGAGACCAAGCCTGGTACTGAATCTTGGCGTGCGTTATGAATACTACGGCGTACAACACAACAAGAATCCGAATCTGGATTCCAACTTCTACTTTGGCTCGGGTGCGACGCTTCAGGAACGCATTCGCAACGGCAGTGCTCAGATAGCGGGCAGCAGTCCGGTGGGTGGACTATGGAGACCAGACAAAAACAACTTGGCGCCACGCATCGGTTTTGCCTGGGACATTTTTGGTGACGGCAAAACCAGCATCCGTGGTGGCTATGGTTTGGCTTACGAGCGCAACTTCGGCAACGTCACGTTCAACGTAATTCAGAATCCACCGAATTACGCGGTGTTGTCGCTCTTCAACAATGTAGACGTAACCAATCTACAGATCACGACCAACAATGCGGGACCTTTGGCCGGCACAACGCCGCCAACCAAGAGGCTGCCGGCAACCAGCCTGCGTCATGTGCGCGAAGACATCGTCAACGCGTATGCACACTTCTATAGTTTCGCGTTCCAACGCGAGATCAGCAGTGGCAGTGTCTTGTCAGTTGAGTATTCGGGTTCGCGCGGTCAAAAGCTCTACTCGATCTCGCCTTCGAACATAACGGGATCGGGAGCTTTCTATCTTGGTGACGCAAATCCCAATTCGCGGCTCAATAACCAATTCTCAAACATCAACACGCGCGGCAATGACGGCTATTCGCGTTACAACGCTTTGATTGTGGCCCTTGACGGAAACAACTTCCGCCACACAGGCATGCAGTTTACGCTGCATTACACTTTTGCGAAGGCGAATGACAATCTGAGTTCGACCTTCAGTGAAGGCGCGTTCAATAACAACCTCGGACTTACGAATCCCTACAATCCGAGTTTCGATTATGGCCCGGCGGATTTCGACGTCAGGCATCGGTTTGTAGGCAGTCTTATTTGGCAGATTCCCTTCGCGAAGAACACGCGTGGTGTCACGAAAGCTCTGCTCGATGGCTGGTCGGTCACGGGAATTTACACCGCGCGCACCGGCACGCCATTCACCATCTTTGACGGCAGTAACGCCAATTTTGCGTCTCCGCGATTGGTCGCAAACGGACCACTCAGTGTCCACGTCACCAGCACGGGCAACGCCAACTTCTTCAACTACATTGACCTGACCGGTCAACCAGTGGGAGCGTTTGGCAATGCAGTCTGTGGTGGCTGTTCAGACTTTGGTCCGTATCCGGCAAACATGACGCGGCGCAACCAGTTTCGTGGTCCCGGAATTTGGAACCTCGACGCCGGCGTGAGCAGAAATGTGAAGTTGAACGAGAGGTACAGCCTCCAGCTTCGCGCGGAAATGTTCAATGCCCTCAACCACGCGAATCTTTATATCGCGCCCGGAACGCAGGATGTCACCAGCGGATTCGTCGGCGCCGTTAAAGGCGTAACGCCAAACGGCAACATCGAACGCCGCAACGTGCAACTGGCGTTGAAGTTTATCTTCTAACTCGGACAGCGGTTCGACCCGGACTACCACGACCCTGGAAGCATCGAGCGATCGATTCCTTCAGGGTCGTGTTGTGATTGTGTGGGCGATGAACAGAGCAAATTCAGCGAGAATCAAATTATCACAATCTTGAAAGCCGTCGAAGCGGTTACTTATTGCCGACCCGGCGTTCACAAGCAATGCAGCCTGGAAGGCTGCAAAGATAGTAGCCGGTGGTCGAAGCGCAGCGCAGACCACCGGATCCGCGCGCGACATTGACCGCACCCCGGAGGGGTGCAAGATTCTTCGTTTCACTCTGGCACCCCAGGGTGCGAATCATTTCTTCAATTTCCTTTCCGGTGGTCTGCGCTTCGCTTCGACCACCGGCTACTGTCTTGCACCCTTCAGGCTGCTCTGCCTCTGCTCTTCTGGAACGCGCACCCAATTCGGCGTCTGCTTAACATCTCAGCTAAATAATTTGCAGACAAATGCGCCGGACGTTCCAGGCGTTGCAGGAATCAGTGTATGAAATCGAGCCCCAGGTCTTTCCTCTCTTTTGCTTCAGTGCTCCTCCTATCGCTTGCCGCGACTATGCCCGCTCTGGCCGCGCCGTCCGCGAAAACGATCGGCCAGGTCAAACGCGGAGTGGTCAGCATCGCGACGTTCGACGCTAACAACAAACCGCTCCTATTAGGCGGCGGTTTCTTTATTCAAGCCAATCGTCTCGTCACCAGTATCCATGTTCTCAAAGGCGCGAGCCGCGTCACCATCCGCACTTTTGATGGTCAAAGTTATGCGGTCGAGGGCATCGTAGCTCTCAACGAAGGCAACGACCTCGCGCTCTTACAAACGAGCGCGCCCCGGAATGTTTACCCGCTGTCACTCGCTGCAAACGTCGCGTCGGAAGGCGAGCCCGTCACCTTAATAAGTGCGTTGGATGATACTTCGTGGAAGGTTTCGAGCGGAGTCACCAGCGATCTCTGGTACATCCAGGGCGCGGGCGAGTACCTGCGCATCACCGCGGAAGTTCGTCACGGAAACAGCGGTTCGCCAGTCGTCAATGATAAAGGCGAAGTAGTCGCCGTCGCGGCGCTCTACTTCGAGGGCAACGACGAGCTGAGTTTCGCCGTGCCTGGCGAGATCATTAGGTCGTTACTTACAATGACCACTACCTCGCCTTTGATCCCAGCACTACCTTCATATTCAGCGCCATTCACCCCGGAGCGTAAACGCCCCCCAGTAAAACGGCGAAGACCAGCGTTGCTCTTTCCACATGGCAACTTGTGCGGCGCGTAAAGCTGCTTGCCGGACGCAGTCTGTACAAACATCCCGGGCTGACAATGTCAACACCTCGTCCAGATGAACGATCTCGCCGCGCAGTGTCTCAATCCGCATCAGACGAACTCTCACCATGCCGCTAATAGCGGTACGAGTCGTAACTGCTCCAGATCGTCAAAGCCAGCATCAAGCCGGTAAACATCAAGGCGACGACGACCAGTCTGATTGGCAGGTGTTTGGACGCGTCAGGCTCGTTTGCTCTTGGCGGCGAAACGGTTTCAGCTGGGATCGGTGGCTTCGGATGATCGGTTTGCATTGACGAATCCTGAATTTTGGCTAAAATGCGAAACAATAGGCGATGGGTTGCTGGGGTGAGGACAGTGACCCGTTGAGGCTGAAAGTCTCGCGCCACCGAATTGAGGCCGGGCCAAAACCCGGCCTCGCGGTTTTTGGATAACCCGGCGTTCGTCCTCAGCCACTTATCCCCCCAGCGTGTAAGGAATTGCCCGATAGTCATGGGCCACGTTTGTGTGTACTGTGTCGCCTCATGCCAAGCCGCGCTCTAAGATTGGAAGCAGAAGCTCAGCAGGTGCTCGACGAATTGTGGCAGGAAAAGTTAATCCCATTGCGCTGCGGGTCGGGAAGATCAGCAAAGACTCTGGCCAATACATATCCATTTCTACGATAGCCGTATACGTACCGCCCCCATTCCCTTGCTCGAACATCATTCGTTTAGACATGGTCAGATTAGCCGTTCTCGATCGCGTTACAAAGATGAGTGGTCCCTTGAAAAACTGGTCGCAGAAAAGCTCACAGTGATCAGACCGGCCGATGATGGTTCATTCAGGATTCCCAAACACGAGCACGGGATCGATGCGCAGTTGAACTCGTGCAGCAAGTGGCGGTAGCCCGGTGTTGCCCCGATAGAATTCCAGGTGCGAATGTCGGTAAGAAGAGAGAGAGCCGCCAGGCCCGCCGATGCTGCCGATGTGAACGCGTCCTCCTTCGTAAGTAAGACAAAAGTTCTTGACGTGAAAAACTGCAAGCGTCACATCTGTCAGATCACCCAGCCGAGGATAATAAAACGTTACTACTGCATCAGTCGGGGTGGGTTCGTCGCTGTGCATTGTGAAGCCTGGCGGAACATAAACCTCCGTATCGCCGGTGCCGTCGACACTGCCATATAAGTGCATCGCAAAAGAGAGATGCCCGCGAAGGATTCTGCCGTTGTCGCCAATCAAATCGCCGCGGTAGAGCGGATACTGATGGCCCAGGCTTGCGGGTTCGAAACCGTTCGCGGCGGCCACTGCGTTGGGTCCGCCAAATATTCCTGCAAGCTGTGAGTCGGATGTGGCCATCGCTCGCGTGTAGGTAGTTTTGATGGCGTTCGAAGGGATGTGTTTTGCGTGTGTGAAGCCGGCGCCAGGAGCGATGGTCGTTCCCGTGGAACCGGGGGCATGGGCAAAGCGCACTTCGCCGGGAATTGCCCAGGTCTGTCTTACTCGCTTTGAATTCTCTATCCAGGTCTGCGTAATTGAACTGACGGACTGATCCGTATAAGTGAAAGCGATCGTTCTGCCAGAGTTGTCGTTAATCGTTTGCAGCGAAGCATCGATCGTGTACCTGAGATTGAGAACCACGCCATGGCGATCACTGATCTGGCTACAATGAAGCTCGCCATCCGCCAGGGCAGCAAAAGTATAGACCGTTCCCTCAGGCGCGCTTAAGACTTTGACGCCGCCTTTGTCTTGCAGCCGCAAATTCAATTTGCCGTTGGCTGCAAAATTACCGGCGCCCCCTACGGAAACAAGATCGATAAACTCTGCGTGCCGAACCATGCTGCCTATTTGTGGACTCGGCTCGGCCTTCCCAATCAACATCAGAATATATTTGCCCGCGCGCTCGTTGTAATAGAGTGATTGAAAGAGTGGAAAATCAAACTGATCCATGGAATAGGTGAGTGAAAGATCGAGACCGCCGCCGATGTGTTCGGGTAAATCAATCAGCGGCAGGCCCGTGTCATTTAGATTCCAATGATAAGTAGATCCTGACAGGTTTGGGGCCGCGCGTTCTGAGCCGTTTCCTGTCGCCGCTAATACGACACGGGAACTGAAAACTGCGGGAACGATTTCCGCGAGCACCGTCACGCCTGACACTGCGAGCGCAGAAATTAGAAAGCAACGTAGCAAACCGGATTGCAAACTTTGGTGGTGAGCGCGCATGAGAGTATTCCCTGTGTTAAGCCTGCACCCAAGCCTCCGAAAGCCGTCGGAGTGCAAGAGCGAATGACTAATTTGCGGTTACTAGATTTTGACTCTGCGGCTTCTTTGAGGTAGCCGGAGGGTCTCCAGAAACAGGGCTGATTCTGGTGTTTGCGGACGGGCATATCGAGCCCATCGCCAAACCGGATTGTCTGCCATATCGCGTAGCAGCAGACACGGGGTCAATCATATCAGACTAACGTCTTGCGCGTACGCATTTGTTCGTTGTCTGCATGGCACGATCCGTGCGACCGTGGAGCGGAGGTCATCTTGAAGGCGTTATTAGAGCCTTTGTGAGGCAAAATTCCCCGCCGTCTGGTAGGCGCGCCTGTAGGTTTTTTTGCCGCGTAGCGTCGACATGAATTTAGCCCGGCGTTTCAACGCCGGGAAAAGGCAAGCGAAACGGTGACCGCGTCGCATAGCGACGCTGTGAAACCCGGATTCAAGCGTCGCTGCGCGACGAAGGAATCTAACTTGGCTGCTTTCTCCCGGCGTTGAAACGCCGGGCTAAACTCAAATTGCCGCTATGCGGCATATTCCGACTGGGAACCTATCTCAGTCTTCGAGGCGATAACTATTCGCTGAGTTCTTCTGTGCTGTCGAGATAGTTGACGATGCAATCGCGGATCAGATCATACGCTTCCTGGTAGACCGCATCGCTTTGGCCAAACGGATCTTCGATTTCCAATCCGCGGTTGTGCGGATCAAACTTGCCGAGCAGCTGAACGCGGTTTGGCGAAACACCAAATTGGTTAATAAGCATGTCCGCCTGAAATTGCTCCATTACAAGGAATTGGGTTATCGACCGGAGCGGCAAGTCGCGCACCCAGGTCGCGACTTCTTCTGGAGCTGGCGTGTTATTGAGTTCGCATGTGGCCGTGGTTTCGTGTATCGCGGGCGCGCCTCTGAAGTCAAAGACTCCAGCAGAGTAAACATCCGATGGGAGTTGGCGGCGCTTTGCTTCGGCCACAAAGATCGCGTGGGCCATCACGCTGCGACATCTGTTCGCGGTGCAGATAAAGGCAACTGAAGCCATAGTTGTGGGTCGCAATAGAAAAGCTAGTTCTTCTTTGCTTCTGCCGGGATCGGATTAGTGAGATCGAAAAGAACTTTCCAGGCACCGCCATCTTTCTTCCAAATTCTCAGGTAGTTTCCAGACTCAATGATCCTGGGTGTGGGCTCATTGCCGGTGATCTTATAAGTTCCGTAGGTGTAGCCGAGGTCATCGGAGATCGATACGTCGCCGGCGGCTGGCTCCCAGGTCCATACGCTTGAACTGGCCGGAAGAACTGCGGTTGCCGGTCCTCGTCCAACAAAGGGAAACTTTTCATCTCGATACACACGAACTTCCGCCATTGCATGTTCGGCAAAAGCTGCGCGCGCGCCGAGCTTAGCTGAAGCTTCGGAAAACTTGCGGTCACGAGCGAGCAGGGCGTCGGTGCTAAACGTCCAGAAGCCTCGCCTATGCTTGGGCGTCCTGTAGTTCTGCGGTAGCTCCCAGGGCACCGCGGCCTGGGCCGGCCGCGGATTCGAGATGCCAAGGTCAACAGCAAACTTCCACTCGCCGTCCGCTTGTTTTTTCCACACCGTTAAGAAATGTCCCCAAGCGACTGGTTTGGCATCGTGAATGTCGTTCTTGTATTTCCACGGGCCGGTGGTGTATCCAAGGTCTCCCGAGCGCGCCATGCCGGCGATTGCCGGGTACCAACTAAGCAGAGATCGCTTGTCCGACGGCGGCAGCGGATGTTCCGTCATCCACTGTTTTCCTTTGACCGCCGTTGGCCGAAAAAGAATTCCATCGTCTGCGATGAAGGCCATGAACGATGGCCGCGTTCCCTGCTCTTCTGACATTTTGGCAAAGGCGCGCTCGGTATCGACCATCGCTTGCAAGGGAGACTTCCGGGTCGTTTTCTGTGCCAAGCCAAACGACACGAATCCGAGCAGCAGCATTAAGCAGGTCAACTTTTTCATTGCAGTTTCCCCGTGGCTATCAACAATTCGGCATTGAGAATGGCAGCGCCCGCGGCGCCTCGTATGGTGTTGTGACTGAGCGCGACAAAACGATAGTCAAGCACGTTGTCGGGCCGAACGCGACCGACGCTCACGCTCATGCCATTTCCCGCGTCGCGATCCAAACGCGGCTGCGGACGATCAGGTTCGTCGCGCACAATTATCGGATGCGACGGCGCGGAGTGCAGCCCAAGCTCTTGTGGCAGCGCAGTGAACGAAGCGAGCGTTTCTTTCAATTCTTCGAGCCCGGCGGACCGAGCCAATTTCACGCGCACGGCTGCGAGGTGTCCATCGCTCACGTTAACGCGGTGACACTGCGCGCTTACCGCCATCGGCGCGCCTTCGATTCCTTCATCCCCAAACTTACCGAGAATTTTCAGCGTCTCCTGCTCAATCTTTTCTTCTTCGCCTTCGATGAACGGCAGCACGTTGTCGCTGATCGCCAGCGAAGGAACCCCGGGATAGCCCGCGCCTGACAGTGCCTGCATCGTGGTTGCGACAACGCTCGTCACACCAAATTTTTCGTGCAGCGGAGCGATCGCGAGTGCCAGCATGATTGTCGAGCAATTGGGATTCGTAACTATGTATCCCTGTTGCCCGCTTTGCTTTCGTTGCCGGTCAATTAAGGCAAGGTGTTCGTGATTTATTTCCGGAATCAGCAGCGGTACGTCTGCGTCCATACGAAAAGCTGAAGAATTACTAATTACTGGAAAACCCGCGTGTGCAAACGCACCTTCGCTCGCGCGCGCAATGTCGCCCGGCAAACTCGAAAAGATCAGTTCACAGTCCAGCGGCGGCTCAGGCGCAGCGACAATCATCTCTTTCACAAATGCCGGCTGCTCGCCGGGCAGACGCCACCTGCAAGCTTCCTGAAACTTTTTTCCCTGTGAACGATCCGAAGCCGCCAGCGCTGTAATCTCAAACTGCGGATGGTTTTCCAGCAACTGAATGAAGCGCTGCCCGACCATGCCGGTAGCGCCAAGGATTCCTACGCGAAGTTTTTTAGTCATCTGTTGGTTACACCATTACAAAATCTCAAACGCAGAGGACGCGAGGAGTTGTTGCGCGGTTGGAGAGTCCCGCTAGGGACGAAATGTTTATAGCCTCAAACCCCACCATATTAATTCTTAGCCCCGTTAGGGGCGACATGTCGCTCCTACGGAGCTAGGGACCCAAGTCGGCGAGGCTCTATAAACATTCGGCTCCTCCGGAGCCTTTGGCTCTTCCGTTACTGTTTACTTATCCAAATTCTTTAACGCGGCTGCCATTCGCGTAACACCTTCCGCCAGCACAGGCAGGTCCGCGCAAAATGAAACTCGCAAAAAGCCCTCGCCTTCGCTGCCAAACGCGTTACCCGGAACGGTGACTACGCCAGCTTCCAGCATCGCCTCTGACACTTCGATGGAGGAGCCATACTGAGCGATATCAACGATCGTATAGAAAGCGCCATCTGGTGTAACCGAGCGCAAGCCGCACTCGTTCCTAATCAACGCCAGCAAGTGATTGCGCCGTGTCTCGAACGTGCGGCGATGATGCTCGCGCGCTTCTTTCGCTTCTGCGCTCCACGCGGCCAGCGCTGCCTTCTGCGAGATTGTCGCGGCGCATGTTGTGACATAGCCATGCAACAGATGAGCGGCACGAATCACTGCTTCGTCGCCGAGTATCCATCCAAGGCGCCAGCCAGTCATGCTCATCGACTTCGAAAGGCCACTGATCACAATCGTGCGCG
>JBDUAQ010000111.1:0-10475 GCA_040004575.1 bacterium
CTTCCGATTTTCCCCTTACGATTAATCGGGACGGGAACATTTACTACGCCGATACACGTCCCCGTTCGGCACGGATCGTGGGGAGAACACCAGACGGCAAGGAAACTGTTCTGGCAGCAGATGCAACGTTCAAAGACATCACCGGTATTGCTGCCGGCCCAGACGGTTCGCTCTACATCACCGACGCCAGTCGTGCCGATGCCAATGTCATCCGAAAGATCACGATGGCCGGCAAGGTCTCGCAGTTTGCCGCTGCCGAAATCGTCGGGACCGGAAGAGACCGCGCCATTAGCCTGCCGCCGGAAGCGGACGCGAGCTATTGCCGCGGATTGGCTGTCGATTCCCGAGGGATCGTGTACGTCGCCGCTACCGGCAGCCGCCGCGTCATCAAGATCACACCTGAAGGCCGCGCAAATACCATTCTGCAAGCGCCTGGTCCATGGTCACCAACCGGAGTAGCGGTCTTTGGCGGTGATGTGTATGTGCTGGAGTGGCAGGATGCGCCTGCTTCACTTTTGGAGACGCGCCGGGCCTGGATACCGCGAGTCCGGAAGGTCGGTCGTGACGGAAAGGTAACGACTCTGGCAACGGTCTCGCGGGAGACGACCACGCTTGCTTCTCCGGAAGTCAAACCGGAAAACAGTAAGGATCTTTCGCTCGGAGTGAAGATTGCTGTGGCAGGGGTGGTGTTGCTGGTGGTGGTTACAATTCTGGGAATAAGGTTCGCACGTTGACGTTTGCCGAGAGAATCACGGTCGAACTTACCGGCATTCGATATCGTAAAGCCGTTAAGGAGGTAGAGAGGATGTACTGTTCAACTTGTGGCGTGGCTGTCGCGCAGGGCTTGAGTTACTGCAAAAATTGCGGTGCAGCGCTCGGTGAAGCGAAAACCGGCAACGTTGTTAAGTCATCGGAAGTGAAACCTGAATTGCTCGTGCAGTCGATGGCAGCAGTCTTCGTTTTCGGCCTCGGAGCTATCACGATTTTCATGGGAGTGATGAAAACCGCCCTCCAGTTAGACATAGGGCAGGTTCTCGCCTTCACCATGCTGAGTTTTCTGATAATGCTGCTGATAGAAGGTGTGTTCGTCTACCTTTTGCTGGGCCGCAAACGCGGCGATAAAGAAGTATCAGCTACCAGGCTGCCGAAAGAACGAGCGACGAACGAGCTTGACGCGGCGCAGGTGCGAGAGCTGCCAGAACCTTTGTCGAGCGTGACTGAGCAAACTACCCGAACATTAGCGCCAGTACCCACCGAACGTAAATGAGAGGTCGTGACCTCATTTCGCCCTCTGTGTTACCCCTGCGTCCTCTGTGTCTCGTGTCTCTGTGGTGAATGCTTGTTGGCCGGTTTTGCCACCGGTGCAGTCATATCTAGATATATAAGGAATCATACGCAGCCGTGTGAAAGGTTTGTCTTCCGGTTCCAGTTGAAGTATAGAAGCGACATGGAGAAGGAGTTTCTCAATCCCGGAGACCTGCCGAATTGGCAGCAAGTCTTCTCACAATTGGTAATTGTCAAAGCCCGCGGTGTCCGCACAATTTATGTCGCCGGTCAGGTCTCGGTTGACGAGCAAAAGAATCTGATTGGGCCAGGCGATCTGGCGACGCAGTCCGAGCAGGCATTCCGTAACCTCACGCGTGCTTTAGCTGCTGGAGGCGCTACGACGACGGATGTAGTGAAGTTGAATCTCTATGTCAAACACTATCAGCCTGCCGATGCCACGATCATCGGTGAAGCTTTTCGAAGAGCTTTCCCGCATCAGGACCTCCCGGTTAGCACATGGCTAGGCGTAGAAGCTCTGGCAGAAGAAGGATTCCTAATTGAAGTTGATGCGGTGGCGGTAGTCGAATCTCATGAGGCAGAAAAATGAAGCTGGTGATCAGCTATGGAGTGAATAGCCCTAGATCGAAGTCGGTTTGCTACCCAGACTAACCATGTCGCCTTGTTTGTCCGCAATTTTTCCAATCGCTTCTCCCAAACATTGAGGACAGAGACAATCCTGATCATCATCGGCAACCAACCCGACGTGTGGTAGTTCCGTGCACCAACACGAAAGCTCTTCGGATCCATTCGCAGTTTCACGCGTCGCGCCGCAGTCGAAATCTTGGCCGCAGTTTGAACAATTCTTTTGCATCGTTGTGATCAATGCCTTTCAAGCTGACGTACTGGTGCAGTTTGAGCCAGAGGTTGATTGCGATAGTCCCAGTCGCGTGTTGTCGATATGTAAGCTGCCAAACCGCACCAGTACCTTTCAAGCTGAAGCGACGCCGGATTGCGCGCTTAACTGAATTCGTTTGAACGCCGTGGCTGGAACCTCCCAGGCAAACAGACGGGGGTGAATAAGATGGGCGAGTAGTTCCGTTCCTTCGACAACTCTAAGACTGGGTCTGGCGAAATAGGAGTTTGCGTCAACCGCATAGACGCGTCCATTGCGAACCGCAGGAAGGTCGGACCAGCCGGGATAGTCCTTCAGCAGCGGCGTTTGCTCGATGACCCTGTCAAGATTGAACCCGCAAGGCGTAATGATCAAAACTTCCGGCGCCCACTCCCGCACATCGTCCCAGGGAATGCGAACGGAATCAGCACCCGCCTGACCAAGTTCGTCAACGCCGCCGGCAATCTCCACCATCTCGGGCATCCAGTGTCCACTGCAATAGACCGGGTCGAGCCACTCCATGCAAAACACGCGTGGCCGCTCGGCTAACTCGCGCGTGACCGTCGAGATCTTCTCCAGCCGTTCGCGCGCAGTAGCAATCAATTGCTCAGCTTCTTTATCTCGTCCGGTGGCTGCGCCTAACTCGCGCACGTTACCAAAAACTTCGGCCAGCGACTTTGGCGTCAACCAAAGAATCTCCGGCTGCGTTGGCAGTATTTTCAAAACCTGCGCCACCTCGTTCCCCGAGGGCGCGCACACCTGACAAAGGTTTTGCGTCAGGATCAGATCCGGGGCGAGTTCGCGCAGGAGTGCTTCGTCAACCTGATAGAGACTGAGACCGTCACGCATTCGTTGCGAGACTGCCGCATCAATCTCTGGCTGAGTCATGCTTTCGATCGGAAGAACGTTGCGGACGACTACCGTCTTGCCAAGCACTTCCGGCGGGTAATCACACTCGTGTGTGATGCCGACGAGTTGATCGGAAAGACCGAGCGCACACGCCATCTCCGTCGCGGAGGGCAAAAACGAAACAATGCGCGTCGGAGTGGTCATGGTTGGTTGAGCATTGTACGAGGCGGTTCGAGTAAAACAAAATCAAGTTCACTTAGCGGGATTCATTTTGAGCCACTCAGCGCGCAAAAGAAAGCTGCCCTCGGTCACGATGCGGTCGCCTACATTCAACCCTTCGAGCACTTGATAGCGGCCATTAGTCTCCGGACCAAGACGCACCGTTCGCATAACGAAAACATTTGGATCATTAGTGCTTACGAAAACCACCGGTTGACCGTTAAGGTTCTGCACTGCTGACGCGGGAATCGTGGGCGCTGTCTTCTCAGCCTTACCCGTCGCACCAAAAGCGACATTAACGTACATGCCAATCTTCAGTGACTGTCCCGGGTTCGCAAGTTCAATACGCACCTGGGCAGTTCGTGTCGCCGCGTCAAGCGTTGGATCGACATAAGAAACTCGGCCGCGAAAAACTTTCCCCGGATAAGCTTCGCTGATAATGCTTGCGCCGCTGCCGACACGCACGCTTCCCAGATCTTTCTCGTAAACCTGACCAATAACCCAGACACTCGATAAGTCAGCTACACGCAGTATTTCCTTGTCCGCTTGAATCACTTCGCCAGGATTTGCCGATCGCGATATCACGCTGCCTGAAACCGGCGCGGGCAAGCTGACTTCGGAACTGACCTGCGACGAAGACCTCAACTGGCTGACACGCTGCGGAGTGAAGCCCAACAACAATAGCCGTTGACGCTGCGACGCGACTTCCGCCTCTGCGGCCAGCAACTTCGTTGTCGCCTGCTCCACTTCTTCGCGACTCGCCGCCCCGATTTCCACCAGCTTCATTGTTCGGCTGTGGTGTTTATGATGTTCCTCGAGGTCAGCAATAGCAGAAAGATACTTGGATTGCGCCATTGCCAGTTCGTCACTGAACACTACAGCCATCGTCTGGCCTTGCCGCACATTCTGTCCCAGCTCCGCATTTACGCGACGCACAATGCCGCCGACAAGCGAAACAACCGGAGTGCTGCGATAGGTGTTTGCCTGCACTGTTCCGGTCGCCAGGGCACCAGTGCCACTGCCAGTTCCGTTCGCAACTAATTGTTCGCCCACCGCCTCAACCTTGATGCCGGCATTTTGCGCTGCTTGCGGAGAAAGTGTGACCGTGGACTCCGTCGATGCCGATTGCGTGGCAGGAGTCGATTGATCACCCGCGATGGTTCGCGGCGCCGGCACCGGTCGACCTGCTCCGGTTTTGTTCCTATTCCAAAGCAGTAATCCGGCGATCGCTGCGATCGCTACGAGGGCGACGACGGCTATTAAGACCACGGTGCGCGTATGACTCTGCTTTTGCCGCACCGGCTCGGCAGTCAGCACTTCTGTTGCCGTAATTTCGTTCGCGCGCCCCAATCGATCGTCGAAGGGATGTTCAGTCTTGTCGCTCATTTGACCTCAACCTTTCTGGCGGCGGCATCTACGCGCGCACTGGCGAGCGCTATCAACTTCGGTTCCGCAGCCGCGCGCAACATGTCGACACGGGCGAGATAAGTTTCCAGCAACGTATCGATGTATCCGTTCTCAAGTTCAATGAAACGGCGTTGCTCGGCGATGTAATCCAGCAGCGTCTTGGAGCCAAGTTCGTAGGTTTGCCAAATCACATTCAGATTGCTGCTCGCCTGTTCTCTAACGCCTACGCGATAAATTTCCATTGCGCGCGCCGCTCGCTCATAGCGCCTAAAGGCTGTAGCAACTTCGCTCCGCACTGTTAACTCCGTGAACTCGCGCCGTCGTTTTGCAGCTTCCGTCCCGGCGACCGCTGCGGCGATCGCACCCTGGTTCTTGTTGCGCACCGGCAACTCGAGTCGAACTCCTGCGGAGACAGAATTAAAGACTCCCTGGATAGGCACAAGTTGGCCCACCGTGTTTATGCCCTGCTGCGGAAAACTGGAATCCATGCGCTCAAACTTTCCCGTCAGGCTGGCATCGAGCCGGCCTTGTGCGCGGGCCTGATTGATCTGCGCTGCTGCCAGCTCCTCGTTTGCGCGCGCTGCCTGGACGTCGGGCCTGGTGCGCAAGGCTTCTTCGGTGGCGATAGCCAGTACCGGCAGCGGAGCGATCAAGTGGTCGAAGTCACCCCGCAGAAGCAGCGGTTCCTCAGGCCTCATCCCCATGACATTTCGCAGATCGAGGAGAGCAATCTCCACTTTCCCTTCATTGGTTTCACGCGTCGAACGAATACGGTTCACTTCCACGAGCACCATGTTTTCTTCCAGAGGAGGCGTGCGTCCTTCCTTCACTTTTGCAGCCACTAACCTGAAGCCGCGATCCGTGCTCGCCAACAGATCTTCTGTGAACCCCAGCTTCAACATTTCTGCTAAAGCGATGCCAAATTTTGCGCGCACGTCTGCTGCCAACAAACGCTCGCGATCGGCAAGAAGTTGCTCTTTTACTTCCAACTCCTTTTGCGCTACGAGAATGCGTGCTCGTCGTCGCCCGCCCAGTTCCAGCGGCAACATTCCCGAAATCATAGAAGTATTGTCGCTGCCACCAAGCTGTTCTTTGCGCTCGAACTCCACGCTGGGATTGGAGCTTAACGCTGCTTGCCGCACCATGGCCCGCGCGGCTTCGATCTCACTGCGAGCAGCAAGCAGTTCACCATTGTGGGCCAGTGCATAGGCGACTGCTTGATCGGCAGTCATGCCGTTTGCCGGATCGAGATAACGAACGAGAGAGGATTCCTGAGTTGCTTCTGCGGTCCTTGAGGTGGTGATGACTTGAGCCTCGCCTGTAGTGGCTATCTGTGCACAGAATGCTGTCAACAGAATCGTGACAACGAGCCCGCGAAGCGGGCGGAAGAATGTAGCCCCGGGCGTAAGCCCGGGGTGGGCTGAATAACAAAAATCCTGAGCCCCAAAGGGGCGACACACATGCGCGTCGCGAACTTTCGTTCTCCACGACGATGAACCTTTAAGAATTTCTGTCGCCCTCTTCGAGGGCTTTGGAGCAAGGATCCCGATCCCCGGGCTTACGCCCGGGGCTATTATTCTGTCGCCTGCTTCGCAGGCTATCCCTTTACGTGAAATACGTCGATTGATCATGCTTCCAACTCCTCAGCCTCCACAGTTACAGCCGCCGTCGCTCTCTTCAGTTTCCACACGCGCAGCGAATAGAAGATCACCGGCGTAACAATCAGAACGTGCAAGAGACTCGACACCATGCCACCGAGCACCGGCGTCGCCAACGGCTTCATCACTTCCGCGCCGGCGCTCGTGCTCCACATGATTGGCAGTAGACCGGCAACGACCGTTGACACAGTCATCACTTTCGGTCGCAGCCGTAGTAGCGCGCCCTCCTTTACCGCCTCGAGCAAAGTGGCTGGCGTGAGCGTTCCCACCTCTTCAATCTTTCGGGCGACCGCCTCTTCCAGATAGATCACCATCACCACGCCGGTTTGCACGGCCGTGCCGAACAGTGCAATGAAGCCAACCCAAACAGCTACGGAGAAGTTGTAGTTGAGGGCCCAAAGCAAATAGATGCCGCCGGTCAACGCGAACGGGACCGCCAATAGAACGTGCGCTGCCTCCAATGCCGACTGATAGACGATGTAGAGCAAGCCGAAGATAACGAGCAAGACGATAGGAACAACCAGCATCAGTCGCTGCCGCGCGCGTTGCTGGTTCTCGTATTGGCCGCTCCAGGAAACGTAGTAGCCAGTTGGGAGTTGCACTTGTCGCTCAATCGCAGTTTTCGCTTCATCAACGAAGCTACCCACGTCGCGCCCGCGCACATTCAGGAGTACTGTTCCTCTTAGCAAACCGTTTTCGCTGGAGATCATCGTCGGTCCTTCGACCGTTCGGATCTCGGCGAGTTGTGCCAGTGGTATTGGTGCACTCGCAGGAGAGGTGACGGGAATCTGGCCAATGCTTTCCGGACTGCTGCGAAACAGCGGTGCGTAACGCACCCGCACCGGGAAGCGCTTGCGCCCTTCAATCGTGATGGTCAGATTAGTCTCGCCAATTCCCTTCTCAATCGCATCTTGAATTGTGCCGACGTCGATACCATAACGCGCCGCGGCCGTGCGGTTGATCTTGATGTCGATATATGGCGCGCCACTGATTTGTTCGGGATACACATCGACCGCGCCAGGCACAGTCTTGACGACCTCCGCCACTCGCCGCGAAACATCTTCGAGTGCCTTAAGATCGTTGCCGAAGATCTTCACTCCGACCTGCGAACGAATGCCGGTAGTGAGCATGTCGATGCGGTTGATGATCGGCTGCGTCCAGATATTTGTGACGCCAGGCATGCGCAACTTTTCGTCCATCTCGGCGATTAATCGCTCGCGCGTCATCCCTGCAGGCCACTGATCCGGTGATTTCAAGTGCACGATCGTCTCGTTCATGTTTGGCGGCGCGGGATCCGTAGAAGTCTCCGCGCGGCCCGACTTGCCGACGGCCCATTCGACTTCCGAAAAACTTTTCAGGATTTGATCCTCGCGAGACGTGAGCTTCAGCGCCTCATCAATTGAGATCGAAGGGTCCGTCACGGGCATGAACATCAAGTCGCCCTCGTTCAGCGGCGGCATAAACTCTTTGCCAATGCCCAGCGACAAAAGCACCGCACCGGAGAAAAGAATCAGGGCGGCCAAAACAGTTATCAAGCGGTGACGCAATGCGAGGCTGAGTACCGGACGATAAATCGCTTGCAGAAAACGCATCACCGGGTTCGCACTCTCAGAGTGAAACTTACCGCCGAGTAAGATCGTGCAGAGTACGGGCACCAGCGTGACGGCAATGATCGTGGCCCCGAGCATCGCAAAGGTTTTGGTGAAGGCTAACGGATGAAAAAGTTTGCCCTCCTGTCCCGTGAGCGCAAAGACGGGAATGAAGGCGAGCACAATGATCAGCATTGAGAAGAAAACGGGCCGGGCTACGAGCTTCGTGGAATCAAGCACCGTTTGCCAAACAAGTGGCCGGTCTTTCGGATCGACCTTGCGCTTTTCCAGAAAGCGAAAAGCATTTTCGGTCACAACGATCCCGGCATCGACCAGAACGCCAATGGCGATGGCAATTCCCGACAGCGACATCAGGTTCGAACTGATGCCCGCATACTTCATAAAGAGAAATGCGGTCAGCACTGCCAGCGGCAGCGGTATGGTGACAATCAGGATTGAGCGGAAGTGTAGTAGGAAGAGAATGTGCGCTAGCGTCACCAGCAACAGTTCTTCGATTAACGCGCGCTTCAGGGTGTGCGTCGCTCGATCGATCAATTGAGTTCGATCGTAGAAAGGAACAACCGTGACGCCCTTGGGTAACCCCGACTGCAAGGCCGCGATCTTTTGCTTAACGCCGTCGATCACCTCCAGCGTGTTCACGCCGTACCGCGCAATCACCACGCCGCCTACGGCTTCCTTCCCATTCTTGTCGAGCGCGCCCGTGCGAAAGGCGTTGCCGAGTTTCACCTCCGCAACGTTGCGCACATAAATCGGAGTGCCGTTTGGCGCACCGATAACAACATCCTCGACATCCGCTACTGATTCGATCAGCCCAACACCGCGGACCACCGCCCATTGTCCGGACTGTTCTACAACATTGCCGCCGACATTGTTGTTTGAGCGCTGTACGGCTTCAACAACCGTTGATAAAGGAAGTGAGTAAGCTCGCAGCTTGTTGGGATCAACGTCTACCTGGTATTGCTGAACATAACCGCCAACCGATGCCACTTCCGCGACTCCGGGCACCGAATTCAACTGGTAGCGCACGAACCAATCCTGCAACGTACGCAAGTCGCGAAGATTCATCTGATCGCTTTCGAGCGTGTACCAGAAAATCTGGCCCACACCGGTGGCGTCAGGCCCTAGAGTTGGCGTGACGCCAGCAGGAAGCTGCGCGCTCACGAGATTGAGTCGCTCAAGCACTCTGGTCCGCGCCCAGTAGAGATCGACGTTGTCTTCAAAGATGACATTGATCATCGAGAAGCTAAACGCCGAACTCGCGCGCACGACTCGCACCCCGGGAAGACCTTGTAAATTCGTCACCAGCGGATATGTAACCTGATCCTCGACTTCCTGCGGCGAACGTCCGGTCCAGTCGGTGAAAACGATCACCTGGTTGTCTGAGAGATCAGGAATCGCATCAATCGGCGTATGCAGGAGCGCCCAGTAACCCCAAACTGCCAGGCCTAGATATAACGCGATGATCAGGCCGCGGTTACGCAGGCTAAACTCTATGAGTCGATTAATCATTTCGCTTGATTACTGAGCGGTCACCGGAAACGATGCCTGGCCGTTTCCCTTCGGTCCCTCGTAGGTGACCTTGACTTGCCATTCACCCGCGGTTTCGATCACCGCCTTTGCTCGATAAACGCCGGGCGTTTCGGTGGTGGTAAACGTGGCACTATCAGTCATTGCAGCCATCGTTCCCATCTGCGGCATATGAAACGTCAAGGCCACTGCGCCGACATCTACCGGCTTGCCAGCGGCATCGGCAAACGTAATCGTGAACTCCGCATTGCCGTGCTTCAGTACGCCGTCAGCAGTGGCAAGCGAAACGGTTAGGTTGTTTCCGGCGGGCGCGCTCTTAATTACTCTTCCGCTCGACGGCGCTGACTGTGAACCACAAGCCGCCAGCAACACTGCCAAGCCAATCAGGCTAGATAAAACAGCGAGCTTCTTCATTGTCTCTAATCCTCCATCGGTCATGACCACAACAAATTTCTCAGTTCCAGACACGATGCAGCCCTTGCGCAGAGTGTCCGCAGGCAAATAACGAAATCACCGCAGGCGGTCCTTCTGCTCGTGGGCGACTCGCTTAACCACATGACAAAGCCCGGGACTCTGCAATGCAGACGCCTACGGCTGTCCGGGTCACAAGCAGCGCACCGGCAAAAAGGCACACTACGGCCCTGTCGCTACTAAATCAGGAGGGCGAGATTAAGAATGTACGGCGGTTGGATATTTCTGAAATCAGGTGAGACGGAGTGAGCGTGCAAAATCGGGTTCAAGTCATGGGCCACCAGCGGAGGAATAGCCGCAACGGTCGAAGGCGGCGAAACCGACGCTGTTTGAGCTACGGTTGCGCTAGTAGAACCTGGTTCCTGACAATTCAAAGCGCAGCACAGACGAGCCGCAGTAGTTGCCGATGAATCGTCTTGGGCCAGCGCTGCCTTGCAGCAGTCCATCATGGCCTCGTTCATGCTGGAATGCATCGGCACGCCAGCCGTCACGCCGCCAATCAGCGCCGCCACAACAACCAGAGATATGAACCACTTCCTCATAGCCAATGCTGACTCTACGTAGGCTCCAGAATCG
>JBDUAQ010000112.1:0-10464 GCA_040004575.1 bacterium
TCAAACTTTTCGTCGATATGTTTAGCGGCCAATACCTGAACGGCGTCCAGATTGACTATGTCACTGGCGTGATGGGATCAGGCTTCACGTTTACGAATCCGAATGCGACCGGTAGCTGCGGTTGCGGGACGTCCTTTACGGCATAAGTGTAGGACAGACATTCCTGTCTGTCCTTATATAAAAATGACAGACAAGAATGTCTGTCTTACCAATGCGCGGTGCGCGATTTCGGCTCGGTAGTCTTTTTCCAAAGAGACCATCGAGCCATTTCGTTTATTGCGCTTAGTGTTGCTTCAACATGAAATTGATCCAGGCCCATTCTGCGGAAGAAATCAGCGACGCTCGCGAATTGTTTGAGGAATACGCAGCAGGCTTGGGAATAGATCTTTGCTTTCAAAACTTCGACAAAGAACTGGCTGAGCTACCGGGCAAATACGTACCGCCCGGCGGCCGTTTGTTTCTCGCGGTTGAAGGCGAAGAGACGGCTGGCTGCGTTACGCTACGAAAACTTAGCGCTGGTGTTTGTGAGATGAAGCGGCTGTACATTCGTCCTGCGTTTCGCGGAACAGGTTTGGGCCGCACGTTGGCCGAGACCGTTATCCAGGCCGCGCGCGAGATTGGTTACCACCGCATGCGCCTGGACACTTTACCCGGCAGGATGGATCGGGCGATCGCGATGTACCGCGCCCTGGGTTTCAAAGAAATCGAACCTTACTACAGCAACCCAGTGGAAGGTGCGCTGTTCATGGAATTGGAATTGTGAACTGTTAACCGCTAAGCCGCGAAGAACGCCAAGAGCGTTAGAGCACCACAGCCGAATTGTCATGTCTTCTTATCTCTTTCCTGGCGTGCTTGGCGACTTGGCGGTTATCGTCGTCACTTGCCCTCAACCCTTTGTTATGCCAAATTCATGGGACAATCAAAATCAAAATCTACGGAGTCATAACCAATGCCCAACATCGAAGCAATAACTGCGACTGGCGAGCAATCCATCGAAGCGCCCGAAGGAAAAAAGTTAGTTCTCGTGATCGAAGATGCCGGAATCGACATTCTCCATCGTTGTGGTGGCAACGCTCGCTGCACCACCTGCCGCGTTGAAGTTCTCCGGGGCGACCCCGGTGAAATGGGCGAGCTCGAGCGCAATCGCCTGGCCATGGAGGCGGAACTCGCCGACAACGTGCGCCTCTCGTGCCAGATCCGCGTTCATAACGACCTAAACGTCCGCGTGATTAATCAAGTCAGCGTCAGAGGCATGGACGCCGGGCCCCGTCCGTTTGATGAATAGTCAGAGAGAACTGAAGTTTATCGAACGAAGTTTATTGCGTCTCAACTGCTTCAAGGTGTAATCTTCGCGCGTAATCCATAAAGTAGGACAGACATTCCTGTCTGTCCATTAATCTGCCAATCGGGACAGGCCGCGAATGCCTGTCCAACAGCACAACGGAGGTTCCGAATGTTAATTGAGTCAACTGCTCATCTCCCCGTCAGTCTGGCTATGTTTCAAGATGTCTTTCACCCGCCTAACGGGGTCGAGACATTGCGGATTGCGATGCGCGTGCTCCATATCCTAGGTGGCATTACCTGGATTGGGTTGCTCTACTTTTTCAATCTCGTCAACGTGCCACTGCAAAAGGGGCTCGATCCGGACACCAAGAAAAAGGTGAATCCCGAGTTGCTGGGACGCACGCTCTGGTTTTTCCGTTGGGGCGCTGTTCTGACCGTTTTGGCCGGTCTCACTTACTTCGCGATGTACATTCTCGCGCCCGCGGTGACAAATGCGAACAACCTTGGCGGAGCAAATCTCAACGTGTGGGTTTTGCTTTTGTTTTGGCTGAGCTATCCGGTTGTCTTGTTCATCGTCGAATTTTTGATCATCAAGAAGGTCCCGGCACTGATCAAGGATGGGCGCGTCTTTGCAGTGGTGATGTTTATTATGGTCGCGATCGTTTCGTATGGTCTCATCAAGTTTTTCACCGCGAAGCTTGGTGTGGGTGGATATACAACTCCCAATAACGTTTATTCGATTGGCCTCGGCGGCGCTTATGGCCTCGTCATGCTGCTGAACGTTTGGGGCATTATCTGGCCCAACAACAAACGTATTATTGCTGCGACCGCAGGCACAGGTCCGGCTGCGCCGCCTGAACTTGCGCGCCAGGCGTTCATTGCCTCACGCACCAACGCATGGCTATCGCTTCCGATGATTTTGTTTATGGCCACGTCGGAACACGACTGGACGATCTTCG
This sequence comes from bacterium, assembly GCA_040004575.1. GTDB lineage: Bacteria > Acidobacteriota > Blastocatellia > Pyrinomonadales > Pyrinomonadaceae > PSRF01. Next base: position 2,244 of record JBDUAQ010000112.1, read on the forward strand.
GCGGCAAATGACCGGAGCCAGACGGCAGGAGGCAGGAGCAGGAAAACGATTCCCGCTCCTGCCTTTTCTTTCGTTTCTGCCTCCTGCCGACTGTGCCTGCCTCCTATTCCTTTCCGTCACACTAATTCCTCAGCGTCTCAACGCATTCGCCACACTCGCGGAATAGGCTTAATCTGAGACAGTACACGATTCAAGCAGCAGTCTCCCCGGGGCTCTAACAAAACGGAGGTGTAATTCATGAGTACGACAAATTCTTACAAGGCGCGGGAGTTCAACCTGAGCGGCCTCAGTGGCATTTCGGATGAAACATTGGAAATGCATTTCAAGCTCTACGAAGGCTACGTCAAAGAAACAAACAAACTAACTGAAGCGATCGACAAGTTCATCCAGGACGGTCAGGTGGATCAGGAAGAGATGCCCGCATATTCAGAGCTGACGCGGCGGCTGGGTTTTGAGTACAACGGCATGGTCTTGCACGAATACTACTTTGACAACCTGAAGAGCGGTGGCGGTACTGGCGATTCCGATCGCACCGCGCAGTTTGCTAAAGCCGCTGAGTCGAGCTTTGGCAGCTACGAAATTTGGAAAGCTGACTTCGTCGGGATCGGCAAGATGAGGGGCGTCGGTTGGGCAGTCTGTAACCAGAACCCAGCGAACGGCCGGTTATCAAACCATTGGGTCACACTACACGAAACCGGAAATATCGCCGGCTTCGATCCAATTCTCGTCATGGACGTTTGGGAACATGCCTACCTGCTCGATTACAAACCAGCCGAGCGTCCGAAATACATCGAGGCCTTCTTCTCAAACATCAACTGGACCGCGGTGGAGAAACGTCTGCAAAAGACCGGCGTGCGCAGCGCGGGAGCCTAGAAGAAGGAAGCAGGAGGCAGGAGGCAGGAAGCAGGAAGAAGAACTTCGTCTTTTCTTTTGTAGTCCTGCCGCCTGCCCCTGCATCCTGCCTCCTGTCCTTTGCCGTCTGCCCCCTGTCCTTATTGGCTAACCGCCTCCCTCAGAGTACACTTACCAAAAACAATTTCGTTCATCTCAGATCATCTTATTTTCGGAGGGACAACATGCGCCTATATAGAAAACTTCTTCCATTGTCGCTGGCACTCGCGACCTTCGCTCTTCTATTTGCCTCGTGTGCGGGAAACTCTGACAATGCCGGCACCGCGGCAACCAGCACGGTGACGCCGCCGCCCACGCAAACGCTGACGCTCGTTCCGCGGCCGCAAAAGATTTTGGACATGATGAAGGCGCGTGGCGAACAGGATGAAGCCAAGCCCATTCTCAAGATCGTTTCTCCCGGAAAAGACGCGGTAATCAACGGTTCAAAAGTTGAAGTGAAGCTCGATCTCAGTGGCGACTTGAAGGGTTACCTGCCACACAAGGATCCGGCGACCGGCAAGGGCAATCACATTCACGTCATTCTGGATAACCAGCCCTACGAAGCCTATTACGAGTTGGGCCAGCCGTTCGAGTTACGCAATGTAGTGGCAGGCAAACATACGTTGCGAGTGTTTCCCTCGCGTCCATGGCACGAAAGCTACAAAAATGACGGCGCCTTTCAGATGGTGACGTTCACCGTGAAGGGTGGCGGAGACGCTTCAAAGCCGACTACAACACAGAGCGGCCAGACAATGTCGAATAACAACTCTGGGGCAAACAATAACAGCAGTCTGAGTCCGGCGCCGCCGCGTGAAGGCAAAGACTTTCCCGCAAGCACCGCCGGCGACGTCGATTCGTCAAAGCCCTTGCTGACCTACAGCCGCCCCAAAGGTGAATATAAAGACGCCGACGCCGATCCAATCATGATCGACTTCTGGCTCATCGGCGCAAAGTTGAAAGGCGACGGTGGCGAGTATCGCGTCAGATATATCGTTGACGATGACGAACCGAAGTTTATCGACAAGTGGGAGCCTATCTGGTTGTCAGGTTGGATCAGTGGCAAGCACAAAGTGCGGCTCGAATTGTTGGACAAGGATGGCCGACCGGTTGAGAATGGCGGCTATAACACGACCAGCCGCGAAATCAGTGTGGTGAAGTAATTGGTAGCAGTTTAGAGTTCAAGCTTTAGCTTGCCAGGATGAGAAAGCACAACCTGAAGGTTGAGCTCTGAACTACTTGAAGGGGTGTGATAGGTGCGACGACGGCAAATTGATGGTTGTCCCATTTCCGGCGCGCTACAGATGATTGGCGACAAATGGACGTTGCTGATTGCGCGCGATCTCGCCGCCGGTCCCAGACGCACGATGGAGTTACACTCAGGACTCTTCCCAATCAGCAGTCGCACGCTGGTAGCGCGCTTGCGCGATATGGTGAAAGACAAACTCATCGAGCGCACAGACTATGGCGGCAATCCCCCACGCATCGAGTATGAGCTTACGGAGCGGGGACGCGTGTTGCTACCGCTGGTTGAGGCTTTAAGAGTGGTAGGCCAAACGCTGGACTGCAATCAATGCGAGGACCGTGAGAAGCACATGGGATTCTACTGCGAAGCTTGCCCTAAACACTTTCAAACTCCCGAAGTTGAGCCATTCCAACAGCCAGCGCCGGTGCCACGACGTCGCCAACGAGACGATTCGATTGTTTTGTTGTAGGCAGGGATCGGAGCGCAGGCATCCTGCCTGCGTCCGCCTGCGCCTTAGGTTCAAGAAGCGGATGAAAGCTTGCTACCTAGTGAGCTACGTTACAAGGCAGGCAGGATGCCTGCGCACCGCTTTCAGTCTTTCTTAGCAATCAGCACGGTCGCGTGATTGGGAATCATCTTGCCATCGGGTTCTATGATTACCTGATGATCGGCGGTGAGATGCTCGCCCTCGATCGTGACCTCATCGCCCTCAAGCGTGACTACTGGCAAGTGATCCAAAAATCTTTCCGCATCGAGCGCGGCCATGCAGCCGGTGCCCGCGGCGGTCACTGCCTGCCGGTAGGTTGAGTCCTGCACGTCGCCACAGGCAAACACACCTGGAATATTCGTCGTCGTCGAGCGATGCAAAGTCCTGATGTAGCCAACTTCGTCCATTTCGATCTGTCCTTTGAAAAGATCGGTGTTTGGCTTGTGGCCGATGGCGATGAAGACGCCGGCGCATGGAAGCATGCGCTCTTCCTTAGTTTGTAGATTCAGCAGGCGTACGCCAGTGACACCCGCTTCCGGTTCCCCAACAATTTCTTCGACTCCAGTATTCCAGAGAAATTCAATCTTCTTATTCTTGAACGCCTTGTCTTGCATGATCTTCGACGCGCGCAGTTTGTCGCGACGATGGACCAAATAAACTTTTGAGGCGTAGCGTGTCAGAAACGTGGCTTCTTCCATCGCCGTGTCGCCGCCGCCAACTACAACCAACTCCTTATTGCGAAACCCCGGCAGCGGACCGTCACACGTTGCACATGCCGAAACGCCGTTGCCGCCAAAACCGTTGGGCACCTTGGCCTCGCCGGGTATTCCCAACCACTTCGCAGACGCGCCGGTGGCGATGATCAGAGTCTCTGCCTTGATGAGGTGCTGGCCCGCCTGAAGAATAAATGGCCGTTCGCTCAAATCTACGTCAATAATCCACTCCTCGAGAAACTCTGTCCCGAAGCGTTCCGCCTGCTTGCGAAACTCCACCATTAGCTCCGGCCCCTGAATGCCCTCGGCAAATCCGGGATAATTTTCCACGTCTGTAGTAATCATCAACTGCCCGCCGGGGGTTGTTTGTTTTTCCGCGTCGGGGGGCGCATCAATCAAAAGCGGCTTAAGATTCGCGCGCGCAGAATAAATAGCGGCGGTAAGTCCGGCGGGCCCGGAGCCAATGATTACAACCTCTCTATCGAGCGTTTGCGTTGGCATGGAGTCTTTTCCCGTCCCTTGGTAAAAGTTGAAAAAATCTACTAAATGCCCGAAAGTATGGCGTTTTCGGTTAGGCCATAGTATAACTAGCGGTACTATAGTAGTCGAATCCGAGCTATGGCCTTACTACAGAGAGTCTCAGCATTACAGAGAACTAAGGGAAACGATTGAACGAAGGCATCGCTCCGCAAAGTATTGAAACTATCGGCGTCATCGGCGCTGGCACGATGGGACATGGCATCACGCAGGTGGCTGCGGGGGCGGGCTACAAAGTTCTGCTCCGCGACGTTGATCGCGATTCCCTGGCTCGCGGCATCGAGGCGATCGAGCGCAATCTTGCGAAGGGACTTCAGCTCGGCAAACTTACCGAAGACGATCGCGATTCAATCCTGCAACACATCCGCGGAACAACGAAGCTGGAAGAGATTGCGACTGCCGACCTGATCATTGAAGCAGCTCCCGAGCAACTCGAACTCAAGCAAGCAATACTTCGCGAAGTAGAAAAACACGCGAACAAGGCTTTTGTTTTTGCCAGCAATACGTCATCGCTTTCCATAACTGAAATTGCCAGGGCTTCCGAGCGTCCGCAGAATGTAGTAGGCATGCACTTCTTCAATCCGGTCCACTTAATGCGACTGGTTGAAATTGTGGTCGGAAAAGCTACCGGGGATGATACAGTGGAGATCGTTCGCGAAGTTAGTTCCAGATTGCGCAAGGAGCCGATCGTTGTTCGCGACGTTCCCGGCTTCGCTTCCAGCCGTCTCGGCGTTGCGCTGGGACTCGAAGCAATGCGCATGCTCGAGCAAGGCGTGGCCAGCGCCAAAGATATCGATACGGCCATGGAACTGGGATACAACCATCCGATGGGTCCGCTGAAGCTCACGGATCATGTCGGTTTGGATATCCGGCTCAACATCGCCGAGTATCTCTATCGCGAGCTTGGTTCGGAAACGTTTCGGCCGCCGGAAGTTTTGCGGCAACTAGTCAGCAAGGGCAAGCTGGGTAAGAAGACCGGCGAAGGGTTTTATAATTGGAGCGACGAAAGACGGTCGGCAGTAAGCAGTAAGCAGTAAGCAGCAAGATTTCTTGTTAATCCTGATAATTGTCGCAAGATTCTCTTGGAGATTTAAGACCCTGAGATTTGCGAGCCCGAGCGTTGAGACTGCAAACTGCTCACTGATTTATTCGATGCCTGTTGTCATGAGCATTCCAAGCAACAACGAAGAACGACGCTTTGCCTTACGTATGGCTTTGCGACTTCCTATCGTCATTTCAGGACGTGCCGAAGACGGCTCAGCCTGGAGCGAGCCTACTGAAACTGACGATATCTCGACCTCCGGCGCGCTTTTTCATCTCAATCAAAAAGTGAGCCGTGGCGAGCGTTTGTATCTACGCGCGCACCGCCCCGACGGTGCGCCGATCGAAGTGACTGCCGTGGTCATTCGCATCGCCCCGGCGATTTATGGAACCGCACGCGTGGGCGTTCAGATCGCCGAATCTGCTGAAAACTGGCTGCGACTCTTTGTCTCCTGGGTCGCCGATGAGCAACCCGCAACTACCGACGTCGATTCGGAAAGCTCACCGTCCGAGTAAATTGGCTCCGCCCGTCCGGGCGCGGCAAGTCTCGGACTTGCCGAAAATCCAACCAATAATTAAGTCTATGGCCGCCGAACGCAGGTCGGAGGCCTGAGAAATAAAGACTAACTAGCGGCAAGTCGGAGACTTACGGCGCACCAGGTGGCAAAGCCATCATTACAAAACAGATTGTCTGTTCCCGCCGATCCGTGTAATCTAGTGTCAGCGGATTCTCACCTGACGATTTTCCATCTGCGCCCCAAACCTACAATTCGGCTTTACCGGGAGGGACGCGATGAAACTTTGCCCACAGTGTGACTTCATCTATGAAGACGACCAACTCTTTTGCGATATGGACGGGAAGGAACTCGTCCACAACTCTGCGCCGATCGGAACGGACCAAAGTGTTGGGCGGCCAACAAGGCTAACCATTGACTTACCCGCAAAATCGCGATCGAGGCGGGCTCCATCTCTGGTTCTCGCCGGAGTTGCCCTGACGGTGCTTCTTTTCGTAGTCTACTTCGCCCAGCTTCGTCCCTCGCGATCTAGCGCTGCCGGTCATTCCGCCAATCAATCGCTCCAGGAAGTAACTCCGCGCGATGACAGCCTTCAACCTGCAACGCCTGCCGCCGGTTCGTCGACTCCGATTTTGGACACTGTCCAGCCTGAACATTCACCATCGTCGAAAGAGCACGATGACGGACTTAGTTCATCGCCCTCCCCAACTCAATCGCTTGCATCAGGATCATTGCTTGCCAGCGGTCGGTTGGCTGCGAATCCTGTTGCCGCCAGCGCAATATCTTCGAACAGTCGCGGGACCGTGATCGTGCGGCTAATCAATGGCTCGTCTATTAAGGCTGACGAAGCCTGGGAAACAAAGCAAGGGATTTGGTATCGGCAGGACGGCGTCGTGACACTTCTCAAACGCAGCCAGGTGAGAACAATTGAACGCGTCGCAACTCCGCCTGCGCCCTCGAAGTCAAGCACGAAAAATGTCCAGGAGAAGAACCGGAAGGCGACTGCGGCCCGGGATCGACCTCGCCTTGCCCGGCTGGAACCTGCGGACACGAAGAAACAATCCCGCGTCGCTTCATTCCTGAAAAAGACCGGACAAATATTGAAGCGACCATTCAAGCTATAAAAGAGTAGTGAGTACTGAGGACTGAGTGCTGGGGGTTTTATCACTGCCGACTGCCAACTGCTCACTTTTCCGCACCACCCAGGTCGTCATCGCGCGTAGGTTCTCCACGATAGTCGTCTTGATCGGCTCAATAAACTCTCCGCCGAGCGAGGTCGTTACTCTTCGCAAGATCTCCTCATCTACTAGAAAGCGATCCGAGCCGTCAGGAAGGTGATAACGCCTGCCCTCAATGAGCCTGACCTGTTGCTCCATGCCGATTGTTGAAGCCAGGCGAGCGAAGAAGATTCCGCTGGGCCTGAGCACGCGCCACATCTCGTTGACCATCGCCTGCCAGTGCTCTTCATCGCGCGCAAAATGAAGCACAGCGCTACTCAACACCACATCAAAGCCGTCCTCATCACAATCCGCTCTGTCAGTACCTCCTGCGGTAGCGGGCGGGTCATTGATTGCTGTTCTGCTTGCTGACTTCCACGACATATGCTCAACCGGCTCCACGAGAAAATTATCCGCCGGCAAATGCGGCGCGAGTTCGGCAGCGAGGGTGCGCGTTTGTGAGATTGCTTCGGTTGACTCGTCAACTCCGAAAACCTGATATCCGTTTCGCAGGAAGTAAACGAGGTTTCGGCCTGTACCACAACCTGCATCCAGCACCCGCATCCCCGGAACGAACCGGCCCTTCAAGAGCTGGTCAAACAGGTAGATGTCGATACCGCCAAACAACTCCTGGAGATCTTCGCTCATGAGGTTCCCGCAGCCCTGTGATTACTTATTGTGTCGTTACCAATCCGGCGGTCTTACTTTTTCGCGGCCGGAAGTTTTGCAGTAAACGTCCCCTTGACGAATTTCGCGCCGTCGGTCAGGTTCATTTCTCCGCTCACTGTGTCGTTCGTGATTGACTTGATTGTGACTTCGCCGTCGGCGGTTGAGCTGCTGGACATCGTTTCGAAGTAAGTCTTGTTCTCTTTGCCGTCGGCAAAAGTACGAATGCCGATGGAGCGCACCCGGTTAATCGCCTCGTTCTTGACGCGGTAGGTTCCCACTTTGAGCGGCGAATCTTCTTTCGTTCCCGCTTCGCCCGTCAATTGAACTTCAACGCGCATTTGTTCGGGCGCGGTCAATGGTTTGTGCGTTGTCGTCTGGTCAATGTCGTAGTTGGCCAGAACAATGTCGTGCGCAAATGTCTGCAGACTTGCTTTACCCGGATACGTCGAAATGACGTTGCCGTAATAGACCTCGCCGGACTTCAGATTCAGAGTCAAACTTTTGCTGCCATCGTTCACCTCCAGCTTCGGGCTCGACGAGGCGCCGCCGCAGGCTGTCAGCTGCAAAGTTGTCAGCGCGATAAAAAGAAGTCTTTTCATTTTGTCTCCTTGGGGGTTAGGACATGCTAGTGGCGCTGCGGTTTTCGCTAAGGCCGCATGCGCGGTTGATCCGCCGAAACCGGCACCGCCAACGACGCGAAGATTACGACGCTGCTAACACCGCTAACAGGTTTTTGATTTTCATCTTCTTCTCCTGTACGCCGGGGAAACCGGCTGGTTGGGGGTTATTGAAATCAGACGTTGAAAGGACTAGCCAGCGGTCACGATCTCCGTCTCTTTTTGAATCTTAGGTTTTGCGCCGGGGATAATAGCTTAGGAATCCAGCTTTTTGCCAGGTTTTGTTCGAGT
>JBDUAQ010000113.1:0-10454 GCA_040004575.1 bacterium
AACTGCTTGACTGCCACCCAAAATTCGGTTTGTGGTAGAAGGCCTTAAGGTATCAGCGCGGGTATGTTTACGTCGTGGAGCGTGTGGGACGAGGAGATCAACTTCAACAACTCCGAAGCGATCAAGCGGTGGCCCATGTGATTCGGATGGATGCGCTCGCCAAACCAGCCTTCGTTGGCAGGGTATGCATCCTCAGTCAACTCCCTGATTTCAAGAAACGGAATTCCTCGTTGTCTCATTGTCGTTCCCAACGCGACGCGGTATTGCAACATCAGATTAGCCTCCGGCGCTTCAGAAGAGTGATCGCGATAAGGCGCGGCAAGAACTATCACCGCGGCACCTCGCTGACGGGCAAGACTTTCGATCGCGAGCATGTTGTTGAGATATTCCTGCTGGGACACGCGCGAGGTCGGTCGCACGCGCGTTTTTGGATCGACTGACCGTTTCGATCGCAACCAATCCGTTGCGTGAGCAAATGCCTGGCTTGAATCGATCAAACGCCGTACTCCAACTGCGTACCAAGTTGTTCTGATGGCCTCGCGATCAGGAACATCGCTCAAGCTCGCATCGTTCCAGCCAAAACTTACTACCACCAGATCCGGTTGCAGCTTGTCGATGTCGCGTCGCAGCCAGGCGAGTCCCTGATGACTGGTGTAACCTGGAACCGCCATCATTACCACATCAAGCTGTCGATTCGGATTGGCCGCGCGCAACTGCTGCTCGAGTAACATCGGGAAGGGAAGCCATTCGGGATCATACTCCGTCGGTTTATCGGGCCAGACCACCGGCACGCGATAACCAAACGTCACGGAATCACCCAAGCAAACAATGCGCACCGCCCCTGGTTGTTTCGGCGGCAGCGACTCGCGCGGATGCTGGGAGCGAAGATGGTCAGTGTTGGTCGAGAGAACAGTGAAATCCCAAACGGCATGATCGAGGTTTGGCTTGAGCCGCCAGAGCAGCAGCGGATCGCCTTCAAAGATTCCTGACTGCTTGGCATCGGCAACCTGCGCCTTCTGCTGCGTTGTGACGACAAACAGATCGAGGCTCGAAAGATGCGGCATCGTCAGCCGCGTGCCGACTTCAATTGCTCCCAGGAGAGCAAGAAAACCTAGATAGATGATCGCGGCGTAACCAAGGCGGCGCTTGCGCGTGAGTTTGCGGTGAGGACTCTGAGCTGGAATTGCCTGTTCCATGTTTGTTGGCAAGCGGGGGCAGGCCCCCTTCCTGACCTCGAGATTTTCTCAGATATAGCTTTTGTTCTGGCTCTGAAAGGCTCTCAAGAAAAACTTTGATCGCTAAAGTTGAATAATCTCAGGGTTGGGAAGGGGGCCTGCCCCCGCCGTTCTTCAAAAGCTTGCCGTTGCCGTTTGATGTGTGCCCGTTTGATTTCGCGAGATGCGCCTTCAAGTATCGCCCGGTGTGAGATTCTTTCTTGCGCATGATTTGTTCGGGTGTACCTGTCACTACCACATACCCGCCGGCGTCACCGCCTTCAGGTCCGAGGTCAATAACGTAGTCAGCAGTCTTGATCACGTCAAGATTATGTTCGATCACCAGCAGCGAGCCGCCCGCTTCAATCAGCGCGCGAAACGCAGCCAGCAGTTTGTTGATATCGTCGAAATGTAAACCGGTGGTGGGTTCGTCGAAAATGTAGAGCGTCTTGGCGCCAGTCCGTTTCGAAAGTTGCGCCGCCAATTTAATCCTTTGCGCCTCGCCGCCGGAGAGCGTCGTGGCTGATTGACCCAGGCGCAGATAACCAAGTCCGACCTCATCGAGCACGCGCAGCCGGTTAGTGACCTTCGACACTTCGCGGAAGAAGCTGATCGCCTCGCGCACCGTCATATTCAAAACTTCGTGGACGTTCTTGCCACGATAACGTATGTCGAGAATCTGTTGCTTGAACCGTGTTCCTTTGCACTCTTCGCAGACGAGTTCGACGTCGGCTAGAAACTGCATTTCCACCGTGACCGTGCCATCGCCCTGGCAAACATCGCAACGTCCGCCCGGCAAATTGAAGGAGAAGTGTGACGGATCAAAGCCGCGCGCTTGAGCTTCACGAGTTGAAGCAAACACCTCGCGGATACCATCGTAGACCTTGATGTAGGTTACGGGATTTGAACGCGGCGTGCGGCCAATCGGCGACTGATCAACCAGAATCACATCGTCAATAAGTTCCGCGCCTTCCAGTTTCGAGAAAGCGCCGACGGGTCCTTGCCAGTCGCCTCTTTGCTTCTTCAGCCCGGCGTAGATGCAATCATGAATCAGTGTTGACTTGCCTGAACCACTCACTCCCGTGACGCACACCAGCATGTCCAGCGGGAACTCGACGTCGATCGATTTCAAGTTATGTTCCGCCGCGCCGCGCAGCGTCAGTCGCCTCTTTTGACCGGCGCGACGTTGTTTTGGTTCTTTGATTTCGGCTTCGCCCCGGAGATAACGCGCCGTCAAAGAACTCGTATCGAGCATCAATCCTGGGAAGTCTCCTTCGTAGATTACGCGGCCACCGAGTTCGCCCGCCGAAGGTCCGATGTCGAGAATGTGATCGGCGGAGCGCATCATATCTTCGTCGTGTTCCACCACCAGAACGGTGTTGCCAATGTCGCGCAGGTTGTGCAGCAGGGCGATGAGGCGGTCGTTGTCGCGCGGGTGCAAACCGATGGAAGGCTCATCGAGAACGTAGAGCGCGCCGACCAATGACGAGCCGAGATTCGTGGCGAGTTGTATCCGTTGTGCCTCGCCGCCCGAAAGCGTTGAAGCGAGCCGATCAAGAGTCAGATAGTCCAAACCAACTTCCACCAGGAATCGCAAACGGCGTCGAATCTCAAACAAGATCCGTTCAGCAATTGCGCCCTGTTCGGTCGACAGTTCCAGCGAGTCGAAGAAGACTGCAGCGTCCTTGATCGATAGGGCGCAAACGTCAGGCAGCGTAGCGCCGCCGACTTTCACATCGCGCGCCTCTTGCCTGAGTCGTCCGCCGCCGCAATCAGGGCATCGGGTGTAACCTCGATATTTGGAAAGAAAGACGCGCACGTGGAGCTTGTACTTCTTCGTTTCAAGCCAGTCGAAGAAGCCGCGCACCCCGCCCCATTCTTTCTTGCCTTCGACAACCGCGCGTTGTTCGGCGCGCGAGAGTTGCGCAAAGGGCACGGTCATTGAAATCTTTTCTGACTTGCAAAACTGTTTCAGTTCGTCAAACGCCCACTCATGCTGCGGCTTGGTCCACGGTTCAATGGCGCCGTCCTTCAGGCTCAGTCCGGGATTGGGAATTACCAGATCGAGATCGAGTCCGATGGTGTTGCCAAAACCCTGGCAGGTGGGGCAAGCGCCGTAGGGGTTATTAAAACTAAAGAGACGCGGCTCGGGTTGGGCATAGACTGTGCCGTCATACTTACACTCGAACCGATCGGAAAACTTGAGACGCGTCGGCTCCGGTTCGGCAGTTTCGATGTTCGCCGTCCCGTGACCCTCCTGAAAACAGATCTCCAAAGAATCCACCAGCCGCTGCCTGATGTCAGGGCCGGCGACAAGGCGATCGACCATGACGAATACATCGTCGAAAGTGTCGAGCTTGTAATCGTCAGGCGAATGAAGATCGATGGTTTGGCCGGCGGAGTACAAACGAGTGAAGCCGCGCTGCATCAGGCTCATCACGTGAGCGGTAACTACCTGACGCGGAGTAATCGCTCGACGCGGAGATGCGGAGACGGGGGGACGAGACTTGTTTCGAATCTTCCCCGTATCTCCGCGTCCCCGTGTCTCCGCGTCTCCATTATTCCCGTTCCCGGTTCCAGCCATCCCCGCCTGCGCGGGAAACAAAACATAAAACCGCGCTCCCTCGGGCAGCGTCCTCAGGATTTCGTCGGCAACGGATTCAGGCGAATCCTTGTAGACCTCGCGGCCACAAACTCGGCAGTAAGTTGTCCCCACCCGCGCGTAGAGCAAGCGAAGGTAGTCGAAGATTTCCGTTTGCGTGCCGACCGTTGAGCGCGGATTTCGTGTGGAGTTCTTTTGGCGAATGGCGATGGCGGGCGCAATGCCGCGCACTTCGTCAACGTCCGGCTTGTCCATCCGCTCGAGAAACTGGCGCGCGTAAGCCGACAGCGATTCCACATAACGGCGCTGCCCTTCCGCGTAGATAGTGTCGAAGGCAAGCGAAGATTTACCCGATCCGCTCACCCCGGTAACCACAGTCAACTGGTTAATCGGGATTGAGAACGAGATATTCTTCAGGTTATTGACCCGGGCTCCCCTGACTTCAATTGCTTCTTCAGGCATGTTCTAAAAGTTGCGCCGGCCGCACAGACAGAAGTTTTTGTCCATTCGCAAACCTTGATGATACTCCGATTTCCGGCAGACGCGAAACGGAGCATAAGTTGGGCTAAGACCGGTCAAGTGATTGCTGGGACCGCGGGCGTCTCGCCCGCAATGAGCGCGAAGCGCGAAAATGGACAGGAGGAAGCGACTTGCAGAGAACTGCGCGCCAGCGGCGCGTTTGCGGGCGGGACGCCCGCGGTCCCAGCAATCACTTGACCAGTTTCAACCGACGTTTTCAACTGACTTTCTGCTCGGACAGATTCCTGATTGACAGGCACGAGGGCAATGCACAACAATGCGCACCTATGAAGACATCGAGATTTCTTTTGCGAGGGTTTAAGCCGCCTCGCGAGGTAGCTTCCGAGTCGCTGGGCAAACTTGAGCAAAACGTTCTCAAGCAGGTCTGGCGCCGGGACGGAGCCAGCGTACGCGATATCTACCTCGCGTTTGACGAAAAAATTGCCTATACGACGTTGATGACAACTCTGGATCGCCTCTTCAAGAAAAAGCTTCTCACTCGACGTAAAGATGGCCGCGCGTTTTTCTATTTAGCAGCCGTCTCACCGGATGAGCTTGAACAGGGGATTCGGGAAGATGTTATCTACGGTCTGCTCGGTCACGGCGCAGACGCTGTGCAGCCGGTGCTGGCCTGCATTGTCGATACCGTTAGCGAGTATGATCGCGAAATGCTGGATGAACTCGATCGCTTGATAAGAGAGAAGCGCCGGGAGTTACGGCGGAAAGCGGACTAGCTGTGTACGAGCTACTCGGAATTTCTCTGGTCTTGGCGTCACTGCTGACGATCAACGCATTTGCGTCAGCGATCGTCGCTGCCTGCTGGCGTTTCTGCGATTCTTTGCGAGGATGCTCAGCCAGCGCGCGCGCGGAGGTTCTGTTCGCCCTGCGCGCCGGCCCGCCAATGCTGGCGTTGATTTCCGTCACTTTGTTTCTGGTGCCTTCCTATGTTGGCTATGAGCCTTACACAACTACTGAAACTGTCAGCAAGAAACTCGCGGCCCTTGCGATCGTTTCCGCGCTAGGCGTGATGCTCGCTTTATGGCGGGCCCTGCGCTCGTGGTTCGCGACGCGGAAACTGCTGCAAGAGTGGCTCTCGAGTGCGGTCCAGATAAAGCTTAGCGGAACGAACATTCCCGCATTCCGCATTGTTAATAAGTTTCCGATCATTGCCGTTGTAGGAACCATCAGGCCGCGCCTGTTTGTTGCCGAACACGTTCTGAATACACTCAGCCAGGAAGAATTAAGCGCGGCCATCGCTCACGAGGGTGGGCACCTGCGCGCGCATGACAACTTCAAACGTTCGTTGTTGCGCGCTTGCCGTGATGCGTTGATGATTGTGCCTTGCGGCCGATCGCTTGACAGAGCCTGGGCAGAAGCGGCGGAATGCGCCGCGGATGAACAAGCGGCCCAGGAGAATCCCGAGACAGCGCTTAATCTGGCGTCAGCGCTGGTAAAAATAGCGAAGCTCGTTCCGGTTGGATCTCATTTAGCAATTCCGATGGCGGCATTCCTGGTGGGTGCAGAAGAAACTCGCGGAGTAAAAGCCCGAGTGGGGCGTTTGCTTGAAATCGCCTCGAAGGGCCACCTGCGCCGCGACCTCAATCCCGCTATTTCCCGTATCGTTCCAACCGCCTCATTTTGTGGGTTGCTCCTGTTCGCTTTTATGGTAGCAAGCAACTCGAGCGTGCAGGTCACGGTGCATAATGTGATCGAACGCGTTGTCCAGATTCTTTCCTAGCTCGAGTTCGGCGCGAGTTGAGTCACCGTCACTTTACCGCTTCCAGATTTCCAACACTGAGAGCGCGCCCAGGACGAGTAATAACCCTACCCCTACGTAGCGCACTACTTGCGGGACAACCCGATCCTGAATCCACTTGCGAATACTGCCGCCAAGAAACGCTGCCAGCGCGCCCTTAGTCACCATAGCGGCAACAGCGCCGAGCCATACCAACAATGGCTGGTGATACTTTGCGGTGAGGGTAGCCGCGGTGATCTGACCAACGTCACCCCATTCTGATAAGAAAATTGCGGCAAACGAAAGCGCCGCTGCCTTTGACGCCCGGTGGTTCTCTTTGGACTCTCGCGGCCGATCCGACTTCCACCACAGCGCCACGGCCACGCCCAGAAAACTAATCGCAGTAATGGTGGCGACCAGCGACCGCGGCAACTTCGAGATCGCATCGCCGACGAGTACAGCGACGCCCATCTTGGCCATGAAAGCAAGGGCCATCCCTAACATTATCGGCGGCGTGCGATAACGAGCAGCCAGCAAGCCTGTCGTATAAAGCAGCTTGTCGCCGACAATCTCGGCAACAAAGACGGCTCCGAAAGCTGTGAACAGTATCAGCACCATGTTTTCTAGTTGCCGCGAAAGTCGCCGCATTCTAAGATGGCAAACTCGACCTTGCAAACAATCGCAGCGACAAACGTATGCTACGACGGCTGGTAGTAGGCTGGCGACAAAGCTGGGCTGCGTCGTATTAGTTAAGCTTCTACTAATCGATGAGCGAACTGTTAACAGTTAAAGGCGTGACCAAGCACTTCAAGCGGCGCGCGGTGCTTTGTCAGAAATTGCTCAGAGGAGCGGTGAATCTAGTAGTGGGGCAAGTTACTTGGTGAGGGAAATTACTACCACCGTAGTAGACCGGGCGCGTGAGTTTATGCGGAGCTAGAGCGAGAGCTAGCGCAGGTTCTGGCCTTCCTGAATTGTCGTGGGAAACACTGCCGGGATTTGGTCAAACGGGCGGTCAAGATCGAGTTGGAACTGCTTGTTTCTGCTCGAGACGTAGAGACGCATTGTAACTGCCAGAATTCCCACTGCCATACCGATCCAGGCGACGGACCAGAAAAACGCGGGAATGCCGGTGGCGGCATACATGTTCACGGCGTCAGTTGGTACAGTCGGCGCAAACGGTGTTGACAGGAAAAAAACCGTCTTCAAGTCGAGCAGCGCGTTGAGCACACACTGAACGGCGAGAAAGCTGACAAAGAACGTCGCCACACGCGCACTGGCGTATCTGGCTACAGCGATCAAGCCAAGGCTGAGTAGCGTTCCGGCCAGTATGGTAAAGGGCAGCGAAGTCGTGACCACTCCCGACATAGCGGGTTTAATGAGTCCGTAAATAACCGTCAATGCAAAAATCAAGGCGGCCGATCCGAGCAGTACTACTCGTGCCGCAATAGCCTTCCGAATCAACACCAGCAATAAAGCCCCGAAGGTCATCGAGCCAAGATAGCCCGCGCTCGACACGAGCATTTGGGAAAATGCACCGCCCTGCGTGGTGTAGGTTTCACCGCTCGCGTTCGTTGCAATGCTCAGGCTCTCGACGGAGTTCCCCGTGAGCAGCGCGGCAATGGCGTGACCGCCTTCATGTATGAAGGTAACGAAGATGCGAAAGGGATAAGTGACGATCTCGGCAAACGGAATGAACCAAAGCACGATCGAAATCACAGCCGCTGTAAGCAGCAGAGTTGCTTGTGGACGGGCGTCGCGGGAAATTCCGTATTTCATAGTAATTCTCCACAAAAACAGAACCGGGAGCAGCGACCGGATCCAACATTCAAGTCGAAACTGAACCGTTCGCTCACTTCAGACTAAACGCCGAACAAATCAATGATGTTCCGTGTATTGTGAAAACTTCAACCCTGAGATTGTTCAGTCCGTCTGTAGTCACCCGACTTTCCGCCTGTTTTGCGTTCAAGGCGTACGTCGGAAATGATGATCCCTTTGTCGAGCGCTTTGCACATATCGTAAATAGTCAGCGCGGCGACTGACACCGCGGTGAGCGCCTCCATCTCGACACCAGTCTGCGCATTGGTTGAAACACTCGCTTCGAGATAGACGCCATAATCTTTGATCTTTGCCTGCACATCGACGTGCGTCAGCGGCAGCGGATGGCAAAGCGGTATCAACTCAGCCGTTCGCTTCGCGGCCATAATACCTGCGAGCCTTGCTGCTTCAAGTGGATCGCCCTTCGGTGTTCGATGGTCCTGGACCGCTCTAACAGTTTCCTCTGACATTAAGACGCGTGCAGACGCAACTGCATGACGCGTGGTCGTAACCTTATCGCTGGTGTCGACCATTTTGACGCGACCTTCGTCATCGATGTGGGAAAGTTGATCCATTTGCAATCGATTTACGTATTACAAGCTTATTACACTCATGTGTGCGCTAGATAACATATGGCATTGCCCTCATTGGGCTTTACGGGAATAATCTTACTATAATCTTCAATGCAAAATCCGATCACCGGGCCGCAATCGTAAACTACCCGACTGATCAATGAATAGTCAGCCGGTTCCGTGAGTTTTAACTATCATCTGGGAACACCAGCAATTTCGATCCAGAGCGCGCGGGTTCAAACAATGTCAGCGTCTTTAGAAAACAAGAGCACAAGACCAAACCCTTCGCCGGGCTACAGCGGCGTGGAAGAACGTTCGGGGCCACTGCATTCCTTTCTGGAACACGCGAGCGTGGTGATCTTTCCGGTCGTGTTTGTTCTGAATCTACAGTGGGCTGGGTCGAGGCTCTACGCACTCGAGATGCTTTGGTTGGTCGCGCTCGCGATTCCGCTTGGCATTGTCCTGGGTGATTTCATTTCCGGAATTGTACATTGGGCGGCGGACACCTATGGCACTGAAGATATGCGACTAATTGGCCCGAGCCTGGTCAAACCGTTTCGCCTGCATCACATCTACCCTCGAGACATATGCACACATGGGCTGGTGGAAACTACCGGCAACGTTTGCATTCTGGCGGTTCCGGTTCTGTCACTCTGCCTTTACCTGATGTGGTTGAAGCCCCACTCAGCCTGGTTGGCGTTCTCGGTAGTTTCTTTTTCTTTGGCGGCGGCAGCGACGGTCGCGACTAATCAGTTTCACAAGTGGGCGCATCAGGAAAGCCCGTCTGCTTTTGCGTGCTGGCTGCAACGCAAGCGGCTCGTGCTTGAACCGCAGCATCATAAGCGACACCACACGCAGCCCTTCGATGTGAACTATTGCATCACCAATGGCTGGCTCAATCCGCTCTTGAACAAGTTGAAGTTCTTTCGCAGGCTGGAAGCGGCGATAGGATTCTTCGGTATCGAGACTGCCAGAGCCAAAGACGCGCGGTGCTCTCAAACAGCGGCGCCTCGCTAACTTTCTTTCAAGACAAACCGCCAAGACGCCGAGGAACGCCAAGAAGACAAATCGGAAAAGTGCTGGCGCGCTTGGCGTCTTGGCGGTTGAGCATTTTTGATAATCTCTCTCTAACTGCGTACGCCGCGCACCAGCACGTACTCCAACAAACCCATCGTGAATCCGCGATAGACGACTACGTCAAGCAGCAACCCAAGCCTGGCGAGCGCGAAGCCGCGAATCTTGCTGATGGCGCGAATTGTCTCTGGACGCATTTGCTCGAAGTAGTAGCCGGGGATAACCGACGCCCCAATCTCCTCGATCTCAATCTTTTCAAAACCGGCCGCTTGCATCTTCTGGCGGTAGACGTCTGCCGAGTAAATATTTGCGCGTGGAACTTGCCATAGCCTCCGCGCGACCGCGACGACTAACTTTTCAAACAAATTGCGCGGCGGGTTTTTCACGACATAATCAGCCATGGCAATTAGGCCGCCGGGCTGCAACACACGATGCGCTTCATGGAGGAACTTCTCTCGCGTGTCAAAGTGCTCGGGTCCTTCAATGCTCAAGACGTGCGTAAAGCTCTCGTCAGGGAAGGGAAGCTCGATCGCCGTCCCGTGATGGAAGCGCACGCGATCTTCCGCGTTTGCTTCGCGTGAACGCCGCCGGCAGTGTTCGATGTGTTTCCAGGTTACGTCAAGACCGTCGATCGATTGCGGCGCAAAGTTCTGGAGCAGATAAATGTCCTGCGTGCCCATGCCGGGTGCGACGTCGAGCAGTTTGCTGGTTTCATTGAGGCCGAGGAGGTTTCCCATGCGGTGCACCAGGTTTTCTGCTGCTTTGATGTAATCAGTGTTTCCGTTTTCCCAGAGTCCAAAATTCAAATAACCGTTATGCCAATTCGCAAAATTTTCCACGCCGCCGGAATAGAGGTTTTCTACTTTGCGTTCGTGCGCGCCCGCGCTCCAGACTTTTCGTGTCGTGTTGCTCATTCAAACCTC
>JBDUAQ010000114.1:0-10448 GCA_040004575.1 bacterium
TAGTTGTTCATTCAATAATTCCCAAACCTGGCGCACATGTTTCTCAGTTGTGCGAATATTGCCGATCGATAGCCGGAGCGTCAGCTTGTCGTTCAGCTTCGTATGCGAGAGCAGCGCTTTTCCGGTCGCAGTCACTCCATGCATGATTGCTTCATTGAGCACATCAAGGCGAGCCTCTCGCGCCGTTTCATCCACGCCTTGCACACGCGGACACGCGCGAAAGCAAACCAACCCGAGCGGCAGCGGCGCCATTAACTCCCAATTTGGATCGGCTTCAACCCAGGACGCAAAGAGCTTGGCCAGGCGACAGTGCTCGCGTATGCGCGCGGCCAGACCTTCATGGCCGAAGTAACGGATAATCATCCAGAGCTTCAACGCGCGAAAGCGGCGACCGAGTTGCACGCCATAGTCCGATCCGCTGCGCACCTGCGCCTGTTCCGGCGTTCGCAGGTATTCCGGAACGAGCGAGAAGGCGCGGCGCAACAGATCGAGATGACGGCAATAAAGCACCGAAAGATCAAAGGGAGTGAACAACCACTTGTGCGGATTAACTGCCAGGGAATCCGCGCGCTCGCAGCCTTTAAGAATATGCCGCAACTCCGGCACCACAGCCGCCGAGCCCGCGTAGGCCGCATCAACATGAAGCCACAACTTGTGCTGTTCGCAGATCGGAACAATCTCCGCAACCGGATCGATGCTCGAAGTTGACGTGGTGCCAACGGTCGCGACTACGCAGAAGGGCACGATGCCGTTTGCTTTGTCTTCCTCGATCGCCGCGGCCAGCGCCTCCGTGTCCATGCGAAATTCGCTGTCCGTGGGAATCTTGCGCAATCCACGCTGGCCCAATCCCAGAGTTATCACACCCTTCTCGATTGACGAATGCGCTTGTTCGGAAATGTAAACACGCAGCAACGGCAGATCCTGACGTCCGCTCATTCCCTCTTCGCGAATGCGCAACTCCACGCCTTCGCGCGCGGCGGCAATCGCGTGCAGGCTGGAAACTGAAGCCGTGTCGTAGATGATTCCGGTCATGCCCGCATCGAGGCCCATCATCTGACGCAGCCAGTCAAGCGTCACTTCTTCCAATTCCGTCGACGCCGGCGAAGTGCGCCACAGCATGGCTTTGTTGTCGAAGGCAGCGCTCAGAAGTTCGCCAAAAATTCCCGGCGCTGAAGTGGAGGTGGCGAAGTAAGCGAAGAATGAAGGATGACTCCAGTGGGTTAGCGCCGGGACGATCAAGCGATCGACATCGGCGATGATCTGCTCCATTGCCTCACCTTTATCGGGCGGGGCGGTGGGAAGTTGCGCCTTGAGATCCCCCGGTTCAATTTGCGCCAACACCGGTAAGTCTTCAACGTGCTCGAGGTACTCCGCGACCCAGTCGACCAGTTCGTGGCCAAAGCGGCGGAAGTCTTCCTTGCTCATGTCGCCCAGGGCAGGCGTCGGCTTTGGTTGCGGCTCGCTCATGAGGCGCAGTCTAGATTAGCGGGAAGTCGACAATCAACCGCCAAGGCGCCAAGAGCGCGAAGCTAGGAGGCAGGAGCAGGAGGCAGACCGCAGGACAACGAGAGGCCTAACCGATTTCCTGCTAGGTGTTCCTACTCCTGCCGTCTGCCTCCTGCCGTCTGCCTTCTGCTCTTTCCTGGCGCGTGGCGGGCGCGTTCAGCCAGCCAAATGCTCTTAAAGTTTGCGTCAGTAAGGTTCTCAAAGTATTATTCAGCCTCGATTCTGAGCTAACAGTAAATTACCCCCTAATCAATGCGACGAAGTGCCGGTCGAGGGTCTGCGCTTCGCCGGTAAACTACTAAAACCAATTCGCTTGTGAGGAAACTATGAAAAGAACTCTGCTTTCGCTGCTGCTGATTTCGTCTCTGCTTTTTGCTTTTGCTTGTGAACGTAAGGGCGGCCCCGGGGCCGGTGGCCAAACTGGGGAAATCGTCGTTGGTTACTACGGGGACCTTACGGGGCGCACCTCAAACTTCGGCCAGTCAACCAAACGTGGGGTTGAGATGGCCGCTGACGAGATCAACAAAGCAGGCGGAATCAACGGCCGGCAGATCAAAATTCTCTCGGAAGACGACGAAGGGCGGCCCGAGAAAGCAGCGACCGTAGTAACCAAGCTCATCAATCAGGACCGCGTCGTTGCCTTGCTCGGCGAAGTAGCGTCTGGAAATACACTGGCGGCCGCGCCCAAGGCTCAGGCCGCAAACGTCCCGATGATTTCGCCATCGTCAACCAATCCGGCAGTGACACAAGTCGGTGATTACATCTCGCGCGTTTGCTTTATCGATCCCTTCCAGGGCGCTGTGATGGCCCAGTTTGCGGCCAACACGCTCCACGCTAAGACCGCGGCGATCATGCTCGACTTCAATTCGCCTTACAGTCGCGGCCTAACAGAATTCTTCGAAGCCAGCTTTAAGAAACTCGGCGGTACGATCGTTGACAAGCAGTCGTACACCCAGGGTGATCGTGACTACAAAGGACAGCTCACTAAGATTCGCTCAGAGAATCCGGACGTGATCTACGTACCGGGCTACTACGGTGAGGTAGGAGTGATTTCCAAACAAGCGAAGCAACTGGACATCAAAGCCCCGATGCTTGGTGGCGATGGCTGGGACTCGACCCAACTTTGGGATCTGGGCGGCGACTCATTGAACGGTGATTTCATTTCCAACCACTACTCAGTCGACGATCCTTCCCCGGCAATCCAAAAGTTTGTCGCTGATTACAAAGCTCGCAATGGCGAAGTCCCTGACGCGCTCGCCGCACTCGGTTATGACGCGATGAAGGTGCTCGCCGACGCCATTTCGCGCGCGGGTACCACCGAAGGACCGCAACTCAAGGATGCTATCAACGCCACTAAAGATTTTAAGGGTGTGACTGGAACTATCTCACTCGACAAG
The DNA here is from genome assembly GCA_040004575.1 of bacterium. GTDB lineage: Bacteria > Acidobacteriota > Blastocatellia > Pyrinomonadales > Pyrinomonadaceae > PSRF01. Next base: position 2,904 of record JBDUAQ010000114.1, read on the forward strand.
GATAGGAATGCAGTCAAGCCCGCAGTCGTGCTCAAACTTCAGGACAAGAAATACATCTACCAGGAGACGATTTATCCCGAAGGCATGACGGCGCCAGCTCAGGCTGCTCCGGCAACATCAGGCACCTCACCGGCCGCTGCACCCGCGTCGTCTCCGGCGAAAGCGGGAACCGCGTCGTCTCCAGCGAAGGCGGCAGCCGCCCCTGCTAAGACTGAGAAGTCTTCACCATCTCCCAAATAACGCCGGCGAAAATATTCAATGGACACCTTCGTTCAGCAACTGATTAACGGCCTGACGATAGGCGCGATCTACGCGCTTATCGCCCTGGGCTACACGATGGTCTACGGAATTCTCCGTCTGATTAACTTTGCTCACGGCGACATCTACATGGTCGGCGCCTTCGTAGGTTACTTCCTGGCGTTCGAACTTGGTTTTGCGACGGGGCCTTCGCTCCTGGGTCTCAGCGTGGTACTAGTCGCATCGATGATTGCCGCGGCCCTGGTCGGCATGGCAATCGAGCGCTTTGCATATCGTCCTCTCAGAAAATATGCGCGCATGACGACGTTAATTGCCGCTATTGGCGTTTCGCTGCTGATTGAGAATCTCTTCGTTGCCAAGCTTGGCGCCGCGCCACGCGCCTTTCCGCAGCTACTTAGCGAGAAGAGCTACACGCTTTTTGGCAACGCTGCGATCTCCAAATCCCAGATCCTGATCTTCGCAGTTTCTGTGGCCCTGATGCTTCTGCTGCAATGGATTATCTTCAAAACCAAAGTCGGCACCGCGATGCGCGCGGTTTCGTTTAATCTCAACTCCGCAAAGTTGATGGGCATTAACACCGACTTTATTATCTCGTTCACTTTTGCGCTGGGTTCGGCGCTGGCTGCCGCCGGTGGCGTGCTGACTGCCCAATACAATCCTCAGATTGATCCGTTGATGGGAATCCTGACCGGACTAAAAGCCTTCGTCGCTGCCGTGCTCGGCGGTATCGGGAATATTCCCGGGGCGGTACTGGGCGGTCTGCTCATCGGCATTGCTGAAACGTTTGTTGTCGGCTACGGACAAAACGTGGGCATTCCGTCAACCTTTCGCGATGCAGTCGCCTTCGCGATTCTGATCCTGGTGTTACTGGTACGTCCCTCAGGCCTGCTGGGGTCGACTGTTCAGGAAAAAGTTTAGTCTCAACCACAGGTAAAGACTTTTCGTTTCAGGTGATGAACTAACAGGATGCCAACGCTTAAGAGAGTTCTATCCACCATAGCCATCATCATCGTCCTCTATCTCGTGAACGCGTTCATGAGCAAAGAGGGCCTTTTTGGTTTTGGGTTTGGCGCCTACCCCGCCGATGTCCTGATGACTCTCACCATCAACATCATCCTGGCCGTGTCTTTGAACTTGATCACCGGCTTTACCGGGCAATTCTCGATCGGCCATGCGGGCTTCATGGCTATAGGCGCCTATTCTTCCGCCTACCTGGTTGTCTATCACGCGCAGTTTTGGGAACGGAGCCTGGCCGGAACTGTCGGGTTCACGGTGGCGCATGCGCTGATCTTCCTAATCGCGATTGCTTTCGGATCACTAATCGCGGGTTTTGCAGGTTTGCTCGTCGGCATTCCCTCACTGCGACTGCGGGGAGACTATCTGGCAATTGTTACTTTGGGCTTTGCTGAAATCATCCGCATAGTGATCTTGAACATTGATAAGGTAGGCGGCGCGACGGGTTTCTCGGTGCCGGGTTACAGTAACTTTATTTGGGTCGGCGGTTTCGCCATTATTTCAATCGTAATAGTCCACAACATCGTCCATTCAGACATTGGCCGCGCGCTGGTGTCGATCCGCGAGGACGAGCTGGCCGCAGAGGCCATGGGTATTAACACCACCCGCTACAAAGTTCTCGCCTTTGTTATCAGCTCGGCGCTCGCCGGACTGGCTGGGGTTCTCTTCGGGCACTACAGATCATTTTTGAGTACGAACGATTTTCAGTTTATCCGTTCATTTGAAATCATCATCATGATTGTGCTGGGGGGCCTGGGCTCACTAACCGGAGCGGTTCTCGGCGCCGTGGTCATTACGATCATGCCGGAGCTGCTCAGACAACTGCCGGGCGATTTTTCGCGCTATCGTTTAGTCGTCTACTCCGCGATGCTAATCATCATCATCCTAACGCGCCCGCAGGGTATTTTGGGCACTCGCGAGTTTGGCCTGTCCTGGTTGAAGCGCGCGCGCAAGCGACCGGAGGGGGATCAAGTTGTGGGCGGCACGGGTGGCGTCTCAATAGCTGAACAGGAACCGCCTTCCGCGATTGACGAAAAGAAAGACAGGGAAAACAGATGAGCGGCACACCGGAACAAGATGCCGTCAAGGCTACAAAGGAAGACTCGATCACGACTGAAGCCGCGCGCGTCATTGGCCGGCATCAGGGTCGGCCAATATCTGAAGATCCGCCGCTAAGAACAGTGAAGTGCACAATTCAGTTTGGTGGGCTCATCGCCGTGAATGCGCTCGACATGAACGTTGAGCGCGGCCAAATCTACGGCCTGATTGGCCCAAACGGCGCCGGCAAAACCACTGTCTTCAATCTCCTGACCGGCGTCTATAAACCAACTTCCGGTGAGATTTATTTTCAGGGCAAACGCATCGACGGTCTGCGGTCATATGAGATTTCCCGTCGCGGCGTATCGCGCACGTTTCAGAACATTCGCCTCTTTCCCAGTATGTCTGTTTTGGAAAACGTCATGACTGCCTGTCATCGACACGCGAAACAGGGTTTGGCTGATGCAGTTTTCCGTCTCCCCCGTTTCGAGCGCGATGAACGTGAGCACCGTGAGTTTGCTTTGGAGTTGCTCGAAATCTTCGACCTCGCGCGCGTGAAAGATGAAGGCGGGACGAGCTTGCCCTACGGCAGTCAACGGCGACTGGAGATCGTGCGCGCGCTGGCCACGCGTCCACAGCTTTTGTTGCTGGACGAGCCGGCAGCCGGCATGAATCCTTCTGAACAGGAAGATCTAATGCGACTGATTCAACGCATAAGAGATCGGTTCTCATTGACGATTCTGCTCGTCGAACACAACATGAAAGTGGTGATGGGCGTCTGCGAAAAGATCCAAGTCCTGGACTATGGGAAGTCTATCGCCCTCGGAGTTCCGGAAGAAATTAGAAACGATCCGAAGGTGATCGAAGCGTACTTGGGAGACTAGTTATGAGTTTTAAGTTTTGAGTTCTTAGTTTGCCTAACCACGCAAGTGATGGGGAACTAAGAACTCAAAACTGAGAACTCAAAACTGAAAATCAATGCTAACTCTGGACAATGTCTTCGTTAACTACGGCGCGATAGAGGCTCTTACCGGCATCTCGATGTACGTGGAAAAGGGCGAAGTGGTTACGCTCATAGGCGCGAATGGCGCCGGCAAAACCACTACGCTCCGAACCATTACAGGTTTACTGAGCCCGCGCGAGGGGAAAATAACTTTTGAAGGCGAGGACATCAACGGCCGCGCTACGCACAAGTTAGTTGCCAAGGGTATCTCGATGGCACCCGAAGGTCGCGGCGTTTTTGCGAATCTTTCAGTTAGAGAAAATTTGCAGATGGGCGCCTATCTAAAGAAGGACAAGCGAGCCATTGCCGCAGAAATGGAGCGCGCCTTCCAGATGTTTCCCCGTCTAAAAGAACGCGAATCGCAAAAGGCCGGAACGCTTTCTGGGGGCGAGCAGCAGATGTTGGCCATCGGCCGCGCGCTGATGTCGCAACCGCGTTTACTTCTCTTGGACGAACCGTCGTTGGGACTGGCGCCGCTGGTGGTCCACACGATCTTCGAAGCGATTGATGAAATTAAAAGCAAGGGAACAACCATCCTGCTGGTGGAACAAAACGCACATGCTGCCTTGAAGCATTCCGATCGCGCCTACGTCCTGGAGACTGGCCGTATCGTGATGGAAGGCCCTTCGAAGGACCTCGCCGCCGATCCGCGAATTAAAGAAGCTTACCTTGGTGAGTAGATCACTTATTCTAAGCCGCTTGTTTTTAGGAAAGGCCCGAAGGGCCGGTATTCAATAGCCATGCCCGTCAGGGCGTGGATCAAGGGCTCTTCAATGAATGAGCGCCGAAGGTGCGACACAGACGGAATGGCTGACGTCGGGCTGGTATTAGGTGCCGGCCCTTCGGGCCTCAATAGACTAATGAAACCATTTCTACCACGCCCTCACGGGCATGGCTATTGAATACCGGCCCTTCGGGCCTCCGTTGTTCCGGATCGGGAGCTAAGAGCAGCTCAAGCTTCCTTTAGTCTTTGTTTGACGACGGAATGAGCGATCAAGAATATAACAAAGAACTATTACTGATACGACGCGCGTTGATTGTTCTGGCCCTGCTCGCGCTGACAGTGCTCGCGCCATCCTGCGCGTCACCGCAAAAGAACGGCAACGATCATGCGACGATCAGTATTGGATTCTTCGGCGACCTAACCGGCCCTACTTTTGACTTTGGCCTCTCTGCCAAGAATGGCGTGCTGATGGCTGCCGACGAGATCAATCAGGCCGGCGGCATCAACGGCCACCCTATCGATATCGTTATCGAAGACGACAAAGGAAGTCCTGAGGAAGCAGCCCAGGCTGCCGCCAACCTAATTGATCGTTACAAGGTAGTGGCCATCATCGGCGCCGGCGCGTCAGGAAATAGTTTAGCTGCTGCTCCTAAAGCGCAGTCGGCGCGAGTGCCGCTGATTGCTCCGTCTTCAACCAACCCCGCGGTTACGCAAGTAGGCGACTACATCTTTCGCGCCTGTTTCATCGATGGCTTTCAGGGTGAGGTGATGGCGAAATTTGCCGCTAACACTTTGAAAGCGAAGCGGGCAGCGATCATGCTCGACTTCAATTCGCCATACAGTCGCGGGTTGACAGATTTTTTTGAGTTTAGTTTTACAAAACTCGGTGGCGAGATTGTCGCCAAGCAATCCTACTCGCAAGGCGACGCTGATTACCGCGGGCAGTTAAGCGTTATCAAAGGCGCGAACCCGGACGTGATCTATATTCCGGGTTATTACGGCGACGTCGCCATCATCGCGAAGCAGGCGCGTCAAGTCGGTTTGACGATGCCCTTGTTGGGTGCCGACGGCTGGGACGCGCCCGAGCTTTGGGAACTCGGCGGCGATGCTTTGAATGGCGCCTACATTTCCAATCACTATTCAGCGGAAGATCCTTCCGAGACGATTCAAAAGTTTGTGAAGGCTTATCGCCAGCGTTATGGGAATCTGCCGCCGGACGCGCATGCCGCGCTCGCCTATGACGCACTAAGATTTCTTGCTGAAGCAATTCAGCGGGCGGGAACTACGGAAGGGCCAAAGCTGCGCGACGCGCTGGCTGAGACTAAGAACTTCGCCGGCGTCACCGGAATCATCAGCATGGATAAGGATCGCAACGCCGTGAAGCCCGCAGTCGTCTTAAAACTTCAAGACCTGAAGTACATTTATCAGGAAACAATTCAACCGGAGAGCTCACCCAAGCAATAGACAACAGAACAGGCATTCTTGCCTGTCCCTCAACGATGCTCACTACTTAGCAGCAAACGTGAAACTCAGATCCCTGGCTTCACCGGGGACAACTGTGATTTCCTCCGTCTTTTCGCCGAAGCGTTCATGCCACGCGACTACGGTGTACTGCCCAGGTGGTAAACCCTCGATTCTGTAGTTGCCCAACTCATCGCTCACAGCAAAGAATGGGTGATCGAAGACACCGACGTACGCCCTTTGCCAAGGATGCATATTATCTCTGAGAGCTACATAAAACTCCTCATGATCAAATGCAACGCTAATAGGAGAAGTGCCGACCGGTTGCGACTGATTCCAGTCCTTATTGATTCTCGCGGTTACATGAGTATTGTGAATGGTGGGATCACGGTTGAAGATCAGGAGCGGCTGTCCCACTTGCATTCCCAGTGCATGAGGTGCATAGCGGCAACCTTTATGCTCCAACATCGCGGGCGAACCTGGAGGTTCGAACGTGTAGGAATCGAGCGCCTCACTCTTGACGTAAACAAAAACGTTGGCGAGCCTCCGTTTGTTACTCACAACATCCTCGGTTGTCGGATCCTGATTTACTTCGTAGCAAGGCGGATCGGCCGACATGTCGATAACACGAGCCTTTGGTCGCTTGCCTGTGAATGTTATGGTGCCGGAGAGCGTAGCTTCATAGCCAGTGCGAACATAGGCCTTCTTCGCTGGTAAGACTCCGGGATCCTGCCCGGCAGAGAGCACGGCAAGCGCTAAAAACGTGGTGATGACCAAGGCTAGTTTGAGTGTCGGCGAGTGATGATTCATTGAAAGCGCTCCCATGATCAACTGCCTGTCGGAACCAGCTCCCATCGCCTAGCGCGCTCGATCATTGCTTCTTTAAGTTGCGGCCAATCGTGCAAGGTAGCCGGATCGAAGTCGGCCCCATTTGGCCATACAAGGGTATGAACTTCTGGGTCTATTCGGACCTGATTGAAAATGTGAAGGTCCCTAAGCGGCCTGTATAACTCACCCGCGAGAATTGGTTGGAAATCGATCGTCTGTTCCGTCTGATCGTCAAACGCGATCTGAAGCTTGTATGGTCCCACGATTTGGAAAGAAGTAACTCGATAAATCTCGTGAGTCATAGCTAACTCCTTATCGCAACGGCTCAACTCTCTGTGCCACACAGAGAAGATAAATTGAGGGGCTTAGGCTAAAGTAACTTTCGAGCATTGCGAAGCGCTTCCGCAACTCGGGCGGGCGCAGTGCCGCCCGCGACAGATTTTGAGGCAAGTGTCTGTTCGAGCGTCAACGAATCAAACACATTGCTTTCAATCACACTCGAAAAAGAACGCAATTCGTCTAACGACAACTCGCCCAATTCCATTCCCTTCTCCAGCGCACGAACTACGATTCTTCCCACCGTCTCGTGCGCTTCGCGAAATGAAATGCCTTTGCGCACCAGATAATCGGCAAGTTCGGTAGCGTTCATCATGCCTTTTGAGGCCGCTGCGCGCATGCGCTCAACATTCAGCTTCACGTTTCCGAGCACCAGGGCAGAAACTTCGAGGCACGCGTGCACGGTATCAAAGGCGTCGAAGATCGCTTCCTTGTCCTCCTGCATGTCTTTGTTGTAAGCGAGCGGCAAACCCTTCAGCATCGTCAAGAGCGAAACAGTGTGACCAAAAACGCGGCCCGCTTTGCCGCGCACGAGCTCCATCGAATCCGGATTCTTCTTCTGCGGCATCAGGCTCGAGCCCGTCGCCACTGCATCACTTAATTCGAAAAACCCAAACTCGCTGGTTGAATAAAGTATTACTTCTTCAGCAAGGCGCGACAGGTGGACCATCACGAGCGAGCAGGCACTCACAAACTCAACACAGAAATCGCGATCGCTGACCGCGTCCACGCTGTTGCGCGAGACGCTCTCAAATCCCAGTTCATTGGCGACTCTCTGTCTATCAATCGCAAACGACGAGCCCGCCAGCGCCGCCGAACCCAGCGGCAAGACGTTCACTCGCTTGCGTGTATCCAATAGGCGCTCGCGATCACGCGAGAGCAT
>JBDUAQ010000115.1:0-10372 GCA_040004575.1 bacterium
GGATGAAACTTGACGGCGCCCCGGCGCGCATCCTTGATTCGATCCGCCGGACTCAGATTGCCGAAGTTGATCGCATCCTGATCGTAGTTGTAGACGCCAGTCAAAGTGCCGTTCTTCGTGAAGTAGTCATAGGACGGATACCACATCTGTGTGATCGGATCGTCCGTGTAACTAATGCCGCCGTAAATCTGCCATTTGTCCGATTCCCAGAATCGCTGGTTCGCCTGCCAGCCAAGCTTGCAGGTCGGATCGTATTTGCACTGCTTGACGGCAGCGTCGAAATCCGGCGCGAAGTTGTTTGAGATGTTCTTGAGCAGCGGCAGGGGAACGTTGCTGATGCAGTAGTCAGCATCAAGGCTGCGGCGTTTTCCCCGATGCTCGACGACGACAGTGACGCCGTTGCTACGAATTTGAATGTCCAGCACCTTCGTGTTGTATTGGATGAGCGAGCCGATCTTGCGCACAAAGCCGTCCACGATCTTGTCCATGCCGCCCACCGGCTGAAAGAGCGTGGCCTGCCATTCGTATTCAAACGATTGATAGAAGCGGTAGCGCCAGAAATCCGAGCTGAGCAGTTCCTTTAGCGCGAGCTTCGTTTCGGGCTCGCAAGATTCGTATATGGTCATCGGCTTCTCACAGCCGGAACGCGTCGAGCCGCTATACTCAAAACAAGTCACGCATTGCTTATTGCAACTCACGCAAGCCTGACAACTCGCGTTGCAGGTCTTGCATTTTACCTGGCCGCAAGCGCTGCACATTTCATTCTCGCCGAGGTCGCCGAAATTCTTTAAGAGACACAGCAGGTTGTTGCGGTCTTCCGCGTCAAGCACCGTGTTGAGCGCATTCTGATTCACCGCCTTCGCCAGCATCTCGGCGATGTAGCCCTGCATATCATTGGCGATGCGCCGCCTGATCTGCGCGCTGCCGCCGAAAGCCTTGTCGCTCTGGAAGAGATTGGCCATCGTCTCCATGACGTAGATTTCAAGCGCAACGCCCAGCTCACGACAGTAATGGAGCGCGCGACGGTGATGATATGGAAGACGACCCGGCCCAAGGTTCAGATACAACCCTTCATCGAAGTTGCAAACCTGTTCCACCGTCTCACCTTTCTGGTTCACTTCTTGGAGCACTGTACCGCGCCGCGCCGTGTGATTGCGTCCACCGGGACGCTCCGTAAGCTCGATGACCTGGCAGTCGTAGTTGGCGCGGGTAAGTTCGTAAGCGGCGGTGAGTCCGGCGATGCCGGCGCCGAGGATGACGACTGATTTGCCTCTGCCCGAACCTTGCGGCAGTTCCGGCGGACCGGCCCACGCTTCCGGGATGTTAATCAGACCAAGCGCGGTCATCGTCTCGTAGAGGGCCGCCGAGCCGCCTGCTAATCCGACCCCTTCCAGAAAGCGTCGTCGCGTCAATCCTTTTTTTGCGTCGGTCATTGGTAGTCCTCCTGTGGTAGGTCACGTAGGATCTGAGAATGCTTTTTGTACATCACTTCGGAGCCCTCCATAACTGTCGGGCTACTGCCCCGGCGTAGGTTGTGTGACTTGCCCAGTGTGGCCTACTCCCATCGCAAAATTAGGCTTGCTTCGTAGCCCGGGGCAGTAGCCCGACAGTTATGGAGGGCTCCGGCTAACACAACACACAAGCACTCGGGGCGAAGATTCACATAGAGCTATTTGCGTGGAGACTTCGCAAAGCGCCGTCGTGTTTATCTGGGATACAGGTACTTGTCAAGCAATTCGTTTCGAAACTTGTTGGTCGGATCGAGTCGCCGCTTCAGCGCCAGAAACTCGGACGCGCGCGGATAGGCACGACGAAATTGTTCCGGCGTAGCATGAAGCTGATACGGCAGGTAATAAGATCCATCAAGCTCCAACGCTGCATCGATAAGCTCGCGCGTCCAGATGCCCACCTCGTTCCGGTCCGCTTCACCTGTCCCTTGTTTGTAATAGATGACAAAGGCGAAGACTTCGGTACGCGCCCAGGCCAGAAGCGACCCCGGATCCGAATTCGCATGGCGCACCGAAACGTTAATGATGTTGGGATTATGGCGAAGAAGAATAGCTCGCATCCGCACGACAAAATCATCGAAGTGATCGACAGGAACAAAATACTCTTCGAGCACATAGGTTGAACTCTCGCGCGATGCAGGCTCGAGTTCGGCGGTGTCGTAGCTTGCTTCGTAGTTGCGCCAGGTGACTGGCTCGCCTCCGAAATAAGCCGGGTCGAACCAGCGACGGCGGATCGATTTCCCAAACGGCCACTCGGAAACGACCCACCAGCCAAACCGATCGAGACGATACGACTGCCCGGCTGGACTCAAGCGGTCCGGAATGGTCAACGGATCATTGGTAACCGTGTAAGTGACCGAGTTCACCATTGTGTAATCAGGCGGAGAAATATTGGCGTTGTGAAACACGGCCTGCGAGTCGTTGCGAATGTGATCAATAAAGAATTGCTTGTATGCCGCCACTGGCATTAGTTGCGTGTTGCGTTTGACCCTTACGTTATCAGTTAACTCCAGTGTTGCCTCCACAATCACGCCCAGTCCGCCGTAACCGCCGATGACGCCATTGAAGATATCGGAATTCCTGTTGGCGGTCGCCTCTACAATTGAACCGTCAGCCAGCACAACCTTCAGCGACTTCACCGACAGGATTATCGGTCCAAGCCCAACGTAACGCCCGTGCGCGTTTACGGAAAGCGAACCGCCGACCGTGAAGTTTGCGTAGCTCTGCATGATCTTCACCGAGAGGTTTGCCGGATCGATGTATTCCTGAATCTGTCGCCAGCGCGCACCGGCCTGCACGGTAATGGTTTTGTCAGTGGGCGAAAAGTTCAGGATGCGATTGAACTGGCGCATGTCGATGAAGAGCGCTCCGGCGGTCGCGATTTGGCCACCCATGCTGTGGCGTGTGCCCCCGATCGAGATCGGACCCGAATGCCGTTTCACCGCCTCAACAATTTCTGTTGTCGTTGTTGGTGTGATGACTTCGCTAACTTGGATTGGGTTGAGTTGGCTGACATCGTTGACGACCAGGGGTTGGTCCTGCCGGGGCGTGGGTGCGCGAGTCACGCTCCAGGTCATCGCGGCGAACCAGACAAGAAAACCGACCAGCAGCACCGCCACGATTCGCAGAAATGTTCGCAGGCCGCCGCTTGATGCAGGAGTCGCACTATCGACCGGGAACTGGGAAGGGCGCGTTGGTTCTGACATGTGCGTGGCTCAGGGGCGCTTCCGGTTTCGTGTCAGGTAAATCAGAGTTCCTCATCGGTGTGGCTGTGGACATGAGCTTTATATTCCCGAGCTTCATCTCTAGTAGACAACGCAGGCAACAGCACAGTCGGCACTTTGGGAAAAGCATGGTGAAGGTGATGGAAGGCAAATGATGAAATGACGGGCGTCCAGATTTGGGCGATTCGTCCAGCTGACCTTACTGCCGGATGCTCGGGCGCCAGCCGGTGTGGCAAATAGGCAGCCCACACGGGGATCGTTGCACTCAGACCCGCGGCAACCGCCCAATAAACCAAGCCGACTGGAGACTTCAGAAAGATAAATAAAAGGACCGCCAAAATCAGCAACAGAACCGTAGCCACGGTTTCAATGACCTGGAAACGCATGGTATGAGACGCTCTTCTAAATGAATAAAAGCGCATCGTGAAAATGTGTAGCGGCCCCTCAAGCAGTACGCGGTAGAACGGCCACGTGGCACAGACCCCTTCCGGATCGTCATGCTTTAGGCAACGCCCGTGATGGCGCAAGTGTGTTACCTGTAAACCATGCCCGCTCTTGAGCAGCAACAGTCCGCTGGCTGAGAGCACGAAATCATGTGTTTTGTGAGAGAGGCCAAGCGAACGATGAATAGAATCGTGCATCTGGATGAATCCCGCCAGGCAGGTGACAACCGCAAGAGGGACTGCAACTAGCCACCAACCTGCAGCTGCGGTTAAGAGGTAGAGTACGAACAGAAGCCACGGACGAATCAACTCGACCGTTCGTTGTGCCGGTCTCAACACTAACGCCGGCGCCGATCTATCGGCAGTTTCGTTCATAGCAATCAGCTAATACCTGGGACGAACAGGAAAGCGATTGTCGCTCCAACAAGCAGCCCGCCAACGTAAGCAACGACAAAACCCAAAATAGGAAGCAGCCCCCGGACACCTCTACTCTTCAACAGATAATAGGGCATAATGAACGGCCATAGGATGTTAAGAAACATTCCCATGTCGTAGACCCAGGGAATCTTTCGCAGTCGGCTGTCCCTTCGCAACCACCAACCTACAAGCCAAAGAAAACCAAGAGCACTAACGAAGTAGAATATTGGCGGCTGTTCCAACTTCGTGACTTCATAAATACCGTGGCCGATTTGGGTGATTACGACAAATGCGTAAATCAGAACGGTCGGTGAAAAGATTCTTAAGACCAGGGAATTGCTCATACAACCTCTGCGTGCCGACGGGAACCAATCGTTCATGGAGTCTGTGCCTTAATCATTGGATCGAGCGCTGCCTTGAACACCTCGTAAGGATATGCTCCTTCTATCAACCGCAGTGCTCTGACTTTGTTTTCATCGGCTTTTCTGATGCCAATTAGAAATACCGGAGTGCCCTGTAATCCCAAACCCAAGGCCTCACGCATTCCCTGACGGAGGGTTGCCGCTGTCTTCTCATCAGCGAGACACTGACGGAATTTTGGCATCTTAAGCTTCAGCGTCTGTGCGTGCGCCAGTAAACCATTTTCAGTCAGCGTCATTGGTTCCCCAAGAAGCGCACGATGCATCTCCCAGAACTTACCCTGCGCAGTGGCGCATTGTGCGGCCTCGGCGGCTTTGAAAGCATATCGATGTAATTCCTCCAAAGGAGTCTGGCGGACGATGAAGCCAATGCGACCAGTGTTAATGTAGTCCGCTTCGATCTGTTTCATCGTGCTTGCGGCGAACCCGCGACAGATTGGACATTGATAGTCAACAAATTCAATCAGCACTACCGGGGCGTTCCTGTTGCCGGTAATCAAAGCGTCATCAATGTCGAGGTTTAGCTGGACCTCCTTCGCAGAATAAGGCGCAGGTAATTTTGACTGCTGCGACGCGATGAGTTGCCAGCGGCCATGCTTTCTCACATAGGTGTTCGTGTCTCGATACTGGTCAGACCTTGCACCCTTGCTCTCGTTCTCTTTCATGGTCTTGCGGCTGCTGATGATGGCCGTGTCCCCAAATAGGTAAACCTGAACGTCTTCTGCCGTGATGGAGAGTTTGGACTTGGCGTTAGGCGGGCTAATGCCATTTAGAATCTCTTTTTTCCTGGCCACATTTCCCTCGGGACTAACGCTAATCATTTCGTCCGCCAAAACGCGCTCCAATAGCATTTTGTCGCCGCGTAGAAATGCGTCATCTATCTGACCGTCGAGCTTCTTTAGTTCTTGCGCGGTTCTAGTGCGCGGCGTGTTTTGATTAGGTGAGAGCGTCGGCTTCTGGGCCAAAATGAGTTGAGATGTTGTCAACAGACAGATGGCGGCTAAAAGGATTTGTTTCACAGTGCTCTTCGGCCACGTTGGCAATTTGGTTCGCATTGACTCTTTTATTTATGAGTGTTCAGCAACCATCGGAATCGTTGCGAGGGTCATCGAGCAGTGGTTCCATCCCCGATACTATCTCACGTATTCTTACGGCTTCTTGCTTTTCACGTTCGGGCACTGCGTTTAGGTGGATGAAGCCCGCATTATCCTCGTAGGCCCTCTCCTGGTAAACATCATGCCCGTGTTTGACACTCCAACGATCAATAAGTGATCCACATCTGAGCACCAGGAAATAGCAAGCGGCGGCGGGAACAAGACCTATCAGACCACAAAGAACCAGGAAGCCACGAAAGTTTTTTCCGCCAACATCGAAGCCATAAGCCATAGCTACAATAAGAGCAGCAACCATTGCTCCGGCCCAGATAGTTAGGAAGAGCATGTATTGTGTTCTGGTTTGCATGACCCAGGCCTACAGAGAGCCGCTTTGCTCGCTTGAGCATTTATCCTCAGCTTGTCATTACAATCCCAAAGCGTTGGGCCAGTATTGCGACGTATGCTTCCTGGCTCATTAAGGTTCGCTCTTGTTGCTCGCCCGTCTTCGACGTAGTGATGAACCGCATCTCGCTTAGTGAAATTCGCCCTTCCGCTGTTGCCAGCGAACAAATGCGGCCGCGAGTAAAATGAGACTCGGGCGAAGTTTGGTGGTAGCGGCACATCTCTTCGTAGTCAGCATACTCATGCGGCTGTAACGTAAAGCGATACTGGGCTTTCCATTCATCACTCCATTCATCACCCCATTTATCACCAACGCTACGCTGCATCAGAGTGAAGTCAGGGCCGTCGGCGTCAATGCGATATGCGCGGTTGCCCTGCTCCTGCTCGCCGCGTTCATCGAGCCGCAATGGTTCACGAAAAGAATCACCGAAGCCAACATCGACGAGCCAACGCTCTGCCGCCGAAACGAGTAGCGTCATGTGATCGAAGTCCGGGCCAAAGACGCCTTCTGCATTCGCAACTTTGGCTGAGAGCATTGCAACGTCGAAGCCCAGAGATCGCAACAAGGCGGCAAACAGGCCGTTGCATTCATAGCAGAAACCGCCGCGTCTGCGTTTCACGATTTTGGTGAACAGCGCTTCATCTTCAAGAACAATCGGCTCTTTGGCGTGAATGCTTAGATTCTCGAACGGAACAGCCAGGAGATGCGCGATTTGCAACGCGCACAAGGTCTCAGCGGAAGGAGCAAGCGAGCCGCGGTAGTTTATGCGTTTCAGGTAAGACTTGATGTCCAACGGCATGTCATTTCGGTCGCGCGCTTCCTTCTTCCAGAAGGTAGTCTAGGAGCTTAACGGTCCGTGGTAGGTTCTCTTCATTTATTCCGCCCGATTGAAACTCTTCTACGCCATCTCGGTTGATTATGACTATGCCTCCGGTGCCCCACACGTGAAATGCTCTTCTGGTCCCCTCGAAGTCCTCGAGCACTACCGGCACTGAAATGCCAGTCCTCTCGAGTGCTTCAGCTACGTTTCGACGCCGCGTCTCTGGCGGGATCCGCGTTAGGTCCACTTCAACGAGCAGGAAAACTACTCCGCGCCCTTTGTACTGGTCTCTCAACTTCTGGACGTACTTTAAGTTTTGAACCGCGGGTTCATATTCCGTATCGTAGAAGCAAAGCACGACGATCTGATTTTTGTAGTCGTGAGTGCCCACCGCCCTGGAGTTAAGGTCGTGCCCAATCCATGTTGAGAGCGGCGGTTCATTGCGATAAGGATCAACATCAATTGTACGTCGTGCCGCACGACGCGCGGTTTCGACCTTTTCGCTAAGACCGTTCAGCGTCCCATAACGCTTTCGATAAAGGGCTTCAAGATCGAAATTCGGCAGGTAGCTGATTCCCGGGTAACCCGAGGCGCCACGTAATCTCGAATTCCAAACATCGCGTGCGCCAACCGCCTGTACGTAAGACTCGATTGCCTCATCGATAAAGTTGCTTTTCTCATATGCTAACCCCAGCCACGCAAAAGCCGCACTATCTGACTGCCTGGCCTTGGACATCGCTCTAATCACCCAATCGAATTCGCCGCGCTTGATACGAATAGACGCGATTAGACCCCTGACATCGAAAGGTCCTAGTGCGTCATTCGGAATTCTCACGACCGACCAGTCCGCGTATTGCAGCGCCTCACTGAGGCACTCGCCCCTCTGGTTCAACGCCTCAGCCAGCTGAAAATAAAAAAGTGGGTTAGGACCACAGAAAGAATCTCCGGCAGCCTCCACTAGTTCCTGCGCAGGAGCGTTAAGCGCAAGCAATACCTTCACAAGGCTCGCCCTTGTTCCGCATGAACCAGGATACGCGGGATCTTCAGCAAGTAATTTCCTCAGCCTGGCCTTTTCGGCTCTCTGGGCAACTATTCCAGCGGGTTCCCTGGACGCAGAACTGTCTTGCCCGAGTCTTGGTTCAGGCAAACATGTGAGCGCAAGCATTAGTACTGTCAGAGGAACTGCTGTCACGTTTGTCACTCTTTTCTAAATCACATACCCGCTATGCAAGATGTCATAAGAGACCAAAAGGGATGCCCAATCAGGATGATCCCGCGTCTGACCTCACCTGCTGTGATCGCGGTACGCAGTGACGGCCTCGATCGCGCCGTCGTGCATCCGCTCCGGACGCACGTAGAGCCAGTGCTTCGCAAACTCTTCGGCAGTCATTGTTGGCTCGCGCTCGCGCTCCTTGTTCTTCAACCAGGCTTCGGCCCACTTGCGCAGTTCCGAATCCTGATTAAGCGCGGTGCGCGCGGCGTGCATGTTAAGCGGTGTACTCATGAAATGTTTTCTCCTCGCCGCGAATGCTAGAGTCAGAACCGTCTGCGTAAGCGGGCGGCGCGGTTGCCCTGCACCTGCTCGCCGCGTTCATCAAGCCGCAATGGTTCACGAAAAGAATCACCGAAGCCCGCGTCTGTAAGCCAACGCTCCGCCAACGAAACCAGCAGTGTCATGTGATCGAAGTCCGGGCCAAAGACGCCTTCTGCATTCGCAACTTTGGCTGAGAGCATCTTGACGTTAAAGCCGAGAGCCCGCAGCAAGGCGGCAAACAGACCGTTGCATTCATAACAGCTTCGTCGTCAAGAACGATAGGCTCTTTAGCGTGAATGCTGAGATTCTCGAAAGGGACAGACAGGAGATGAGCGACTTGCAACGCGCGCAAGGTCTCAGCGGTAGGGACAAGCGAGCCGCGGTAGTCAATGCGATCGAGGTAAGCCCCGATGTTCAATCGCGACCCATCCGTATATGAGTTGTTAGGCGCGGCGTCCATGAATAAGACCAACCTTCGCTGCACCGAACAGGTTAAAGCGTGCGCTTCCTGCGCTCCGGTCCAATGGCGTGTTGGGCGCGGGCTAGCGCGGCGAGCTCTGGACATGGACTTCTCCCCAGTTCGCGAACCCGTTGATTCCTGGCGGGAAAGTCAGTTGCTTCTCGCCGGTGCCGTCTGCGTTTATCAAAAAGAGTTGAAACTGACCTGCTCCTCCTACCGCCCGGTGAAACACGATTTGTTTTCCGTCGGGCGACCAGGACGGTGTCAGCTCAGGCACGGCATTGTTGGTCAGACGCGCGAGACCTGTGCCGTCAGCGTTCATCACGCAAAGCTCGAAAGTCGGAAGCGTCCCACTTTGGGCTGGAGAACCTCTCCTGCACATGAAGAGAATGTGCTTGCCGTCCGGGGACCAGGACGGTGCCCGCTCCTCCTCGGCATTGTTCGTCAGTCGCCTGGGCTTTCCCGCGCCGTTCGCGTCGGTCACGTAAATCTCGGCAGTGACATGATCGGCGGCATTGTCGGTGACGGCATGGCTAGTGAATATGATGCTCCGTTCACGTGGCGACCAGTCCGGATCATCATCGACCGCCGCTGGGTTGTTCGTAATGTTCTTCGGCCGCGCGCTTTTTTTCAGGAAGGCGTCCACGTCCACGATGAAGATGTCGCTGTCCGTCGTCGCAGCCCCCGGGTTAGGATTGATCGGCCGCCCTGCGCCTGACGCCGAAGCGTGGAACGCGATTTTCTTACCGTCGGGTGACCAGGTGGCGGAGCTACCGCGCATGAGCGGCGTCTGCCCGGTGCCGTCTGTGTTCATCACGAACAGGTCGAAGGTGTTGAAGGGTTCTCCCTCGGCTCGCAGCCGGTTGCTGTCGAACACGATCCTTTTTCCGTCCGGCGACAAGGCCGGGAAACAGTCAAAGTAGGCGTTGTTCGTAATCCGGCGCGGATTCGTGCCGTCACCGTCCATAAGGTAGATCTCGGCAGCGAGGAAAGCGCGCTGTGCGGAATCGGCCGCGGGGTCGTGACGGTTGCTCACGAACGCGATCGCCGAGCGCAGAACCGGCTGCTTCTCGCTGCGGTTCTGGGCCCGAGCCCACGCCCCGAGCAGAGCCGCGACCAAAACTCCGATCGCCACTGACACGGCGAGCGCCACTTTCCTAATTTGCCTGTGGGTGCGCATGTTTCCTCCTTTTAGATGAGAAACTATGTTAGCGCTTACGGAGCAGCGTCCGCAAAACTTCTTACCTGTCTCCGCCTAAAGGTTTTTTGGGGGAGTCAGAACCACCGCCCGCGAGATCGAGAACTGTGCTGGGGCAAAAACGGCTCTGACCTCACTTGATGTGATTGCGGTAGGCGGCGACGGCTTCGATGGCGCCCTCGTGCATTCGCTCCGGACGCACATAGAGCCAGTGCTTGGCAAACTCCTCGTCAGTCATCGTTGACTCTCGTTCGCGCTCGTTGTTCTTCAACCAGGCTTCAGCCCACTTGCGCAATTCTGAGTCGTTATTAAGCGCGGTGCGCGCCGCGTGCGTGTTAAGAGGTGTACTCAT
>JBDUAQ010000270.1:0-3075 GCA_040004575.1 bacterium
CCTTTTTGGGTTTATGGCGGCTTGCAGGACAACGGCAGTTGGTCGGGACCAAGCGGCACGCTCAATCAGGAAGGCATCACCAACGACGATTGGTATCGCACCGGCGGTGGCGATGGCTTCTATTCAGTGGTTGACCCGACTGACCCAAGCATCATCTATGTTGAATCTCAGAACGGCACCGTGTCGCGACTGGAGTTGAAAACCGGCGAACGTAAATCCATCAGGCCTGAAGCGCGACCCGGAGAGAAGCGTTATCGCTTCGACTGGAACTCGCCAATCGTCATATCCGCATTCAACAACCGCACGATCTATTTCGCCGGCAATCGCATCTTCCGATCTACCGACCGCGGGAATACGTGGACCTGGAGCGATGATCTCACCAAGGACCAGGACCGCGAGAAGTTGCAGATGATGGGCGCGTTGCCCGGCAAGGAAACACTCTCGCGCCACGATGGCGTCGAGACTTTCGGCCAGATAGTGACGCTGGCCGAATCACCAATCAAGGAGGGTTTACTTTACGCCGGAACGGACGATGGCAATCTGCAAATTTCGCGCGACAGCGGGAAGACCTGGAAGAACATCACCGATAAGGTGCCCGGTGTCCCCAAAGATACTTACGTGAGCAGGGTTGTTCCTTCACGATATTCAGAAGGCACGGCATACGTGACTTTTGATGGTCATCGCTCCGACGACTACAACACCTATATGTTCGTCACGACTGATTACGGCGAATCGTGGAAAAGCATTAAGTCGAACATACCCGCGGGTGTGACAACGCGCGTAATTCGCGAGCATCCGCGCAACCCGAATCTGCTGTTTCTTGGCACAGAGTTTGGCGCTTACGTTTCGTTTGATCGCGGCGGCCGTTGGACGCGACTGAAAGGTAATCTGCCGCTCGTGCGCGTTGACGATATTCAAATCCACCCCCGCGACAACGCGCTCGTGCTGGCAACGCACGGACGATCAGTTTGGGTGCTCGACGATCTTAGTCCGCTCGAACGCGCGTCGGAAGATATTCTGACTTCGGACATTCATCTGTTCGACATTGCGCCGGCCACGCACTTCCGGCTCTACGGTCGCAAAGGCAACACCGGCCACAAGTGGTTCGCTGCGCCTAATCCGCCGTATGGCGCCGTTATCAACTACTACTTGAAAGACAAGCCCAAGGAAAAGGATGAGGTGAAGCTGACGATTACCGATTCGAGCGGCGCCGTCGTGCGCGATTTGAAAGGGCCGAAGGAAGCCGGACTCAATCGCATGGTTTGGGATTTGCGGCTGAACCCACCAGCTCCACCACCGCCGGGTCAGGGCGAAGGCGGAGGAGGTGGAGGTTTCTTTGGCGCGCCGCGCGGACCGCGCGTCCAACCCGGGCTTTATGTCCTAAAAGTTAGTGTGGGCGATAAGACGGCTACTGCCAACATCACCGTTCAGGAAGACCCGCGCATTCAAATTGTGGAAGCGGATCGCGGCAAGTTGAATGAAGCGATTGCGAAAACCTATGCGTTGCAGAAATCTGCCGAAGCCGCGCGCAAAACCATGACAAGCTTGAAGACGCAAATCACAACGCTGCAAACTTCACTGAAAGACAACGCTGACGTTCCCAAACCGGTGAATGATTCGGTGCAGAAACTTTCCGACAACCTGACGACAATTCAAAAGAAACTTGTTACCGCGCCTGACGGCACGGGCAGCGCCGGGCCCGCGCTTCCGGATGAACCGCGGCCGCTGTTGCAGCAAATCAATGGCGTCGCTTTTGGACTCGACAGCTACACCGCCGCGCCCACCGCCGATGAGTTAGTGAGAATTGAAGATCTGTCGAAGCAGTTGAAAGATTTTCTGGCGGAGCTTAACAAGTTCATTGCTGAGGACGTCGCGAATCTAAACAAGCAACTGCGCGATGGTGGTTTGCAATTCCTGAACCCCGGCAAGCCGCTCGAGCCGCCGCAGTAGGGTGTCTCATTGGCCCGAAAATGCTGTGGGAAGAAAACACTCAACGAGCCTGCGAAGCAGGCGGATAGAGTGATAGCCCCAGGCGATGGCGCAGAGCCGAGCCTGGGGGGACTGCCATAAGAACAATCGAGCCCACGAAGTGGGCGGCAGCGAACTTAAGAGAGTGCGACTGGGTGAGCTCAAGCATCTGTCGCCAGCTGCGCAGGCTCAGTTAGATATTGCTTTGTGACCCCAGGCTTGGCTGCCGCCATCGCCTGGGGCTATTACTCTGTCCGCCTGCTTCGCAGGCTGGTCGAATGCTTCCATTTGAATGGATGAGAAAGAATCGCCGTAGCCTTGCTTACGCGGTCGTCATCCAAACAGGTCTAAAACGAGCACCAGGTCCTAGATCCCTTTTGAGAACTTTACGCGGTTATTCAGATCGCGCAACGCAGCCAGGTTCTTATCTCGCAGACTAAATCTGGACCTGCCGACTTGTAGTTCCACGATTTCCGCGAGGGCCATCTTTTTGAAAGTACGGTAAGGAAACGTTACCTGGAGAGTCTCGGTCATGAGCACATCGGTGTGCAGAGCAGTAAGCTCCATTCGTCCCAGGCGGAGAGTCTCACCGTCCGCTACTACAGATAAATCGCGTTGGTCGAGTGGGTGCCGCTGATCCCAGTCCTTCGTTTCAAAAATAACCTGCAACGTCACCTGGCTAACGTAGTCAAGCTGAACGCCTGGACAATGTAGAGTAGCCAATATGCTAATACATGACTGTTTCAGATTCTCGTGGAACTTTGCACAAGTGACGTTCATTTTTCCCAGCGTCACTACTGTTTCATGGCTGAAGCCATCATACTTTGAAACAATCTTGCCACCATGATCTTCCGGCCCGGCCATAAGAGCCGCAGGTTGGATCACGATCGCTGAGAGCGCGAAAACCAGGATCAGTAAGAGATAGTTCCTCATCGCTAGACACTCCTGCAAGAACGAAAAATAAGATTGTTACAGTGAGTTAAAACGGGCGGGCAAAAGCGAAGGCACCAACTTACGCGGTTGCTGTTCGCAAACAGCAACATAGCTAAATCCAACCGATCATGTCAATGCACCGTTTCGGCAACTGCAAAACTGGGTGATTCAACC
>JBDUAQ010000116.1:0-10321 GCA_040004575.1 bacterium
GCAGTAAGCAGTAAGCAGTAAGCAGTAAGCAGTGAGCAGTGAGCAGTGGGCAGAAAAACATTCAGCACAACGCGAGATATGTGAATAGGTGATGGAAGCGACTGAAAGACGGGGCCCGGCGATTGAGCCGCGAGAAATTCAGCAGGAAGGTGACTCCGGACTGCGTATCACCTGGGCCGACGACTGTGTCTGCCGCTACACCGCCGCAGAACTCCGGCGCGCATGTCCCTGCGCCCAATGCGTTAATGAGTGGACCGGCCAGCGCGTACTGAAGCCGGAAGCCGTATCCGACGAACTGACGATCACTGACCTCAGTATTGTTGGACGTTATGCGCTGAACTTTCGCTGGAGCGATGGACACGAAACAGGAATCTACAGTTTTCGCTACCTGCGGGAATTAGGTGAGCGATAAGACGACGACCGGCAACCGGAGACCGAATACGGAATAACTCGAATGAACGAACAAGATTTCTTTAACGAAAAGCAGGAATCCAAGAAGGCGACTTACAGTTGCCCACACTGTCGCGAACGCGGGGAATATGACGTCCGCTGGCTGAAGCGCACGAGAAAGCAAGCTCCTCCGCGCGGCGCCAACGAGCAGGACCGCATGCGATATCAGAAGTCGCGCGACTACATGGTGCGCATTGACGACATGCTGGCGTGCAGGAGCTGTCGCCGCCGCTTCGACATTCCCAGTTCGCAGTCAGTTGTTTTCCTTTAATCCCCCTTCTAAACAACGATCGCAAGACGCGCGACCCCATCATCTGCATAGTCGTAAAAATCCGTCTATTGAAAGACGTTGCGGATTTGTTCCAGGCCGTTGGCTGCCTGATTCATTAGAATCCGGAGCGGCCTCAACTTTGCTCTGGAAACAAGGGATCAAGGAGGGATTAACGAATCATGATAGAGCCATCAGAGTTTGCCGGCGCGCACAAAACCAATAACTCATTTCTTTCGCCACTCGAGCGCCGGCTCGCGCCCATAGTCATCCCGCGGATTCCGAAGTGGCTGGAGACGCAGCATCTGACGATGCTCACCCTCCTTTGGTCACTGCTGATTCTCCTCTTCAGTTTTCTCTCGGCCCGCAACATCCGCTGGCTGTGGGCGGTCTCAGCGATGATCGCGCTGCAGTGGGTGACTGATCACTACGACGGCAAAGTCGGGAAGCATCGCAACACAGGCCTGGTGCGTTGGGGCTACTACATGGATCACCTGCTCGACTATTTTTTTCTCTGTTCGGTCATCATCGGCTATGCGTTTATCCTGCCTGAACGGTCGCGGTTTCAACTGCTGCTGATGCTGGCGCTCTTCGCCGCTTACGACTTCAGCACCTTTCTCGCTTTCTCCGCCACGGACGAACTCAAGATTAGCCATCTAAAGTTCGGCCCGACCGAGTTTCGCGTGGCCTTGATCATCATCAACGGACTCCTGATTTCACTTGGTACGCGACACATGATTAGCGGACTAAAGTGGGTCAACGCAGGCGCCGTAGTTGGCCTGGTTTTCCTGATTTATGGGACTCAGAAGAGAATCTGGAAGCTTGATATGAAGGGCAGGGAATCGTCCGTGAATACTGAGCTGGCAATCGAACAATCGTACGTGCCGGCGGAGGAGTGTACGTATTAATAGGGTTCGGCGGACGTATAGTGTGGTAAGGTACATCTGACTTCCTGAGATTTCCTCGAAATACACAGAAAAGCGATTCAAGAGCGGTCTGTTGAGAGTCCAAACGTGCGTGGCTTAGTGTTTGCTAGGTAATGCGTGTTTCCAGTAGAAGTCGGGATGCAAGACCAGACCGTAGTAATCGTTCAGAGTCACCAAAGTTAATAACAGGGAACTCTATTCAGAAAAGATCGTTTAATTAAAAAACACAAAGTGGCCCTTTTCGCACGCGAACTGCGCGTTAGCAGACAGGGCAAGAGATAAGTTGGTTGAAATGTCAGAAAAGAAAGCTATCAAAATAATCAAGAAGGACGAGCGGACGCGTAAGCAGAAGCCCGCGCCTAAGGGGACCACGACCGCGCAAACCGCGCGCGAGATGGTCAAAACCGTAACGAATTGGGTTAATGAACTGCAGCAGAAGCGCCGCACGGAAACCGCCAACGCCATCAAGTTGTTGACGCCGAACGACCCTCGCACCAGCGAAGCCTAAGCGCGCGTTTCCCCAACCAAAACCTTAGAAGCACCTGCTCCTAATTGCTTCAGCCTCGAGGTCTCATTCACACCGTGGCTTCAGCTCGGTGATCAAAGGACGTTGAAAGATGGGAAACCGTTTAAACGGTTTCTGTCTTCTTTCGTTTTTTCGCTCCACCGCGCTAAAGCGACGATGTGAATAAGAGGGCCGATTAATCCCTCCGTAGATTGACACGCGCTCTCGGGTGGCGCTAGGTTTCTGCCATGACAACGCCGCACGCAGCATCTAACGCCGGCATTTCGCAAGGCTTTATCCAGGAAGCTCGGCGCCTCTTAACGGAAGAGTACCTTCCCAAAATTGAACGCTGTGTTGAGAAGCTGACTGACGAGCAAATATGGTGGCGGCCGAATCCCGAATCGAACAGCATCGGGAACCTTCTCCTGCACCTTTCCGGTAACGCGCGACAATGGATCGTTTGCGGACTCAGTGGCGAACTCGATCAGCGGCAGCGCCAGACCGAGTTTGACGCACGAGAGGGAATTCCCCGTGATGAGTTGCTCGGGAAACTGCGAACAACCGTGACCGAGGTGAGCGACGTGCTGGCCGGCTTTGATCCGGCGCGCCTGCTGGATAAATTTCCGATTCAAGGGACCGAGGCGACAGCACTGGCAGCGATCTTTCATGTGACCGAACACTTCTCAATGCACACCGGCCAGATCATCCTGTTGACGAAAATGCTGGCCAAGGTCGATTTGGTTTTTTACGATTTCTCAACCGGCAACCCGGTACACACCTGGCACGAGGCTCAACGCTCGTAGCATTGTCCGATAAGCTTCAGCCAACTCTGATCAAGTACAAGAACCGCTGGAAAAAGCAATGCAGTGCGCCTGGCTCCGTAGGAGCCAAATGGCTATAGTCTCCAGCGCCTAATCTTGTTTCTCGCGGTCCGTCGGAGCGCAAAGGTGCAAACATTTCGCTCCTACGGAGCGAGGATATCGCGTCTGGGCTGGTGCTATAGACATTTCGCCTCTACGAGGCGAGGAGCGGCAGATTAGTGAACTTGATCAGAGGTTCCTTCAGTGTCGATTACGTGCGACAGCGACAAGCTAAAGCTTATCGGACGCCAGCACCAGCGGGCTTCCCATCTTTCAAAACTTTGCGATTCATGCGTAATATAGTGATGCTTTGATCAAATCAAAAGGGACAGACAGGAATGTCCGTCCTACTTCAAGGAGAACGCATCTGAAATGACTTACGTCGTTGCAGAACCCTGTGTGAACTGCCGCTACACTGACTGTGCGCTCGTTTGTCCCGTTGAAGCTTTTCACCTGGACGATGACATGTTGCACATCAATCCGGAAACGTGCATCGACTGCGATGCCTGTGTTCCCGAGTGTCCGGTCGAGGCGATTTTCGCCGAAGCAAATGTTCCGCCCGAGTGGGCCCGCTTTACTCAGATGAACGCGGAAAAAGCGCTCAGCGGTTTGCCGACGATCACCGCGCGGCTGGATCCGCTTTGCGAATCAGTTTCACCTACGCACTAATCGAGCATGAAAAAAGGTACCAAACGATTGCTAGGCGGTCTGGCTTTGGCTGCCGGAGCAGTTGGAGCTGCCGGTACCTTCATGAAGAAGAAAAACCAAATGGGAAAACAACGACGAGCGGCGGACAATCCGGCGAGCGTCTGGGCGCGTCCGGGGATGACGGTAACCTTTCGCGCGGAGTTAATGCCGGGTCGCGATCGCGAGCAGAGGACCGCGAGCGTTAAGAAATTTCTTCCCAGCGGGCGCGTGCTGCTGCATGAGATTGAAGGTGAACACGGGCAGGGCGAATTCGATCCGATTGATTAAGGGTCCAAAGTCAAAAGTCCAAGGCCCAAAGTCATTCAAGCAGTTTAAAGTACAAGCTTCAGCTTGCGTGCCTCGCAAGAGCACAAACTAAAGTTTGAACTCTGAACTGCTTGAGTGTTTTGCTTGAGACGTTGGACGTTGGACTTTGGACCTTCGACGAATCTTACCAGTTATAAATCCTGCCGGGTTCCATCACACCCAACTTCGGAATATTCAAAGCGTTGAGTTCATCGATCACCATTTGCCGGTAAGCCGGTTTGATGTGTACCGCAAGGATGTCCAGGCCATTGTGACTGAGTTTGCGCAGGTCGCGCTGTAGCGAGGCCGGTGTGTAGTGGCGTGAGACTTCCGCGAGCTGCGCCATCGAATCAGGGAAAGACGCCTCAATTAACAAAGCATCGATGTGCCGCACGCGATTGACGACGCTCCAAAATTCGTCAGTCTCAGACGTGTCCGAGCTGAAGGCCACTGTGCTTTTCCCGTCCGATACAATCAGGCCCACCGTCGGCACAATGTGATTAACTGCGACGGCCGTCACCGTTAGATGAGCTACCTTAAACTCCTCACCAGTGGGAATCGGCACGTATTCCATCACCGGGCCAAACTCATTCTTCAGTTCGGAAAAGCGTGGGTAAACATTCCAGTTGAAGATGTCCCGTTCCAGCAGGTCGATCACTTCCGGAGTCGCATAGACGCGCACCGGGCTTTTCAGAGTTTCAAAAAGATCGTCGATGAAAATCGGAAGACTGGCGATGTGATCCATGTGCGGGTGGGTGACGATTATGTCGCGAACGCGCTTCCGTTCCTCAGCGCTCATCGCCAGAGCAATACTGCCGGCGTCAACCGCAACACTTTCGTCGATTAGAAAACAGGTCAGGCGTTGTTCCAAGGTTGCGCGGCCCTGACTATCAAAGGTGCTTGGTAGGAGTTGAACTCTCATCAGTTCGAGGAAGAGACCCGCGCTTCGCAATGCTTCGCTAGTGGTCGCCTAGTATATGTCAATCGCTCAGAAATGGGCGAACTTTGTTGGCGCGCAGCCTACTTGCTGCGCAGTCGTTTCAGCAGATCCTCCAGGGCCATACGGTAAGCGGCCTCACGTTGGAGGGCATCAGCCGCGGCAATGCCGCGGGCAACCCGGCTCCGATGAAACGCGAGCTCACTAGCAGTCTGATTCAACTGCCGTGCTGCTTGCCAATGGCTGAATCCTCCGCGCGAGAGCGCGTTGAATGACAAACCCATGCGCCCAAAAATGCTACCGAGGCGCTTGTACTCGTCGGGTGTCAATAATCCGCCCTGAAAGTCGGGGACGAGATACTCGCGCACGATCTGCCCTTCGCGGCGCAGTGCGAGAGCGATCACCACCAGCATGATAAAGAATGCGGGAATCATGATGACGATGTAGGTCAGAATAAATGCGCCGCCCCCAAAAAGAACGCCAGAGCCGTTCCAGATGCTGTGCATACACATTGCCGCAATCAATCCGAAAGGCGGGGCAATCCACTTGACAGCTGTGTTTCGTGATTGGCGCGCGAGTCCGAGTCCGATTCCAGTCAAACTTGTAAACATTGGATGCGAGAACGGCGCTAAGAACCCGCGGAGAATGAAAACGAAGGTCAGGGTTCCGCCGCTCTCCATTACCGCCTTACCGTAGTACTGGATGTTCTCGGTCATCGCGAATCCCAAACCAACCATGGCGGCATAGACGATGCCATCGATCACACCGTCAAACTCGTCCTTCTTCGCGAAGAAGAAAATAAAAAGGATCAGAGCTTTGGAGCTTTCTTCAACTATCGGTGCGGAGATGACGGCCCCAAACGTGTGGCCCGCTCGGGCGCTATTGGTCATCAATTGCACAGCCACATCGCTGGCCGTATTAATTAAGAAAGCGAAGAACACCGCCACCAGCGCACCCCAAAAAAAAGCGGTCGCCAGCATCCAGGCCGGCTCCGATTCATAACGATCAATCCAAAGAACGAGGATGAGGTAGATTGGAACCGGCAAGGTCGCCGATACCATGCCGATCAATAAAGGTACAAGTCCCGTCTGGACGCCAATTAAAAATAAGACAATTAATCCAAGGAGTGCAGCGATAAGAATCGCGATGACTCCGGCTACGATCTTGATAGCAGTCTTGGTGCCGGAAGACCTGGCAGGAAGGGGGCGCACGAATGGAGTTGGAGCCCGAGGATCGTTAATCATGCCGAACTGCCTCACTCTAAATAGAGTATTTAGATCCGAAAAAAACTCTACTTTGTTTTAGAAACAGAACACGTGTTGCTGGAACCTCGCAACAACCAAGGTTGCGGCAGAGTATATACAGAGAACGATTCAAGCGCGAGCTTTTGGTAGGACAGGCATTCCTGCCCGTCCGCTCGCAGTGTGCGGTCACCTGTCACCGCGTTAGCGGGCGCAGGTTTGCGCGCGGCCACCATCGATTGAATAGGTCGCCCCCGTTATCCAGGAGGCGCGGTCTGACGCGAGGAAGAAGATCAGCTCGGCAACTTCCTGTGCCTGACCAACTCTACCGAGCGGGTGAGTTGTTTTCGAGTGTTCGAGAAATGCGTCGTACTGCTCTTCAGTCATGCCGCCGCGTTTATGGATTTCGGTAACTACTACGCCAGGATTTACAGCGTTCACGCGTACTCCCTTCGCTGCCAGCTCTAGCGCGGCGCAACGTGTTAGTTGATCGAGACCGGCTTTGGAAACACAGTAGGCCAATACTCCGGGAAACGCGCGCAAGCCCGTTACGCTGGACACGTTGACGATATTGCCGCGTCTCTCAATGATTGTGGCCATGGCCTTTTGCATGAGGACGAAGGGTGCGCGGAGATTAATTTCGAGCATCGCATCCCATGCCGATAGGGCGGTATTTTCTATATTCCCGGAAGAAATATGGCCCGCCGCATTAACCAGCACATCGATTCCGCCAAAGCGTTCGACGGTCTTCGCAACGACTTTGTCCGTTTCACCTTCTTGCGACAGGTCGGCTTGGATCGCGAGAAATTGTGTTCCGGCGCGATCGACCTGTTCCTGGAGTTCAAGCAATGCCTGTTCGTCCCTTCCGACTGCGGCGATGCTTGCGCCCGCCTGCGCAAATCGCAGCGCCGTAGCTTTGCCGATGCCGGAAGTGGCACCCGTTACTAGCAGAACCTTTTTCGCCAACTCTTTTTCCATGCTGGTCTTCCTTTGCGCGGTCGTTTGGTGCCGCTCGAGGCCCGACACCTGTTGCCAGCCATCATATATTGACAGCACAATACTAAAAAGCCGACTATTATGTGTCCTTTAGCTGGAATGTAGTTTGAGTATTCAGGTCCATGACAATGTTGACATTGAAAATGGCCGCTTAACCTATCCCCTGAGAGTAGCAAACTTGCGCAACAACCCCGCGGATGACTTCTTTCCCAGAGCCGCTCGCACGAACATGCGTGGCTCAGGCGAAGCTGCGCGCCGGCGCGCCCCTCGGGCTCGCATGCCGTCTAGCGTCGGTTACCTTCTCGCTGCTTTCGTCGCCGCCATGGCCTTGTTCTTTGGGCTGTGGTGGACCCTTGTCAGTGTTGGCGACGAGGCTCCCTGGATTCCAGCCGGACTGGCTGCCAGCGTCGTCTTGTTGGTGGCGCTGTCTGCGCGCGAAGTTGTCATGCGGCGGGCATGGACGCGTTATCTGTTGGACCAGGGCAGCGAGCCCTCCGCGCGCACGAGTGGCGAACATAAAGGGACTGCGGCCAAGTCTCCTTCCAGCTCATTGCTGTCGGCAGCCTGGCGAAACATTCAGAAACAATCCGAAGAAGCCGAGGCAGGATCTAACCCTGAAGCGCACTTCGATGTATTTCACCTTTGTCAGGACTACCTCGCGAGCGCAGACGACGCCCTGAGGTCAAGTACTTTATCTGCCGAGAAGAGAAACTCAATCAGAGCCGGGCAAGAACGCGCACGAGGGCTTCAGAAGCACCACCTGTTAACCTGGGCCAGGGATTCTTCACGCTCGCTGACCTATGAAGCGCAACAACGCGCGCGAACATCTGAGCGGATTGAGGCTGCGAATCGCGCGTTGCATTGCCTGGAATCCGCGCTGCAGTATTATCCGCAAGAGACTGAGCTACTGGAATCGAGCGCGGCCATTCGCGAGTTTATCTCCTCGGTTAAGGTGGCGCACTGGGTCGAGTTGGCGGAACGTTCAGCTTTCAAAGGCCATTACCGGCGCGCCATCGATCGTTACAAAGATGCGCTTTTCTACCTGAGCCGAGGGGCCATGAAAGAAGAGGAACGAGTCGCCAACACAGAGCGAATTGGGCGCGAGATAGAATTATTGTCGGGTCGTTTGCGGTCTCAGAAGCGCGCGAAAGCCGAAGCTGCCAAAGACGAAGGAAGGAATGATCGGGAAGGGGTGTCAGGATGATTTCGCAGAGGTGTCCGAAGTGTCGTAGTTCGCGCATAAGGAAAGGCTACAAGCCCACGCCATTGCTCTTTCGGCTGGTTGGCATCCATTACCTTTTATGCAATCATTGCAACTTGCTTTTTACCGGCTTCGCAGTCCCCGGGACCGTCGGTCGATCCAGCAGAAAAACCCCTAATCGAAGTGGTTCGGAAGTTAAGGAGCAACCACCGAATATGCGCGGCTCGGGCGCAACCAAAGCGTAATTCTCGGCGCGAGGGCATCGATCCCCTCCGCCGCTACATCTTTGAGAGGTCGATAGGCAAGTTTGGCAGGTTTGCGAGGTGTGTGATGAAGAGAAGTTTAGTATTAATCGCGATTCTCGTTAGTTGGGCTTTTCCCGCTTTGGTGCGAACCCAGGAGCAACAAAGCTCTTCCAGTCAGGACGTACCTCAATCCTCAGCAAACACGCGTTCCGGTGCAGGCGAATCGGGGATAGACGGTCAGGGAATTCGCAACTACTTGCTCGGCCCGGGCGACACGCTGGACGTCAGGGTTTTTGGACAGTCTGATCTCAACGCGATCGTCGAAGTCGACAGCGATGGGAACATTAGTTCCTTGCCCTTCCTGGAAGCTCCGATTCCCGCAAAATGCCGGACCGAAAAACAGGTTCAAAAGGACATTACCAAAGCCTACGAAAAATACCTTAATAAACCGCAAGTGAGTGTGCGCATCGCCGAGAGAAAGAGTCGTCAACCGGCGACTGTTTACGGAGCCGTTAGACAACCTACGCGCGTGCAGATGCAGCGCAAGGTTAGACTCAATGAACTGGTAGTGGTTTCCGGCGGGTTTACGGATCGGGCCTCAGGCACCATTCAAATTCTGCACACTGAACCCCTGATGTGCCCGCAACCCGGCGAGGAAGCTATGGCGGCGCCGATTGACGACACGAAGGTCCCTTTTGAAATTGTTAAAATTGCCGACTTGAGAGCGGGAAAGCTACAGGCAAATCCCGTAATCCGGCCTGGCGATTATGTAATCGTAACCGAGGCGGAACCTGTTTACATCACGGGAAGCGTGGTTGCTCCGCAAGGAATTTTCCTGCGCGATCAGCTCACGCTCAGCAGAGCCTTAGCTATGGTGGGTGGCGTGCGAAAAGAAGCAAAGATAAGCGACGTGCGCATCTACCGGCAGAAGCCTGGCGCGACTGATCAGGAAATGATTCGCGTTGACTACGCCGCCATTAAGAAGAATCAAAAGCCCGACTTTTTTCTGCAGCCGTTTGACGTTGTAGAGGTTCCTGAAGCAGGAATCTTTTCGCCCAGTAGAATCGGGCAGACACTCATCGGTGCGGCCTCAGGAAGCTTAGGGAGTATTTTCAGCTCTGGTGGCACTACAATCGCGAACAGAGTTCTCTATTAGCGACGTCACTTAACAGTTCGTTACAATCGACTTGATGGTTTAGGAGTTTAGAAATGAAACGCAGAAACGCGGCAGCCGATAAGCGCCGAAGAAAGATGATCACGGTTCTTTGGACGGCGCTGCTTGCCATTGTGACCATCATCCTGATCTACAAGGAGATGACGGCGGTACTTTATATCCTGGCCACGGTCGGCGTCACTGCGCTGTTGGTGGTAGTAGCGATGGCCGACCTCAGTGCGTCTGAAAAACTCAGCAACGACAATCGCCGCAGCAATGATTCAGCCGCGATCGGCAGCGGCATAACCTCTGCCTTTGGCGCGAAACAGTCCTGAGTTACTGAGCTATCGTCGCGCTGCTGCGGTCAGCTTCTAAAAAAAATTACTCTAGCCTGCATAACTAACTTTTATCGCCTTTTTGATTCGCAGAGGCGTTGAAAGTTTAATCCGTCTGTTGCATAATCCGCCTGCGTTCACCTCCCCGGTGAGCGAAGTGGTCGCGTGGGGTGAGGACACGTGGCCTTAGGGTGGGGGCTGTGGGAGGCCC
>JBDUAQ010000117.1:0-10312 GCA_040004575.1 bacterium
AAGACAATTGTTTTCCACCATACTCATCACTCATCACTCATCACTCATCACTCATCACTATTGTTGATTACTGATTTCGACAGTTCGCGGTGTAGCCAGGCGCGGGCGAGACTCCAGTCGCGTTCCACTGTCCCGGACGACACCTTCAAAACCTCGGCCGTTTCATCGACAGTCAAGCCTCCAAAGAAACGCAGCTCCACAACCTTGCTCTGACGGTCGTTGAGTTTGGCAAGCGAGCCGAGCGCCTCATCGAGTGCGACCAGGTCAGCTCCTTTGTCGTCCGACACAAAGGCCGCTTCATCGAGAGAGACTAGCAGCGCCCCACCGCCGCGCTTCTGGTAGCCGCGCGCGCGCGCGAAGTCAACCAGGATGCGACGCATTAACTGCGCCGATACTCCAAAAAAGTGGGCGCGGCTCTGCCAACGCACGTTCTTCCAGTCGATCAGCCGGACGTAAGCCTCGTTCACTAGAGCGGTGGTCTGCAGGGTATGGCCGGCGCGTTCGCCGCCCATGTAGTGGTGCGCAAGGCGGTGCAACTCCTCATGAACGAGCGGCGTCAGCTGCTCGAGGGCGGCCTCATCGCCGTCCCCCCAAGCGACAAGCAGTCGGGTGATTTCTTTCGGCGAGTGCGTCCGCATAAAAAGCTCCGTCGGGTGGGTACGCCGCAAAGCTAACACAACGTAGGCCGCGCCCTCCAGACGCTTCGTGCCAGCGGCGAAAAATTTTTCTGTCGGCCTTGGGGCTTTCACTCGCAGTTCCCGCCTTAACCAGTAGAGGCGCAAGAAGGGTCCGGAGGAGATGGTCAAGTCGTTCCTCGTCTCCGGCGAATACCGGCAGCGATTTGGCCGATGACCGCCCCGACGCACACTGCTCTCATGACCGATTAATGAATGTTCTTTACACGATCCCGCTGCGAGATCGATAGGTCTCACCGGGAGTAAAGGATCCTCGTCCGATACGTGGTTCGAAAGGAGAGTCCTTATGAAATACGCAAGATTGAAAACAACAGCGCTGTTCGTCCTCCTCAGTCTGGGTGCAGTAGCCGTCTGGCAGCGGACCACTGCGTTGGCCCAGCTAACTGACCGTACACAGAACCCTAACGTTGCGAACTTTGGCATTGCCAAATCACTTACGCAGGAGATCGGTGCGGGCGTAGGCGACTCGTCGACGCCCGACTCGTCATCGTTCATCATCGCCCGCGATCCGTTTCGCGCCATTCGCCGCGGGCGGCAACTATTCCAGCGCAAGTTTCTGCGCAGCCAGGGTCAGGGTCCGCTAGCCAATGACGGCATCGGCGATATCAACACTAATCTCGCGCTCGGCGCGGGCGTCAGCGATAGTTGTGCGGGCTGTCATGGACGCCCGCGGGGGGCCGCAGGGTCTGGCGGAGACGTGGTGACACGGCCGGATAGTCGCGATGCGCCACACCTGTTCGGCCTTGGTCTAAAGGAGATGCTCGCTGACGAGATCACGACGGAGCTACGCTCCATCCGTTCGCAAGCGGTGAACGAATGGCAACACACTCATCAGGCCGTGACTCGGTCACTTGAGAGTAAAGGGATCAATTACGGTTCAATAATCGTGCGGCAAGATGGCCAAATCGATACTTCGCAAGTGGACGGCGTCAACTCGGATTTACGTGTGCGCCCCTTCTTCGCGCATGGTGGGAAGATCTCAATCCGCGAATTTCTTGTAGGCGCATTCAACGACGAAATGGGACTGCAGTCAGTTGACGCCGAATTGATGCAGGCACACAACGGCGCGCGCATTACAACACGTTCCGGCATGGTCCTGGATGGCACAAGCGATCAGATTGAGGCGCCACCTACCGATAGCGAGGCAGACGATCCGGATCACGACGGCGTTACGAATGAAATTCCTACCAGCCTCGTCGACTTCATGGAATTCTATCTGCTTAACTACTTCAAGCCGGCCCTCTATCAGCAGAGTCCTAAGACCGAGCACGGACTCAGATTATTCAATCAAGCAGGCTGCGCTCAGTGTCACATGCCCAACTTGCAGATCAATCGAGATCGCCGTGTTGCCGATGTCGAGACGGTGTTTGATCAGCCGCATGGAATTTTCAATCACCTTTTCGCGACGGCGATTCCACTCTTCAATGTCGTCGACGACCACAGCGGTTTCGCCACACTGAAGCAACCCAGGATGACCTCGTTCCTTGTCAGGAATATCTTCACCGATCTTAAGCGCCACGATGTAGGTCCTAACTTCTACGAAAGAAACTTCGACGGCACGACGCGGACGGAGTTTCTAACAACCCCGCTCTGGGGCGTGGGCTCCACCGGGCCATACGGCCATGACGGACGAAGCATTAATTTGCTGGAAGTAATTCTGCGGCACGGAGGTGAAGCCCAGGGAGCTCGCGATGCATTTGCAGCAATGTCATCCGAACAGCAGGAACGCGTGATCGGGCTTCTTAACTCGCTCGTAATCTTTCCCCCGGACGACACAGCTTCCACCCTAGATCCCGGTAATCGCGGCGCATTTAACTTTCCGCAGTTCGGGCATGGCAGCATCAAGCTGACTGCGCTTTTCAATAACCCAAACGATCCTGAGTAATGCCGAGATGCTCAAGTCGTTCTGGGCGCGGGCGAATACCGTCATTGCTTTGGATCATGAAAGCCTGAAGGAAGACATGGCGATGCAACGGATATTAGTCTTTTTGGTCGCGCTCATCTTTCTCGCGAGCTGCGGTGGAAGGAGCAACGTCACCGCGGAACTGGTACCCCTTGACAAGGTGTGCGCTTACGAGAAATGGAAGACCGTAGCGGTTGAGGGTTAACCTTGCGCCCGACACAATGGTCTGCGAAAAGGCGTCGCGCAAGAGGCGGAGTGGTATCGTTTGGTGCGCCTTCAAGGTGTATGCCGAGCGGGATTTGACGGGCGCGAATATCTCGATTGAGATTCCCATCGCGGGTTGGATTAACGGCAGAAACAACCGCATGGACGGCCCACCTAGTCGAACGGAAGACCTGCGAATCTATGATAACGATGGCAATTTAGTTCCTTCAGGAAGCAGAATCAGGGTCTTTGGTGAACTGCCTAAGTCTTCCATCTGCGAGTTCGGCCTGGTCGATCGAATTGACCGCGTTTTCTTGAATAACCATTAGCAACTTTTGAGTCTGAGGACAAATAACGGCGGATTAAAGTTGAGCTGAACCATGTGTTCCGAATCAGAACCGGGAGCGGTAGCGACCGGCCAAAGACTCAACTGTAGTTTTGTTAGTTTGCGGACGGTTAATAAGCCCCTCAACCTTGTCAGTCGATAACCCCAACCAAACCGCAAACTAACAGTTTGCTTTACGTAATCCCGCTGGCAACTTTTCTGGAAGGAAGCTACGCAAGACTGCGCTATAATCAAGTCTCGCTTTAGTAGCTCCTGAAGGAGACGAACGATGGCCAACGCACCGGCGCTGTTCCGCCTAATTTTGCAGGTTGACGATCTGGATAAGGCATCAGAGTTTTATGCAAAGCTGCTTGACGATCCGGGAAGACGAATTCCGCGGGCCTCGCGTCACTACATCGATTGCGGGCCGGTAATTCTGGCGCTGGTAGATGTCACAGCCGGTGGTGAGGCGGCAAAACCGATTCCCGACAAGATCTATTTCGCGGTAAACGATCTCGAGAAGGTTTATGCACGCGCAACTGAGCTGGGATGTCTTTCGTCCGAAGATGTTCACGGCGCGAACGCGGGCGAGATCGTTGTGCGACCCTGGGGCGAGCGCTCGTTCTATGTCGCGGATCCATGGGGTAATGGGCTTTGCTTTGTTGACGAAAACACGCTCTTCACAGGACGCTGATCGATTGGATCAGGGCAATCCCTTGCTTCCCTCAATAGTGAATCACAAAAGGAACAAAACTCGGCGACTGCGGCAGATCGTTAGCGTATGCATCGTCCTGCTGGTAGCCAACGCCGTGCATGCTGCTCGCTGCGAGCAATTGAAAGCGCGACCTGACACCTGGGTGGCTACTAAGGTTGACGCGCTTGTGCTGTCTGCGCGCCGCGCGTATGAGAGTGATGAAGGACTCTCCGGTTATGAAAAAGTGCTCGACGGAATCACAGCCACGATCCGCCAGTGCAATCTCTCCGCGGATCAAAGCTTCCTGACCCGCTATCGAACGTTTGTCGAATACGTCGAAGCTGCTTCGCTCGACCGCCAGCCGGATCACGAGCTCGGTTTTCTTGTTCCCGATAAACAATACTTCGCGGAGACGCGACAGTTTGTTGAGATTCCCGAGTTTCTGCTGGACCCTACCTTCGTACGCAATGTCAGCCGCTTCGAGACATTGGATCGCGCCAAGGCTTTTCTCCGGCAACTCAACGCCACCCGAGCGGCCAACGATCAACTCATCTTTTTTAGTTATAAATCTCGACATCTCGGCACCCCTGACAACGACGCGAGCCATGGCCGGCTGCTGATCGTCGTTCCCGGCAACACGGAAAGAGGAACGCCCGACAAGTGGGTGCAGTTCGGAGTCCCCGATCCAGGAGCACGTACGCACGTACGCAATGTGTCGGTAGTGTCAGCCGTGCCCGGCGCAAACGGCACCTTCGACGCCTACTTCAAAGATTCTTATCGTAGCTATCGGCGTAATGGTTCGATAACCATCTCTGGACGTTGGGAGTTGGGCGAAGGCGATGACAACTGCGCAATGTGTCACAAGAGCGGCATTCTCCCAATCTTCCCGGTGAGCGGGACCGTGAGTGTGGAAGAACAGCCGGCTTTAGTTGCTGTCAACGAGCGTTTCCGAACTTATGGTTCACCGCGGTTTGGCGGTTACCTTGATGAGCGAAAGCTCGGACCCGGACTCAGTTCAGCGAGCCCCGAAGATCGCCAGCGACGTTTCGGCCCACTCTTTGATGGCAGACCCGCCGCGAGGGCAATGGTCTGTTCGTCCTGTCACAATTCGGAACGACTGGGCGCGCTCAATTGGCCGATGGATAAAATCCTGCTCCGATCTTACGTTACCGGAGGCCAGATGCCTTTCGGTCAGCGACTAAAAAGCATCGACCGGAGCGAGTTGTACACAAAACTCATCGAGGAATATTTTGCGATTGACAAGGACAATCCGGGCATTCTCAAGTCGTGGCTCCTCGGAAAATCTAGGGAAGGCTCTGCGTTGTACGCCGAATCGGGCGCGGCTCGCCGGGCTGCGGATGATTACCAGGAACATCAAAGGTGACTACGAATCGCATGGAAGCATTCAGTGATGGCGTGATTGCGATCATCATCACCATCATGGTGCTGGAGTTGCGAGTGCCGCACGAAGCGAACCTGGCCGCTTTGCAACCCTTAGTGCCCGTCTTCCTGAGCTACATACTCAGTTTCATATTCTTAGGGATCTACTGGAACAATCATCATCACCTGTTGCATGCGGTTGACCACGTGGACGGCCGCATCCTTTGGGCAAATCTCCACTTGCTGTTCTGGCTTTCACTGGTACCGTTCGTCACTGCCTGGATGGGGGAAAACCATTTTGCGCGCGTGCCCGTTGCGATCTATGGCGTGGTTTTGTTGGCAGCGTCAATCGCTTATTACATTCTGACTCGGTCGCTCATCTCTCTGCACGGTAGCACGTCAACTATCGCCACGGCAGTGGGACGGGATTTCAAAGGCCAGATCTCAACCGCCATCTACCTGGTGGCGATTCCGCTCGCGTTTATGAAGTGGTGGCTTGCGTTTGCGTTGTATGTGTTCGTGGCGATCATGTGGCTGGTTCCTGATCGCCGCATCGAACGAACTCTCACCAACTGAATTTCAGCTGGTACAACTATGCAGACTCTAACGCAGTTTCTAAAACGACTGGCTCGCTGGCTGGGATTGGGGGCGGAAACCGAGTCTGGGGATCCACTGGTCGACCTGGCACAAAAGATTGAACCACGAGCCGGGCTGGAGGCCCTCGTGTTAACCGACTCGCAGAAGGCAATGCTCGAAAACATCCTCGAACGCGCTCGCCAGGAACGCGGTTCTCGTGGCGATGGAACCATCGTACTTTTCACCGGCGCCGACGGCACAAAAAAGGTCGCGACGGCTGCGGGAGTAGCGAAGGATTTACAACGAGATCTTTATCGTGTCGACCTTAGTAAAGTCGTCAGTAAATACATTGGCGAGACAGAGAAGAACCTGCGACTGCTCTTAAGTGCCGCCGAGCGGACCCAGGCGATCCTGTTCTTTGACGAAGCCGACCCCTTGTTTGGAAAGCGGAGCGAAGTCAAAGACAGCCATGACCGGTACGCAAATATTGAAATCAACTACCTGCTGCAGCGGCTGACGAGTTACCAGGGTATCTCGATCCTGACTAGCAACGACGAGAAGCAGATCGAGGTTCTCCACCGGCTTCGCTTCGTTATAGACTTTCCTTATCCGTCCCAAAGGTGAAAGAGAAATTCAAACTTTCCCCAACTTAGTTTCAGATTAAAAGAATCCTTGATAACAACCGGCGATTAGTGGCATTCTTTTCAAGCTAATCCAAATTGGAACTCCAAAATACGACCACCTTAATCAAACGAAAGGGCCCCTATGAGAATATCAAGACCGTCCGCAATGCTTCTGGCAGTTGTGATGATGATCATGATAGTCAGCAGCAAGACATCTCACGCTAATCCGCCAGTACTGCCCAACCCAGTACTCTACCTGATGGGAACGGAACCCTTTACACAAAGCGGCAAGAATTACATCCGCTACAACTACGACGTGGACAACAAAGCATCTTACCCGGACGCGCTTTTCGCGTCCGCACCTGCCCTTCCGCCCTGCGGCGCGAACACCAAGTCGTCTCGCACCTGGGTGGACATCTTTGATCAGCGCGGAAAACGGCTCTACGGATTTTGTGCGTTCGGCAAGGCTGCGGACCTTGGCAAGATCTGGTTTGCTCTGGAAGAGAGCGTGATTCCACCTAGTTATATCTACATCGAGATGAATGATCGCCAGACGAATACTAAATACAAATCCAACCTGGCTGACACAACTCAGTAGGGCGCGACTAGTACCTCGCCAACATGAGTTGGATTGACGCTAGCCAAATGGCCCGCGATAGTGGTGACGGTAGTCGCGGCGTGGTTCGTGGCGTCTCAAAAGAAATTCAAGCGTAAGCCGAAATCATTTCACAGAGTATAAACGACCCTCGCAACCTGCTCGCTTACCGTTCGCCTCGAGCCTTGCGCCATGACCGGAATTTGCGACCTGAGGTCGCGAACGATGCCCTGTACTTCGACTGGTTTTCCCCGGCTATAAACCAGGTGCATGGTAACGCCAACCGGAATTCTCTGTCCGTCCTTATTCACAATGACAGCCTCATAACTGGAGGGCTTCCGATGAGCCAACATATGCAGAACACTGCCCCAAACAAACTCGAAACAATCGGGCGTTAGCACTTTGTAGAAATTTGCGTTACGGAACTCTTCGACCGTATAGCCAATCAACTGTTCGCCGGCTTTGCTAAGAAAGGTCGGGTATCCCTTCAGGTCATGTGTGTAGATGACTTCGCCGGAGTTTTCTGCCAGTCCCAAATACCGTCTGGCTAATTCCGCTTTGTATTCTTTATAACGAACCTCTTCCATTACAACGCAGATCGACTCTTCGAGCGCTTCAGCGGTTAATGTCTCCTTGACCAAACAGTCGGCTGCGCCATGGTGCATCGCCTTTATTACTTCGTAGGCTGAGTTACAGGTGAGCACAATAATCGGTGTGGCAAAGTCAGCTCGGCGTAAATCCTGGAGGGTCCAGATTCCTTTCGCTGGTGAATCAATCACACACACACCGTAGTGGCTTCGATGAAAAGCTTGAAAGGCGAGATCCGTCGTCACGTAGTCCAATTCAACCTGAGCGAAATCGGTCTTAGATATAAGCTCGCGAAATTCCCGCCGGCTTTCGATCGCGTCGTGTACGAAAAGAATTCTTAGAGATTTGTGCGACATGTTCCTTCCCCTTTATAAAAACGATGGACTGGGAAATCGATTGCGATCTAGTTACGAGGCGGCCAGCGCCTGGGCAAAGTCATTGCTTTCGTTGAACTGGTGGTCGGGCCCGGATAGTAACCTTTTGAATTGTTTGTTCGGCAGCGGTTTGCTGAATAGATAACCTTGCATCACATCGCAACCAAGCCGTTGCAGAAACGCCACCTGGTCCGCGGTTTCCACGCCTTCGGCGACGACCCGCAGTTTCAACCAATGCGCCAGGGCCACGATTGACGTTACCAGTGCGGCTCCCTTGTGATTTGCAGTGTCATGGATAAACGATTGATCTATTTTCAAAATATCCAGCGGCAGCCTTCGCAAGTATTCCAGTGAAGAAAAGCCAGTGCCAAAATCATCAATCGCCAGCTTAACTCCAATGTCTCTTAGTTTGCCCAGCGACTTAATCACCGTTTCGACATTCGTCATGAGCGAACTTTCAGTCAGTTCCAGTTCCAGGTATCCAGGATCGAGTCCGGTCTCTTTGAGCAGTTCAACTATGACGTCGACAGATGCGGGTTCCTGCAGTTGACGAGCTGACACGTTGATGGCGAGGGTCAACCACGGAAAACCATTAGCGTGCCACTTCTTTAACTGAAGGCAGGCTGCTCCCAGAACCCATTCGCCGATGGGAATAATCAGGCCGCTTTTTTCGGCGAAAGGAATGAAGTCGGCTGGTGGAATCGCACCCAGTTCCGGATGATCCCAGCGAATCAAAGCCTCCGCGCCGGTAATCTTCCATGAGCCGGTATTTACTTGCGGTTGATAATGGAGCGTAAACTGTCGTCTTTGTAATCCTCGGCTGAGCCTGTTCTCCAGCGCGAAGCGCTTGAGCGACCTGGCATTCAGGTCGGCGCTGTAGGACCGGTAACAATTCCCTCCGCATTCCTGTGCTTCAAACAAGGCGGCGCCGGCATTTTTCAGGAGCGTCTCCACAGATGTTCCGTGCAAGGGATACTGGGCGATTCCGATACTCGAAGTGAGAAAAAACTCCTGCTTGAAGGAAAAGAAGCTACGTTCAATTCTCTTCTTGATACCCCGTACGATCTCTTCGACCTGCGCTTCATCACCGGGACGTTCCAACAACAAAACAAACCTGTCACTCCCCCAATAGCCGACCGCATCGCTTGCCAACAGGAGATCTTTTACCCGCTTGGCTACGCAGCGAACCAGACGATCACCCATTGCCGGACCAAGGGTCTCATTGATCCTGGCGTAAGGATCGAGCGCGAGAAAGAGGACTGCCACTGTGTGATTGTTTCTTGCCGCAGTCTTTAGAGCACTACGCAGGTTGTTTCTAAAGAACGCGCGATTCGGCAGCGTGGTTAACGGATCGTAATGCGATAAATATCTGAGCTTGTCTGCGGTCTTTTGCTCAGCGAACGTTTGCTGCCCGGCTCCGGAGGCCCGGCGACCTCTCACGGCGCCCGCTTCGTATTCCCGAGGCATAGTTGATCCTCCCCTGGCCCTCATTGAAGCGAGCTTCTTGTCGCGCTTTAAGCGCAACAGAGATGGCTCTTTCAAATTTCCCAACGATTCGAGGCTGACGCCCTCTCACCAGCCCGATTGCTCAAGCTGCCAAAAGGTCGCAAACGGTTGTTGAGTTGATCCTAATGCGATCAAAACAACCAACACTTCCGGACGGGAGAGAGATTCTTGTGGCTGGGTTACAAAAACCAGGAGGCACTGGCCCGGATCGGGGCAATTGAGAGACTTTGCCGAGAAAGGGGAATGTCGCTGTCCCAAAATAACACCTGGGAGGGTGCACTGAATTGGACCTGCTCGGGACTATACACGACGGTCCATGAACCGTCCATGAATTAGCCAACAAGGATTGTTGTTTATTTATTGTGAGTGGTAACGCACTTAGGCAGAAATTAACCCAGGGATTCACGTGGACTCGTGCCTGAACCGCGTCGCATTTTTTACACTACAGAATCCGCGCATGCTTCATTGCGTCGGAATCAAATACTGATTGGTGCGACGATAAACTCTTTACCCCTCGCCGCCTATTCGGCGCTGGCCGGATTAACTTTTTCCGCGGCCTGAAACCCAATCACGCTATGCGTGCCGTCACAGAACGGCTTGTTCGATGATGCTCCGCAACGACACAATGCCAGGCGCGGCTTGTTAACCGTAATCTCGTTGCCATCGGTGTCGAAAAGTTTGACGGGGCCTTCAATGATTAGCGGGCCATTCTTTGTCGGACGAATTGTTACCTCTGCCATTCCTGCCTCCTGCTACGGTTCTGCTTTGTGAAAGTGTGTGCCGCATTCTAACATGGCGACTAAGTTTTCAAGTTTCAAGTTTCGAGTTCGGAGTTTCGAGCTTTGAGTT
>JBDUAQ010000010.1:0-32222 GCA_040004575.1 bacterium
TCAAGTGATTTGCTGGGACCGCGGGCGTCCCGCCCGCAACGCGCCGCAGGCGCGCTGGTTTTTCGGAAGACGCCCTCTCCAAACATTTTCGCGCTTCGCGCTCATTGCGGGCGGGACGCCCGCGTCCCAGCAAATCACTTGACGCATTTTAACGTCCGGTAAATCTTGGTTCGCGCTTTTCCAGAAATGCTCTGCAGCCCTCGGCGCCGTCAAGCGATGCGAAGCACCGCATCTGCGCTTCGGTTTCAAAACGCAGCATCTCTTCAAGCTCCGCAGACTGACTCATGTAGACAGCCTGCTTCGCCGCGGCCAGTGCGACCGCAGGTGAATCGCGCAAGCGCTCCGCGAGCTTACGAGTTTCCGCGGCCAGTTCGTCCGGCTCATAGACTTTGTTTACTACACCCAGGCGCAATGCCTCGGCCGCGTCCATTATTTCGCCAAGAAAAAACATTTCGCACGCCTTGTTTGGCGTAACCAGGCGCGGCAGAAAATACGTGCCACCCCAATCCGGATGCAGGCCCGCCTTCGCAAACGATTGACTGAAAGTCGCCGTCGTCGATGCGATGCGCAGGTCGCAGGCGAGCGCGAGGTTGCAGCCGGCGCCGAAGGCGGGGCCGTTGACAGACGCAATCACTGGCTTCGCCATCTGTCTAATCGCTGTCACTACGCGGCGAGCCGCACCAAGCAAACGCGCAAACTCTTCCGTGTCCTGGCGTTCGATTAGCTCCGACATCGCGGCAACGTCGCCGCCGGCGCAAAAAGCTCGCCCGGCACCGGTGATCACAACCACATGAACACTGCGTTCGGCGCCGGCAGTTTCGAGAGCTTCCGCCAGGTCCCGTCGCATGTGTCCCGCGAGCGAATTCAACTTCTCCGGACGGTTAAGCGTAATCGTCGTGATGCCGGAGTCTTCGGTGATGTCGATTTGATCGTAGGGCATAAGCAGTTTCAAGTTTCAAGTTTCAAGTTTCAAGTTCCAAGTTCCAAGTTCCAAGTTTCAAGTTAACACTTCAGGGCTGTTCTAACTTGAAACTTGAAACTCGAAACTTACTTCCCTGTAAAGTTCGGTTTGCGCTTGTTGACGTACGCGTCCAGTCCTTCTTTCGCGTCTTCCGCTTGAAACAGTTGCTGTTGCAGTTCACGCTCCAAGGCGAGGGCTGATTCAAAAGGAATCTCCGCGCCGGTTTGTACGCTGCGCTTGATTCTGCCGACCGCGCCCGCAGCCTTGTTTGGTGTTGTGAATTGCGCGGCGTAGTCTACTACTTGCCGCATGAATTCGTTACCTGTTTCGGCGTCAAAAATTTGGTTCACTAATCCCAACTCGAGCCCGCGCTCGAACGGGAACAATTCTCCCGTAGCCATCAGTTCAATCGCCTTCGACTTGCCGACGATGCGTGTCAGGCGCTGCGTGCCGCCCGTCCCCGGCAATACTCCAAGCGAAACTTCCGGAAGCCCCATCTTGCCGGCATTTCGACGCGCGATGCGAATGTCTGCGGCCATCGCCACCTCGAGTCCGCCGCCGACGCAGTGACCATTGATCGCCGCGATCACCAGCTTTGGCGTTTGTTCCAAACGCGATAACGTTTCATTGGCGTGCAGGCAGAAATAATATTTGAAAGTTGGAGTCACGTTAGCGAGCATCTGTATGTTAGCGCCGGCGCAGAAAAACTTTTCACCATTGCCCGTGATCAGAATCACCTGGACGCTTTCATCCATGCGCGCCTTGAGGATACTGCCGTCGAGCGCCTGCATCATCTCGTGCGTGTAGGTATTCGCCGGCGGATCGTTGAGCGTCAGAGCGGCGATGCCATTCCGAGCGGAATACTGAATCAGATCCGCTGTTGATGTGGTTCCCATAACTTGTGCTTCAGCCTTCTTGTCAGAACCGCCTGCGTGAGCGGGCGGCCAGAAATCACTGCAATGCTCTCGGTGGATAACACTCAAGGCCACCCGCTAACGCAGGTGGTTCTGACTAATCAGTTCGAACCGCGCCAGACACTCGGCGGTCCAATGCCGGTTGCCGGAGCGAAGTCTAGTTCCTCAGTCGGTGTTCCAGCAACAAATCCATGCAGGAATAAGCGGGTCACGTTGTCAACCAACTCCGAAACCTTCAGTTTGCCGCGCGGGTCATACCAATTGTAAATCCAGTTCATCATCCCGAAGAGCGCATAAGTCGCGACAGTTAGATCGACTTGAGTCCCGGCGTTCTGTCCCTGCTGAATCTCTTTGAGAA
The DNA here is from genome assembly GCA_040004575.1 of bacterium. Lineage (GTDB taxonomy): Bacteria > Acidobacteriota > Blastocatellia > Pyrinomonadales > Pyrinomonadaceae > PSRF01. The sequence goes on from JBDUAQ010000010.1 coordinate 2,234, forward strand.
TTCGTCGCGCGAGCTTGGTGTACTTGTCTTTCTTGGAAGAGACGTGCGTGTGCAGTTCGCCTACCAGCGACTCGGCCTCGTGCGACAGCACCTTCATCTCGGCCATGTTCGCAGCAAAAAACGAAAGGTGGTTCTCGATGAAGATGCGCAGCTTGGTTAAGGGATCGTCTACTCCGCGCAGGCGCTCCTCCAACCGTTCGAGCACGCGGCCAAAGCAATTATCCTGAATCAGAAAGAGAAGTTCCTCTTTCGATTTGCAGTAGTGATAGAGGCCGGCAAGACTGACGCCGGTCGTGCGCGAGATGTCGCGCATGGTCGTTGAGTGATAATTCTTCTCGGCAAAAATGCGCGCGGCGTTCCGGAGAATAAACTCCAGTTTTTGATCGTACTTAGAAATGTCGGATTGCGAATTTCGGATTTCGGATTTAAGAACTGCTCCTGATGTGCTTTGAATAATTTCTTTCACAATTAACCGCCTCGTTCGGCATGCGACGAAATTCGCAATCCGAAATTCGCAATCCGAAATTCATAAGCGCACGTATTCAAATTCAAACGGCTTGCCCTTAATTCCCGTTGCCGGCGGCGCAATCCAGTTGGCAATCTTTCCCGGCTCAACAACTGGATGCATCAGGCTGCGCACATACTCGCGATCGGCCATCGTCGGCAACCAATCAGCCTTGCGCCGCTCAAACTCTTCCGCACTGATCAGGTTCCCCTCGATATCGAAATGATGGCCGGCATATTCGCCGAGGTGACGATGAAATCTTGGGCTCGGTAAAAAGAGCCGTTCGCTCACGCCTTCATCGGCGAGCGTCTTGTTCCAGCGCGCCAGTCCCTTCTCGCAGTCCTTAATATACTCGGTACGCAACACTTCATTGAGCGCGTTACGCATAGCAACCTCGCGCTCCCTGACTTGCCCGTCTTCGACAACCTTCATCGTAAAGTTTTGCTCCGCGACGATGTGATCCGTGTACTGTTCCTGTTCTTTGTAACGCCCTTTCAAACCAGCTGCGAAGAAGTCAGCGGAGTTTGAACTGATTTCACCGCCGAAGAGATCAAGCGAATAACTAAACCAGAAGTTGATGTGCTTCTGAATGATATCCAGCGGAATGCCGCCCAGTTCGCGCACGTCTCCCTGCTTCATCAACTGCGCAGTGCGTTTGACGACGCGATTCAGACCCGTGTCGCCGACGAACATGTGGTGTGCCTCTTCGGTGAGCATGAACTGACAGGTGCGCGCCAGCGGTTCGAAGCCGGATTCGGCGAGCGCCGAGAGCTGATACTTGCCGTCGCGATCCGTAAACATCGTGAAGCAGAAAAAGTTGAGCCAGTCGTCGCACGGTTGATTGAAGGCTTCGAGAATGCGTGGCTTGTCGGGATTGCCGCTGCGCCGTTCGAGCAGCGCATCGGCTTCGTCGCGACCGTCACGACCAAAGTATCGCTGTAACAGGTAGACCATCGCCCAGAGGTGACGGCCCTCTTCTACATTTACCTGAAACAGGTTTCGCAGATCGTAAAGCGACGGGCAGGTCTTGCCGAGTTCGCGCTGTTGTTCAACTGAAGCCGGCTCGGTGTCGCCCTGGGTGACGATGATGCGGCGCAAGGAATTCCGAAATTCGCCGGGCACTTCCTGGTAGGCGGGTTGGCCGTAGTTGTCGCCGAAACCAATTTTCGCATCAGGCTCGGCGGGTTTGAGAAAGATGCCCCAACGATAATCAGGCATCTTAACGAAATCAAAGTTGGCCCAACCGTCGGGCTCGACACTGATGGCGGTGCGCAGGTAAACGTCCTTCTGCTGGAAGCCATCAGGGCCCATCTCCTGCCACCAGTCGAGATAGTTTGGCAGCCACTTCTCCAGCGCGCGCTGGAGTTTCTTGTCTTCAGACAAGTTAACGTTGTTAGGAATTCGTTCGTATAAGTTCATCATTGCTTCTTTCGGAGCGCAGGCATCTTGCCTGCAGTTTTCGCGAACCGGAACGGGGGCCGGCAAGATGCCTGCGCTCCTAAGTCCTCTTGAAATCAAAATGCGCTTGCGTTGGTTTACCGTAGTTCGTTAGTGCGCCTTCCGGACCGACCGCGTTTGGTCGTTGGAAGATCCAGTTCTGCCACGCGGTCAGACGGCCGTAGATCTTCGTGTCCATTGTTTCCGGTCCGGCGAAACGCAATGACGCTTCCATGCCCGTGAGCGCATCAGGCGACAACGATGTCCTTTCCTCTATTGCCACCCGAATTTCGTCTTTCCAGTCGAGATCGTCTGGGGCGAACGTGATCAGCCCAGCTTCGTCGGCCGCTTCGGTATCGAAGGCGCCGCCGTGAGCAAGAACTTCATCAACCTTTTCCGGCGTTGCCAGAAAGCGCGACTGCAACCGCGTGAGTCCGTTGCTCATTGGCAGCGCCCCAGCGTTCAATTCGTCGACGGTGATCTCAACCCTCTCATCGTTGTTGTTGAGCATGTAACTGCGATCTGAAGCCAACAGCAACTCCAGCAGGTTGCCCGCGAAGCAACTGCCGGGTTCGACGATCGCGAAAAAGCTTTTCGCAGTTAGGTCGAGTCGGCGGAGTACGCGCGCCATGTAAAGAAGAATCTCGCGAACCAGCCAGTGGTCTTTATTCGTCGTGAGTGCCTTGTCAACAGCCAGCACGTTGGCGGCGCTGCCCTCAGTGCGGATACAGACCAATCCAATCTCGGGTTCGTTTACTCGCAACTGAAGTAGAGCATCATCCAATTCGCGATAAGCCTGAAGCGGCCAGTAGGAGTCGCCAAGTTTCTGAATTTCCTCAGGCGTGACGGGCACATCAGCTTCCGGGCGAGGTCCCTGCACCGTTAGATCGGCGTAGCGCTGCTCGCGGTTTAAAATGAGGGTGACGTACTTGTATTCAAGGCCCGATGGTTTCACTTCAATTTGCAGCGGCTTGAGCTTGATGCCAGCGTTTTCCCCTCCCGCTGGGAGGGGAATTGAAGCAACGATCTCGCCGACACGCGCGTCGATCGACTCCTGGAATCTGCTTGTCGCGAAATAGTCGTCGATTAGTCCCCACTCCTTCGCGCGTTTTCCTTTCAGTCCCTCAGCCAGCGTTGAAAATACGTCCGCGCGATCGCGGCGAACTTTTCTTTTATCGACCAGGCGAGTCAGACCACCGGTACCGGGCAACACGCCGAGCAGCGGAACCTCAGGAAGGGAAATGGCTGAGTTGCCATCGTCAACGAGATAGATTTCGTCGCACGCGATCGCGAGTTCGTAGCCGCCGCCGGAAGCTGTGCCGTTAAGCGCGGCGAGATAGCGTCGACCGGAATGATGCGAGTCGTCTTCGATGGCGCAGCGGGTCTCGTTGGTAAACTTGCAGAAGTTCACTTTGAAGGCGTGTGACGACGTGCCGAGCATGTATATGTTGGCGCCGGCGCAAAAGATTCGCGGTTTCAGACTGGTGATAACGACGGCCTTGACCTGGGGATGTTCGAAACGCAGCCGTTGAATCGCATCCGCGAGTTCGATGTCCACGCCGAGATCGTAAGAGTTGAGTTTAAGCTTGTAGCCTTCGGCGAGCGTCACGTCTTCTGAAACGTCCATGGTGAGCTTTGCCACCCGGCCATCAACCTTCAGTTTCCAGTGTTTGTATTGGTCAGGTGACGTTTGAAAATTGATCATGCGCTCCTCTTTGCTGTCGACATGTCGTCTACGACGCATTTCTTAACGAAATGCAGGGATTTTCCCTGCTGCGAAGGCGTCGTTCGAACGTTCGTTCGGGATTGCTAGAATAGCGGCAGCGCCGGATTTCAGTCAAGTTTGCAGACGATAAAGCTTCATGATTTCTGGCATCGTCTCTGCAAGGGGGTCTCTCGGGCCTTGCTTGACAGGCTCGCAGTTTGGCGCGTAGGGTTTCGCACCGACGAGGAGGCGAATCTGTTCTGGTGAACGGCGCGGTCTTCAAAACCGTTAGTGAGACTGTGAGAACAGGCTCGGGTAGGTTCGATTCCTACACGCCTCCGCCAACTGTGGGAAGGCGGAAGGATGAAGGCGGAAGGATGAAGAGGAGTGAAAATCACGCGGCGGACAGCGAGTCAACTAGGCTCTAGCGATTTTCATCCTTCATCCTACCGCCTTCATCCTTAGTTTTTATGCGTGATTGGGTTGCACTCAACATGACGCCCGGCATCGGCCCTCGCGCTGCTGCCAAACTTCTTGAGCGGTTCGGGTCTGCTGAAGCTGTCTATCGTGCAACTCGAGCGGAGCTGGAAAAGGTGCGGTTGTTGCCGGAAGCGGTCGACAGCATCATCGCTCGCGACCAGCACGACAGGGCTGGAGCGGAGATTGAAGCGGTTAGAAAACTCGGCGGCGATATCCTGATTCTGGATGATGGTGTTTACCCGTCGCTGTTAAGAGAGATATACGATCCGCCCATTGCGCTTTACGTGAAGGGCGCCTGGGCTGAATGTCTGGAACGGCCCTGCGTCGCTATCGTTGGCTCGCGCAGGTGTTCCACCTACGGGCAGAACGCCGCTTCTATGCTGGCACGCGATCTGGCGCAACGAGGCGTGACGATCGTTTCGGGTTTTGCGCGCGGGATTGACGCGGCAGCACATCGTGGCGCTATTGAAGGCGGTGGTCGCACGGTGGCAGTCATCGGCACTGGCCTTGACCAGGTTTACCCCCGCGATCATAAAAAGCTTGCGGCGGAGGTGCTGCAAGCAAACGGCGCAATTGTTTCGCAGTTTCCTTTAGCTACTCCGCCCGTTTCGGAAAACTTTCCCTACCGCAACCGCATCATTAGCGGTTTGAGTTTAGGGGTCATCGTCGTCGAGGCGGCGGAAAATTCAGGTTCATTGATAACGGCGAGATTGGCGATCGAGCAGAACCGCGAGGTTTTTGCGGTACCTGGCAACATTACTTCGCGAAACTCGTTCGGCACTAACTATCTAATCAAAGGCGCGGGCGCCAAGTTGGTGCAGCAATGGCAGGACGTCGCAGCCGAATTGCCACCGCAGATAGCGGCTAGATTGTTACCGCCGCCCCTCGGTGATATCGGCGATAAGGGCGGTGATAAGAAGAAGGAGAAGTCGCTGGCGGATCAGCTTTCGCTGGTGCCGCAGGGCCTGACCGGCTTTGAGCAATCGGTTTTCAAGTTGCTTTCGGCTGACAATCCGGCGCACATTGATGTGCTGGTGAATCAGAGTAGGCTCACGATCTCGGATTTGACCGCCGCGCTGCTGACGCTGGAGATGCGCGACCTGGTGCGGGCGCTGCCGGGAAAATGTTTCGTGCGGAAGATGTGAATGGGCGATGGGAATAATCTTGATAAGTGAGAGGATCTCGCCTCAACAACTCCGCGAAGCTGGCGAAGAATTATATGGGGACATGGTCAAAGCTGTTGTCGACGTCGAGAAGGAGATCATGGCTGTGGGTGCTGAGCTGCAAGCAGACGAAGAAGCTTTTCTGCTCGAACGAAATTCACGCCAGGAGAATTTGTGGGGGATTAATTTGTATACCGACCGCGTGTTGCCCGGAATGGTCCAGTTTGATTCCATGATTAACATACGACCCAGACAGAATAATCCGTCACGCGGTGTGGAAGACGCGGCGTTGAAGGAACGCATAATGCAAATCGTTCGGAAACTAGTGCAATAGGAAAGCGATGACAACATATCATCCAGATTTAGCAGCAGGGCGCTGGTTTACGTTGTCTCTTGCCACTCAGTTGGGCAATGCGGGTAGCGAGTATGAGCGGGCGTTGCAATGGAAAAAGCGTGGTGATGAGGTCCGTTTCAAACACGCCTTCGCCCGATTGCTAGAGCTGATCGACCTGACGATTGCAGACCCAAGGTGGCGAAATCATCGGCTGAAAGAGCTGACGCGGTTGAGGGAAGTAATATGGGATGAACTTTACAACGAGACTCCAGAGTTCAAACACCCATCCGACTTACGCGGGTATTTTCTGTATTTTGGAATTCTGGCCCGCAGCGAACGAGACAAGGCCGCAGACACAGTTGTTGTGTAGATAGTGAATTGTAATGGCAAAAAATTTAGTAATAGTTGAATCGCCGGCGAAGGCGAAGACGATAAATAAATATTTGGGCAAGGACTATCTGGTTAAGGCCTCGATAGGCCACATCAAGGATCTCCCTTCCAAGGGTTTGGGAGTTGACGTCGACGACGATTTCAAACCTACCTACGAAGTGATTCCCGATTCCAGAAAGCGAAACAACAAGAAGATCGTATCGGAGCTAAAGGCCGCTGCCAAGATCGCTGACAACATCTATTTCGCGGCTGACCCGGATCGAGAAGGCGAAGCGATTTGCCAGCACCTGGCAGAAGAAATCGTGCCGAAGCGACCGGCCAAAGCTACGTTCCGCGTGATGTTCAATGAGATTACCAAGCGCGCGGTCAACGAGGCTTTTGAACACCCGAAACAGATTGATCAAAACCTCGTCGATTCTCAACAGGCGCGCCGCGTGCTCGATCGTTTGGTTGGTTACAAAGTTTCACCGCTGCTTTGCCGGACGGTTGGAGGAAAACTAAGCGCCGGGCGCGTACAGTCGGTTGCGCTGCGAATGGTGGTTGAGCGCGAAAGGGAAATCGAGAAGTTCATCAAGACCGAGTATTGGACTATCTCCGCCAATCTCGCCGCTAAATTGCCACCAGCCTTTGACGCGCGGCTGTTCAAAGTAGGCGAACAAACAGTTAAGACCAGCGGTTTTGATCAGGATACAAAGGCCAGCGAGATACTGCTGAATGACGAAACCAAGGCCACTGATATTGTCGCTGAAGCAAACCAGCAGACGTTCGTAGTCAATGAAGTAACGAAGAAGGAACGTAAACGCAATCCCGTTCCGCCGTTCATCACTTCAAAACTGCAGCAGGAGGCTGCGCGCAAACTCGGTTGGGCTGTGAAGCGGACGATGATGGTTGCGCAGAAGCTTTACGAAGGCATCGACATTGGCGCGGAAGGTTCAGTTGGGTTGATTACCTACATGCGAACCGACTCGACACGCGTTTCCGATGCGGCGTTACAAGAGGTGCGGGATTTTATCGGCAAACAATTTGGTGCTGCATACCTGCCGGAGAAAGCGATTCACTATCGCTCAAAAAAGGACGCGCAGGATGCGCACGAGGCGATTCGTCCCACCGATGTCGCGCATACGCCGGATTCGCTCTCCAGTTATTTAAGCAATGACGAGCTGCGCCTTTACCGCTTGATCTGGCAGCGTTCGGTGGCTTCGCAAATGACGCCGGCTCTTTTCGATCAAACCACGATCGATATTGGCGCTGGTCGTTTCATCTTCCGTGCATCTGGTTCGGTGCAAAAGTTTGACGGCTTCCTGAAGATTTATCAGGAGGGTCGCGACGAGAAGACCGAAGAAGACGAGGAAGCAGAACGCACGCTACCCCTCGTGGAACAGGGCGAGACACTTGCGCTAAACCAGATCACGCCGGAACAACACTTTACTGATCCACCGCCACGCTTTACTGAAGCGACGCTCGTGAAGGCGCTGGAAGAAAAAGGCATCGGCCGGCCGTCGACTTATGCAGCGATCATGACGACGATTCTGGCTCGCGAGTATGTTGAGAAACTCGAGGGACGTTTCCATCCAACGGACCTGGGTAAAACTGTTAACGACCTGCTGATTGAGGGCGGTTTTGCCGACCTGTTTAATGAGACCTACACGGCGCGGATGGAAGAAGAGCTGGACAACGTTGAGGAAGGCAAGCTCAAGTGGACTGATGCGCTGCATGAGTTTTACGACAAGTTTTCCAGCGACTTGAAGAAGTTCACGAAATACACGAAAGACATAAAGGACAAGGAAAAACCCACTGAAGAGGTTTGTCTCAAATGCGAGACGAAGGGAATGGTGTTGAAGTGGGGCCGCTTCGGTAAGTATCTGAAGTGTTTGAAATGTGAAGCGACGCGCGATGCGGAGCCGAAGGCGAGCTCTAATGGCGGGGCTAATGGAACCGAAGGCGCGAGCGGCGAAGCGGCAGCGGAGCCGGAAGTCTGCGAACTGTGCGACAAGCCAATGCAGTTGAAGCGCGGCCGCTTTGGCCCGTTCCTTGGCTGCACGGGTTATCCCGAATGCCGCAACATTCGCAAGATTGCGAAGAGCGGCGTGGCCGCGCCGGCGCCCGTACCTTTGGATGAGAAGTGTCCGGTTGACGACGCGCAGCTGGTGAGGCGCTTCGGGCGCTACGGAGAGTTTATCTCCTGCTCAAACTATCCGAAGTGCAAGTACATCAAGCAGGAGTCGACTGGCGTTCACTGCGCCCGGCCCGGATGCAAAGGTGAATTGGTAGTCAAGAAGTCGAAGCGCGGCAAAGTATTTTATGGCTGCGGCACGTATCCCGACTGCGATCGCGTTTACTGGGACAAGCCGGTTGCGGAAGCGTGCCCCAAATGTAACGCGCCGTTCTTGCTCGAGAAGACTACGAAGAAGCATGGCACGTTTCGTCACTGCGCCAATGAGGATTGTGGATATAGCTCCAACGAGGGTGCGGTTGCGAAAGCCAGGACAAAGAAGTAATCAGTGGGACAGACATTCTTGTCTGCCCGATTTAACAAGTTTCGCGTTTTGAGTTAAAATCCGCTCGCCAATTCCCAACTTCAAGTGAATGTTAATAAAGAATGGACAGACAGGAATGTCCGTCCTACAAAACCGAGGAGCGAAAGAATGTTCAGACGCAATGCGACCGTCGTGCTGCTTTTCATTTTCCTTGTCTCGCCGAGCACAACTTTTGCTCAGCAACCCGCGCCATCGCCAAGCCCCGCAACCGTGTCAACACCTGCTGCGCCGGCGAAGGATCCCAATGATCCGATCGAGCGCATAAAAGATGAGGGCCTGAACCGGTCGCAGGTTATGCAGACCTTGAGTTATCTCAGCGACGTTATCGGTCCGCGTTTGACTGCCTCGCCGGGGATGAAAAGGTCGAACGAGTGGACGCGCGATCAACTTACTAAGTGGGGATTACAGAATGCACACCTTGAAGCGTGGGGACCTTTCGGCCGCGGCTGGACGCTAAAACGATTCTCAGCGCAGGTTTCGGAACCACTGAACATTCCACTCATTGCCTATCCGAAGGCGTGGTCGCCGGCGACAGCGGGACTGCTGACGGCTGAAGTGGTTTACGTCGACGCAAAGGATGAGGCAAACCTACAGCACTTCAAGGGCAGACTCAAAGGCGCGATTGTGTTGACCGGCAAAATGCGCGAAGTAAAAGCGCACTTCGAACCAATGGGCACGCGGCGCGATGAAAAAGACTTGCTGAGTTTGGCCGATGCGCCCATGCCAACTTCGGGCGGTGGCCGGCGCTTCACGCCGGAGCAAAGAGCCGCGCAACTCTTCAACGCCAGGAAGTATGAATTTTTTCAGAATGAAGGCGCTGCTCTGTTGGTCGACGCCAGCCGCGCGGGTGATGGCGGCACAATCTTCGTGCAATCGGCGACAGTGCCGCAGCCGCTAACCGAAGCTTCGTTTGGTCCAAACGCGCCGCGTTTGATCCAGTCTTACGAGAAGACCGCCGGTGCGATACCACCGCAGATTGTTTTGGCAGTTGAACACTACAACCGTATCGCGCGCATGATCGAAGCCGGCGAAAAAGTGAAAATGACTGTGGACCTCGCGGTCGAATGGCAAGACGCCGATCCGATGGGCTACAACACAGTCGCCGAAATTCCCGGCAGTGATCTAAAGGATGAAATTGTGATGTTGGGAGGACACATGGACTCCTGGCATGCAGGCACCGGCGCAACAGACAACGGTGCAGGCGTCGCGGTGGCGATGGAAGCAGTGCGAATTCTCCAGGCTTTGAATCTGAAACCCCGACGCACCATTCGCATCGCGCTCTGGACCGGTGAAGAGCAAGGGTTACTGGGATCAAGAGCTTACGTGGCTGCACACTTCGGCAAGACGGAAACTCCCACAGCCGTCGCGGGTGCGCCATCAACGCCCAGCCCGTCGCCGGCGCCCAGCCCGTCTCCCGGTGTGCTGGTCACCAAGCCCGAATACGAAAAATTCAGTTCCTACTTCAATCTCGATAACGGAACGGGAAAGATCCGTGGCGTGTATCTGCAAGGCAACGAATCGGTGCGGCCGTTGTTTCGCCAATGGCTGATGCCGTTCCGCGACGTCGGTGCGACGACGCTCTCCATTTCGAACACCGGCGGCACTGACCACCTTTCGTTCGACGCCATTGGCTTACCGGGATTCCAATTCATCCAGGATGAGATCGAATACGATTCGCGCACGCACCATTCAAACCAGGACGTGTTTGATCGCATTCAGGCAGACGACCTGAAACAGGCGGCCACGATCATGACGGCGTTTGTTTACAACGCCGCGATGCGGGATGAGAAACTGCCGCGCAAACCGTTAGCTGGAAGATAAGGCGAACCAACTCGAACAGGGGCGAGGTCGATCTGACTATAGACCCTTGCTTCGTGGATCCGAATCAACCGGAGGCTTTATTGCTGCGCCAACGACGAACTTTAACCAATACTGTTTGAGTTTATCGCGATTGGATTTCCGATACGTAACGTAGTCGCGGCTGATACCCTCGTCAGGCATCACGAAGAGCACATAAGCCTCAAGCAAACCTGCATCGTTCAATTTCATCAAGTTCACGAGCGAGGCCGTCAGGTTAATCTCCGGCTTTTCCTTCTTTTGCACCAGAACAGATTCCACCACTCCTCGCAACGCTTCCACCTCTTCGGGGAGACTGTGCCGATAGGCTGACTCATTCGGAAACATCTGCGCAAACTTCTTGCTGCGGCTGCCGTCCTTATCCATCCACATCACCCGTCTGAATCCGTACATCATCCAGGCTGCTGAGCCGTCGTTATCAGCCGTCTTGAGCGCCTGTTCATCGACAGTAATTGTGACTCCTCCCGCCTTCTTTGAAGTTACATTGGCTGGAATGTTGATCTTCGGATGAGTTAATGAGATCTGGTGGCGATCGGCCCATTGGGTTAGGCCAACATAAGATCTGCGCTCGTATGGCTCGGCGATGATTGCATCGACAAACTTGTCACGGGCTTCATCGGATTTCCCCTCGGCATCCAACGAATCACCCCAGTAGCGATACGCTGTTTCGACGTTTTCATCAATAGAGATCGCGCGAGCGAACCACTCACCGGCGGTAGCCATCAGGCGCTTCTTCTCAGCTGAGTCGGTCGCCTGATAACCTTTCTTGAAATACATGTCGCCGGTGAAGAGTGCGGCCAAATACATTTTTGGATCGAGTTCCAGTGCGCGTTGGTAGCCCTTGATGGCATTGTCGAGATCGCCACGTGCATGAGCCGCTTCGCCTTCACGCAAGGCGGCGTCAGCGTCGCGAATAGATGACAGCGGAGAGTCAATGGTGTCTGGTTGCGAAAGAGCTTCCAGTCCAGTCTGCAATAGGTTGCTATTGTCTCCCAGGTCCCTGGCCTTGTTGAGAAATCCAAGCGCCCGAGCCCGGCCCTCCTTGCGGGCCTGAGGATCCTTGGTTGAACTGGAAACGACAAACGTTGCCCACCCCAGCCGCTCGAGCAGTACGGTGGCTGAGGGGTGGACGGCAACCAGCTTCTCCAAAATGGGTATGACTTCGACAAACTTATTTTGATCGTAAAGCTGCATGGCACGCTTTATCTCGGCCGTATCACCCGCGGTTGTTTGCGAGACAGCCGAAAGAGGAAAAGCGAGAATCAAGGTCAGCAAGAGATATTGACTAAGTTTTGAACGCGTAGTTTGTGGCGGACTGTTTCTCAGCATCATTTCTTATGTCCTTTGAGTCTGGTGTGGGTCAGCAAAGCGAGCAGCCGCAGTCTAGTTTTCCGACGCATTTAAGTCAACGCGATCTTTGTTGGCGAGGGTCGAGGAAGACAAAAGGAAGGCGAGCCATCGGGACTCGCCTTTTCTAATTTTACCGGACAAGTTTCTATGAGTTGCTGGAGCGACTGAGAGCAGGTTCTTAGGAACTGTTGCGGACTGCCTGCTTGTTTCCCAGCGACGGAGTTTTCGTGGAAAGGTCGAGCCCGATCCAGCCCTTAATCTTCCGAAGCAGCGCCGGCAACACCACCTGCTGGGCGGTGGTTGAAAGTTCCTCGACCAGTCGATCCCCGAGTGCTCCTGCTTCCTGGCTGAGTCGTTCGTAAGCGGATGTTTCGCGGAATCGGTCGAGCAGTCCAGGCCCGTTGTCCTTGCCGGTTGGCTTCGTCGCTTCCGCGTAAGTTGCTTCGCCAGTTGTCAGCGAATAGGCGGGGGAGGGCGCGTAGTGAATTTCATCGCGCTCGTCTCCTTTAATCGCCGCAGCAACTCCATAACCGACAAAGAAGCCGACGCCCGCCGCGCCTAAGGACCACGCTACCGGTTGTTTCTTGAAGTGCTCGCGCCAATCAAGTGCGTCTTTCACGCTTTCAACCTGCTGGGCCACGCTTTCCTTGATCTCAGTCACGGTATTTGTAATCGAATCGCGCGCTTCTTCCATGCGACGCTGGAGCTGCTCCTTGGATGCTTCTTCGCTCCCCGTTTCGTTTGATGTTTCGCGCGCTCGTGCGAGTCCTAGAGTTCGTTCTTCAGCCATAGCTTATCCTTTCTGAGCTCTGCGACGGTCCTGTCCGGAACGAGACTTTGTTTGGCCAAACGGTTCTTCATCACGGAAACGATGATTGCGCCAATGACCAGGTAGAGCACTCCTGCGGACAGGAATCCAATCGCGTATTTCGCCGGCTGGCTCAAGTCGGCGCTGGCCAGGAGAGTGGAAATACCGAAGGCGAGGGCGACGTTCAGCAGCGCAAACCCGATCGCCGCGATGATCCCGCCCACTCCAATCATGATGCCGCTGCGCGCATACTCACTTGCCTCTTCCTTGATTTCAACCTTGAGCAAACTGACCTTGGTGTCGAAGAGTTGCACCACGTCATCTCCCAAACGGCTAAAAAGGGAGGGAAGGCTTTCGTCGGACTTTTCTGTGACCACGGATGTAGCCGTGGACGTCTTGGCACTTACAGCTGAGGCCGCCATACGTGTATCTCCTTTCTGTTAAGCGCGCCGATATACCAGGCACGCGCGGCCAGCCTAACGCCGGCCACGAAGAATCAAGCCCACCAGCAAACCGGCGGCGGCGGAAATCAAGATCGCCTGGCCCGGGTTATTGCGCGCGTAGTCTTTGGCGTTTTCAGCAATTTCTCCCAAGTCGACATTTTGCAGGTCTTTGATCTTGTCTCCGACGACTGACATCTTGTCGCTCACGAAATCCTTCGCCTGGCTGGCAGCGTCTGAAATTTTGCCACCATATTCCTGTGCGAGAGCGGTTGCAGTGCCCGTAGCCGTTCCGGTTTGTCCCTCAGGCTGTGACGTTCCCGGGAAATTTGTTGAAGTTGTATTCTGCGACATGCTTTTGTTCTCCTTATAGTTAGTGCGGACAATTTTCGGATTAGTTCGACTTACACGTTCCCAGGCGTACGAGCAAACAATGTGCCGATAAGTCATGCGGGCACACTCGACTGCATCTCCCGCGAAATTATCCCTGCAAGTTCAAGACTTAAGCACCTAAGGGTGAGCAGCGAACCGATAGTGGGTAGAGCGCGACTTGAAACCCGACTTGTTGTGAAAGGATACAAGTTTGTAGTCAACTTAGGTCGGGAACGATACAAAGCGAATCCGAGGTTGAACCCGCCAATCGCATCCACGCGGTGTTCGGAAGTCCCAGAGGGACGCGATGTCTATAGAACCTTGAAAAATCCCACTCATTTTATGTGAGACACTCGCCCGGACATTGCGCTCCTAGCGGAGCTTAGGATTTAGATTCGCGATTGGTTCTTTAAACATTTCGCCGCTACGCGGCTCCCTGTCCCGTAACATTGACCGCACTCCTGCTCGGTCGACTTTGCCCTTGACAAGCTTGGCTGTCTAGTGGTAAGTAAGTACTTACTTTAGCACGGGCAGAAGGAATGATTTCCATTTGAGCAAGCAAATATCGACTTCCGAGGCTTCGTTGCCGCTCCCGGCCGCTGCAGCCGGCGGCGCGCGCATGACCGCGGAGGACCGAAAATTACAGATACTTCGCGTCGCCGTCAGCCTCTTTTCGCAGCGGGGCTTTGGCGGCACCACTACCCGCGAGATCGCCCAAGCGGCCGGCGTTTCTGAAGCGATGGTGTTCCGGCATTTCGCTACCAAGGAAGAACTTTATTCGGCAATTCTCGATCATAAGGCTTGCTCGGGTGACTCGATGAATCCGGAGCAGATGGTTGCAGACGCGCTGAACCAGAAAGATGACCGGGGCGTTTTTGAGCAGTTGGCACTTGGCGCGCTCGACCACCACGAAGGCGATCCCGAGTTCCAAAGACTGCTACTTCATTCGGCTCTGGAAGGTCATGAACTAGCGGAAATGTTTTTTGAGAAATTCGTCCGGCGTGTTTACGAACTATTGGGCGGCTATATCGCTGAACGGCAGCGCGATGGGGCAATGGTAAAGATCGATCCTGCGATCATCGTCCGCTCGTTCATCGGCATGATCATTCACCACTCACTGAATAACAATCTTTGGGATCCCAATCGTCGCCTGCTAAAGATTTCCAATCAGGACGCCGCAAAACACTTTACCGACATTCTCCTGCATGGCATCAGCGTTAACGCTGAGTCGGAACCAAAAAAGAGGATCGCACGTAAAGTTTCGAGAACCGATCTTTCGAGAAAGAGCTAGTCAAATGTCTTCTCCCAGATTATCCGTTCGGGTCGTACAACTGTTTTCATTGGCGGTCGTGCTCTCCGGCCTTTTGCTGCTGGCAACCTCCTGCGGCGGTTCTAAAGCAAATGTCAGAAGTGATACGAACTCGTCCGCACAACCGGCGGCAGTTGAGGTAACTACTGCGACTGCAATCGTGCGCGACTTGCCGCGGTTTTTTGAGGCCACTGGCAGCCTAACGGGTGACGAGCAGACGGATGTTTCTCCATCAATGGCCGGCAAGGTCGTTGTGGTGGCAGTGGATCTGGGAAGCTACGTGAAGCGTGGCCAGACGATCGTCCGGCTCGACGATGTGGACGCGAAACTCCGCGTGCAGCAGACGCAGGCCCAGGTTGAACAGGCCAAAGCTTCATTGCGTCAGGCGGAAGAGAAAGTGGGCATACGTCCGGGCCAGGCTTTTGACATAAATAAACTTCCGGAAGTGGGGAATGCGCGAGTAGCGCTGGAACTCGCTGAAAAGAATCTGCGTCGTGCGGAAAAGCTCATCGAGTCGGGAGACGTTTCCCGATCCGCCTACGACCAGCAGAAAGCGCAGCGCGATCAGTTGAAAGAGCAGTATGAGTCGGCGCTGTCGCTGGCGCGTCAAAACTATGCTGCGGTGATGACTGCGCGCGCGAATGTAGCCAGCGCCGAGAGCCAGCTTAATCAGGCGGTCCGCAACCAGTCTTACGCAAACGTTTACTCTCCGATCGATGGTTACGTCGCTGACCGACCGGCGGACCTCGGCGAGTATGTTTCCACGACCACTAAAGTTGCGACAATCGTCAAAATCAATCCGCTGCGAGTGCGCATCGATATTCCGGAACAGGCAATCCCAACGGTAAGCGTGGGGCAGTCCGTGTCAGTAACCACGAGCGCGTGGCCGGACCGAAACTTCAGCGGCCGCATTGCGCGCATCTCGCCAAACGTTACCACCACTTCGCGAACCTTAACGGTAGAAGCGGAAATTGAAAACAGCAGTGGGGTATTGAAGCCAGGACAATTTGCCACCGTGCGAATCCTGGAGTCGCGCGCGGCGCCGGCGACGCTGGTTCCAGCGCGGGCAGTGCGTACCGATTCAGGGGTCAGCCGCGTGTTTGTAATCAAGGACGGCAAGGCGCAGGAGCGTCAGGTGCAGTTGGGACAAACTGAAGGTGACCTGGTTGAGATCAAGAGTGGGGTCGCGGAAAACGAAGCCGTGGCCACGAGCAATGTCGAGCAGTTAAGCGACGGGATGGCAGTGAAACAATAGTCCAAAGTCGAATGTCCAAAGTCGAGAAGCGACCGCGGACATTGGACTTTAAACTTTGGACATTGGACTTAGAGTTGATCGATGCAAAAGCTAGCTGAAATTTGTGTCCGGCGTCCGGTGTTTGCGACGATGCTGATCCTGAGTCTGACGGTCGTCGGGCTCTTCTCCTACAAATCGCTGGGCGTGGATCTCTTTCCAAAGATCGATCTGCCGACGATCACAGTTACGGTCGTAAATCCGGGCGCCTCGCCGCAGGAAATTGAAACTGAGATCACTGACAAGGTTGAAGGCGCGGTAAACACGGTCAGCGGCATCGACGAACTACGCTCCACTTCCGTCGAAGGTGTGTCGCAGGTCTTCATTACTTTTCTGCTGGAAAAGAGTCCTGACGTTGCGGCGCAGGAAGTTCGCAACAAGGTCGATCTGATCGCTAACGATCTGCCGGTTACAGCCGAGCAGCCCATCGTTCAGAAGTTGGATACCGATGCTGCGCCGGTGGTGCGCATTGCCGTTTCAGCGCCTCGTTCTCCGCGCGAAGTTACCGACGTCGCGGACAAGAAAATCAAACAGCAAATCGAATCGATCAATGGCGTAGGCCAGGTGACCATCATTGGCGGCCGCACGCGTGAGATTCAGGTCTGGGTTGATCCCGACAAGATGCGCGCCTTCAACGTGACGGTCGCGCAAGTGGCCGACGCGGTGCGCGCGCAGAACCTGGAAGTCCCCGGCGGACGCGTGGACGAAGGCACGCGCGAACTGACTGTCAGGACGATGGGTCGCATCGTGCAACCGTCCGACTTTAATAACCTCGTCGTTGGCAGCCGCGGCTCATATTCCGTCAAGCTCAGCGATGTTGGTTATGCGGAAGATGGAGCGGAAGAGGCGAGAACAGAAGCACGTTTGAACGGCCAGCCGGCCGTTACGTTAGTCGTCTCCAAACAGTCGGGACAAAACACAGTCGCAGTGGCTGACGCCGTCAAGGAGCGCCTGGCAGAGATTCAGAGGACCTTGCCGCCGGGTTTCAAAACTGAGGTGGTGGGTGACCAATCGATCTTCATCAAGGCTTCAATCGAGTCGATCCAAAAACACCTGATCGAAGGCAGCATACTCGCCGCCATCGTAGTGTTCATCTTCCTCTGGAGCTTCCGTTCCACTTTGATTGCGGCGCTGGCTATTCCGACGTCGTTGATTGCAACGTTTGGCTTAATGGCGGCAATGGGTTTCACGTTGAATCAGATCACCATGCTGTCGTTGACGTTGATGGTCGGAATTGTGATCGACGACGCGATCGTGGTGCTCGAAAATATTTTCCGGTTCATTGAAGAGAAGGGAATTCATCCATTCCAGGCGGCCATCGAAGGCACGAAGGAAATAGGCCTGGCGGTGACGGCTACCACGTTGTCACTACTGGCGGTCTTCCTGCCGGTCGGATTCATGGGCGGCATTGTTGGCCGCTTCATGTCGTCGTTTGGTTTGACTTCTGCGTTTGCCATCGCGGTTTCGCTGCTGGTCTCGTTCACGCTGACGCCGATGCTCGCAGCCCGGCTCATAAAGCGCAGTAACGACACTGAAGAAGGAAAATTTGAACGTCACACCGAACCCGCCGACCACGGCTCGAAGCAGTCGCGGTTTTACGCTCCTATTGATCGTGGCTACACGCGCATGCTGTCCTGGTCTATGGCCCATCGCTGGGTGATCATTACCGCCTGCGCCATCGTAATCATCAGCATCGTGCCGTTGTTCATGTTCGTCGGGAAAAACTTCCTGCCGGTTGACGACCAGTCGCAGTTTGAAGTCAACGTGCGTGCGCCGGAAGGTTCCACCTTGAGCGCAACGTCCACGTTGGCTGAGCGCATCGCAGCCGACCTTAGAAAACTCCCCGGCGTCGCCGACACGCTCACGACCATCGGCGGCGGCCAGCAGGAGCAGGTTAACGTCGCCTCGATCTACGTCAAGCTACAACCGCTGCAAGAGCGCAGCGTCTCGCAGAGTGATCTGATGTTGCGCGCCCGTTCTGAAATTCTGGCGAAGTATTTGAAAGAGTTCCCGGGCCAACTAAGAACCAGCGTGCAGCAGGTAGCGGCAATATCCGGTGGCGGCTTCCGCAACGCAGATGTCCAGTATGTCATTGGCGGTCCGGACCTGGAAAAGCTGACGAAATATTCCGAAGCGCTGCTCGCGAAGATGAAGACCATTCCGGATGTTGTCGACGCTGATTCTTCGCTCGTCACCGGTAAACCGGAATTGCGCGTGGTGATTGATCGTGCGCGCGCCGCAGACCTTGGCGTCCGCGTCGCTGACATCGCACAGGCCCTCAACACGCTCGTCGCCGGTCAAAAAGTTTCCACCTTTAATGCCGGCACTGATCAATACAACGTACGTGTGCGAGCGATTGGACAATCCCGCGCCAGCGTCGAAGGTCTAAAGCAGATGATTGTTTCTTCGTCGAAGATTGGTTGGGTGAGTCTCGACAATCTAGTGCGGATCGAAGAAGGCACAGGCCCTTCCGCTATCGACCGGTTGAACCGGGAGCGCCAGGTTACGTTGCTGGCCAACGTGAAGCCGGGCGGGTCACAAGCGGCAGTAATTCAAAAGATGAACGAGTTTGCGAAGGAAGTGGGCATCGACTCCACTTATAAGACGGGACTGGCGGGACGCTCAAAAGAACTTGGGCGGGCCGGTTATTACTTCATGCTCGCCTTCGTGTTGTCATTTGTTTTCATGTACATGGTTTTGGCGGCCCAGTTTGAATCGTTCATTCACCCGGTCACCATTCTGTTGACGCTGCCGCTTGCCATACCGTTCGGCATTCTCGCGTTGCTGATTACCGGACAGACCGTAAACATTTTCTCCGGCTTGGGATTGTTGTTGCTTTTCGGCGTGGTTAAGAAGAACGCGATTCTCCAGATCGATCATACGAACCAGTTGCGCGCGCGCGGCATGGAACGACTCGAGGCAATCATTCGCGCCAATCGTGATCGCTTGCGACCGATTCTAATGACCACGATCGCGCTGGTCGCGGGAATGTTGCCGTTGACAATTTCAAGCGGACCGGGCTCGGGCACGAATCGCTCAATCGGCGTACTGGTAGTTGGCGGGCAGTCGCTCTGTTTGCTTCTGACGTTGTTGGCAGTTCCTGTTTTCTATTCACTCTTCGACGATCTGGGCAAGAGCAGAGTTTGGGGACTTATCGGTTCATCCGTGACTGGTGTATTTGGCCGGGCGCGACGCAAGGCCGCGAGCGCAACCGCATCGCTGTTGAGTTTGGTTTCGAAGCACTAAAGCGCAACGTCAATACTTTGGTTATTTTAGTTTGGAAGTAGTAATGAGGAATATTATTGCGATCTCTAATTCGCGGCTTTGCCGCCGCACAGTGCGGAAAGGCTTCGACTTTCCGTCGCCGCCAATGATTGGTGAGGCTGCGCCTCGCCAAGAGAGCGGAGGCGCAGCCTCAGAAGAAAAACAGAATCGCCCGGAAAGGCAGAGTTTTTCCGCACTGTGCGGCGGCAGATCCGCGGTGTTGGCAATCGCATTCCTGTGTTGCTCTACGTCGGTTCTTGCTCAAGTTTCAAACCCTGCCCCTTTGCCACCGCCTCAGGAGTTGCAGGTGCCGGCGATCGCGCCGGATTTCCACCCGGACCAAAAGCCTTTGCCGGAGCTTGGGCGCGTTGGCGTGGACATGGATCGCCAAAAACCGCTTTCGCTGCGTGAGGCGCTGGCGATGGCGCTCGAAAACAACAAAGACATCGAGGTAGCGCGGCAGAACGTCAAGATTGCCGAGTTTGATCTGACCGGTGCACACGGCCTTTACGATCCGCGCCTGAGTTCCTCCACTTATTACGAACGCATCAAGAGCCCGATTTCAAGTTTTCTCAGCGGCGGTGCGAATGGCGCTACCACGCAAAGCGATTACACCGGAACCGCGCGTCTTGAAGGTCTGACGCCAAAGCTTGGCGGCAGCTACCGCCTGGATTTTTCGTCAATTAGACTGACAAGCAACAATCAATTCACAGCGCTCAGTCCGCAATATCCGACCGCACTCACCTTCGGCTACACGCAGCCGCTGCTGCGCGGTTTACGTTTTGATAACAACCGCCGGCAAATTGAGATTGCCAAAAAGAATTTGTCGCTAACGGATACACAGTTTCGTCAACGAGCGATTGAGACAATTACCGGCGTGCAGCGCGCCTACTGGGACCTCGTCTTCGCGCTCAGAAATCTTCAAGTGCAGCGAGATGCTGTGCGCGATTCGCGGATGCAGCTTGAACACAACAAGCGCCTGGTTACGGAAGGCGCTTTGGCTCCGATTGATGTCGTCGCGGTTGAGGCACAAGTGGCGGGCTTCGAGCAAACGCTCTTCAGTTCACTCGAAGAAGTGTCGCGCAGCGAAAACAATTTGAAGAATTTGATCGCGATCAATCGCCAGTCCGACCTGTGGAACCTGTCGCTCATTCCCACCGACTCCGTTGATCTGGCTCCGCCTGATATTTCTTTGCCGGAGGCCTTGAAAGCCGCGCTGGACAACCGGCCGGAGTTGCAGCAGTCGAACGTGCTCCGCGAAATTAATCAGATCGATCAGAAGTATTTTCGCGAACAAACTAAGCCGGCTGTAGACCTAGTTGGCAGTTATGGTCTGGTGGGTTTGGCCGGTTCGCAAAGCAATGCCGGCAATCCCTTCATCAGCCTATCGACTCAGGAACTTCGCGCCAGGGTCGACCAGCTTCTGACGCAGGCCGGACTGCCGCTATTGACACCGTTGCCGCCGCAAGCCCTGTCGCCCTTTCTAATCGGCGGTTACGACCAGTCGCTGCAAAACCTGTTAAGCAATCGTTTCAATAATTTTCGCGTTGGCGTGCAGATCAATTTGCCGCTCCGGAACCGGACGGCGGAAGCGCAGTTGGGACGGTCGCTCGTCGAAGGCCAGCGCATCGCCACCCAGCGCGAACAACTCGAGCAGACGATTCAGGTTGACGTCAGAAACGCTTTGCAGGTGGTCCGCAGCGCGGAAGCCCGTCTACATTCCGCAGGTATCGCGCGCCAGGCGAGCGAACAGCAGTATCAAAGTGAACAACGAAAACTCGACGCCGGACAATCAACGGTGTTTCTCGTGCTCGAGCGGCAAACCGCGTTAACAACCGCGCGCGGAAATGAACTCCGAGCGCAAACAGATCTCAACAAGGCGATAGCAGAATTGCAGCGAGCAACCGGGAATGCGCTGACGACTAATAACATCGTCGTGCGTGTGCGCTGATTCAGGTCTCCCAAATAAATGGCACCACCGCACACGAGAAGGCGGTGAGTAACTGGGGCGAAACTCACCGCCTTTATTCCACGTAACGCAAACTGTTAGTTTGCGTCTTGCCACCTGCTACAAAAGACTTCTGCGAGCTTGGCATCGCAAACTAACAGTTTGCGTTACATAGGAGCGACTATATGGACGGTCAACAGTTTCTTCAAACCTGGGAGATTCACAATCGCATCAACCTTTATCTGCTCGACGCGGTCGACCCTGCGGACCTGGTGAGTCTGTCAGCTTCTAAAGGACGAACCGTTGGCGAACAGTTTGCCCACCTCCACAATGTGCGGCTGATGTGGCTGAAATCCGCGGCGCCGGAACTATTAGCGGGTCTGACAAAAATCGAGAAGGAGCAGGCCGTTGAGAAGAAAGCCCTGGGCAAGGGTCTAACGGATTCCGGTGTAGCGATCAAGTCTCTGCTGGATCAGAGTTTGCGGACCGGCGGCAAAGTGAAAGGTTTCAAGCCGCACGCAAATGCTTTTCTGGGTTATCTGATTTCACACGAATCGCATCACCGTGGTCAAATCATATTATCTCTGAAACAGGCCGGACACGCGCTTGATAAGAAGGTTCTTTACGGAATTTGGGAATGGGGTGTCAGGTGACTTCTGAAATCTCAAATTTCAGATTTCAGATCTGAGATTTGAAACTTCTATCCAACCTTCTCCAGCAGCAGCCAGGCGACATAGCACGCCACGACGATGATAATCGCCGCTAGAATGTACCAGGCAATTAATTTGGTCTGACATGCAGGGCATCGGGTCCTGGCCCACGCCGCCCGTCTTCTACAGTTTGGACACCTCATACTATCCCCCGAATCGTCGCTCGAAAAATCGACAAGCTTTCTGGTCGCGGTACTTTATCACATCAAGCCAATAAGCGGTGCTCGTTGAATATTCGAAGTCACCGGCTCCAAGACTTGACAAACCCGCCGGCTCAGTTAAACCTCAAGACCAAATGGACGAATCAGAATTCGAACTGGACGCGCTCGCGATTTTTTCCCATCCGGACGACGCGGAGCTTTCCGTCTCTGGCACGTTGCTGCGTTTGAAGTCGCTCGGGTATCGCACCGGCGTGCTGGACATGACTCGCGGTGAGATGGGGACGCGGGGCACGCCCGAATTGCGCGCTCAGGAAGCCGTCGAAGCCGCTCGCCTCATGAAGCTGGACTTGCGACTAAACCTGGGTCAGCCTGATGGGCATATTTGGTTGACTGAACATTCCCGCACGGCAGTAGTTCGCGTAATACGCGCGCACAAACCCAAAGTTCTGCTGACCACGCACTGGGACGATCCACATCCTGACCATGCAAACACATGCCGGATCGTGCGTGATGCCGCGCGGCTAGCGACGATGGCGCGCTACGATGAAGAAGGGAAACAACAGCCGGTGCGAATGCCGGCGATCATGCACTCGTTGTTCTCGCGCCACGTGGTACCGTCGTTCATAGTTGATGTGACAGACTTTGTCGAAGAAAAGATGGCGGCAATCAAAGCGCATGCTTCGCAGTTTTACCGTGCTGAGTCGAAGGAACCGGCGACGCGCATTAGCGATCCGGCTTTTCTGGATCAGATCGAGACTCGCATGCGCTATTTTGGATCGCTTATCGGCGTTGCCGCCGGTGAGCCGTTCTACGTGCGTGAGGCTTTGAACGTAGACGATCCTATCGCGCTTCTGACGAGACCGATGAATATTTATTCCTAACAACTACGTCCACTGTCAGGATCCAAAGAGCGGGGGCAAGCCCACCTTCCAACCTTAGAGATTGTCTCATTGAGTCGATCGCTTCAGCCTTGAAAGCCTGCCAGTCCAACATCAGCCATTCAAGTTTATCAAGCTCAAGGTCGGGGAGGTGGGCTCGCCCCCGCTGTATTTCGCCTACTTCTTGTCGCTTAACAAGGAGCGCCCGACAGCGATAAGCGCAGTGGCGCGTGGCGCCTCACCTTCGAAGCTGCGCGCAATTTCTATCGCCTGCGTTGCGTTCTCCTGCGACAGCTTGCGGAATACACCCGGCAAGTCAAACTCGTCGATCGTGCTGACGCGCATTGAGGTCATGTTTTTTGTTTCCAGCCGGAGCATGATGCGTCCGTCTTCACCGCTGAAGCCCGTGGCGGAATTTGCGGCCTTGGCAACTTCGAGCATCGTCTCCCACGCCCGGGGGCGATCCGTCGCCAGCAGCGCATTGGCAACTGCGACTAAGGCCCGTGGCCGGTCGGGATCAGAAACATCAATCCGCCGCGCTTCCACCAGAGCCTCCGCGATCGTTTCCAAAGCCTTTTCGTGATCCGTCGGCGGCATAGCCGTGGCGGCTTCCGTTAACAGCCAAACTTTTTGAATGTGAGTCAGCTCGCCTTTGCTGGCTATCGTCAGCGCCTTCTCAACTTCTTTCTTATTCGCCGCACTCAGCCCGATCGACATGTCCACGTAGGGCTTGGCCTTTTTGCGCAGCTCGCTATCATCGATTTTCTCGGCGAAGTCGCGTGCGCGCAGGTCGCCCCTTTGTGCAGTCCTGGCCGCGAGTTGCAAGTAAAGCGCATCACGTTCATCGGCGGTCTTAGCGCGGTCGATCCGATCAAGCATTGCCTTCTCAATATCTTCGGGTTTGCGATCCGGAGTAATTCCTCGCTGGATGGGATTGTCCTCCTCCAAATCCCGCACATCACCCTCAACGCCCTGGCCCAGCACAGACATTTCACCGCGCAACTGCTCGGCTATTTCTTTCGGCGCGTACTGTTCGAAGAGTGGCATCAAGCGGCGGATCACCAGGTATTTCCCCTGCAAGCCTGACGAACTGCGATCCTGTTCCTTAGCGGGCGACGGGCGCAGCAAAACACCCGCGGCCGAGCGAAAGAAAGCGTTGCGCAATTCGGGTGTGACCTCGGGCGGCGGCGTGGGCTGGCTCGTTCGCGAGGAACTTTGCCCGCCTTCGGGCTCGAAGGTCACGAAGAGATGCGGCGTGAATAAGTAGGAGGAAAGCAGTGAGATTGTGTTCGCGTCAGATTTCAGGTCCGCATCTGCAATCGCGAGCAACCGGGCATAACGTTGATCTGCCGCGGCTGGATTCTTGTCTCTGAGGAGCGTAAGAAAGTCGAGACCTTCCATAGTGGTTGTTCCGAGAGCGGGATCGGCAAACTGCAGCGCCCGCTCAACGTCGGTATCGAGCAATTGATTCGCCAGGCGCAACCGCTGTTTGATTGCAGCCCGCGTGTCGAGCGGATTCGTTAGCGCTCGAGAAGTTGCGTCGGCCGCTTCCTGTTTCTGCACTTCCTTAAGTTTGTCCAGCAACTCTTCGCCCAGGGCGCGATCACGTTTGGCTGACAGACGTAAAACCTCCGAGCGCAAATCGGGTCCGCCTGCTAAAGCGACCGGCCCATTGGGATTGTTAGCTTGCTGCCGCCGGCGATCTTCGTCCATCCGACGAGCCGTGTCCTGATCCGCCACTTCCGCCGCATCCCAGGCTTTGCGAAAGAGTGCGCGCCCCTGTTCCGGATCAACCTCCCAAAGAGCGTCCGCGATCCGAGAAAGCGTACGCGCACGCAGTGGCTGATCCGAAAAATTGCGGGCATCATTCGCGAGCGAAACTAATAACGAGAGGCCCAACGCTTTCTGTTGGTCTAATTTCGCCTTCGCTGCCGCGGAGGTCCCTTTATTCTTCGGCGCAGGTTTGGCAGCCGGAGCGGCGGCCTGTGGTTGAGCAGCGGTTTTCACCGCGGTGTCCTGGGCTGGGACGACAGGAGCCAACAAAAGCAGAAAGGGAATTGCGAAAAGGGACGGCAAACGAGAAGACAGATCGCGGCGGGCCATGATTAGTTCTCCTGCGGAAGGGTTGTTAGACAGTTGTAACCGAAAGGATTAAACGTGGCCGGCGAGTTTCGGTTCCAGAAAGTAAGTCAGAACCACCTGCGTCAGCGGGTGGCCTACTTGCTGTAGCCCAGCCGCTCTCACCGGTGCCGGAAAGGCCACCCGCTTACGCAGGTGGTTCCTACTATTAGGCTACACCGCGACCACTTCCATCTCCGGATCGACTTCCTGTTTCAGCATTCCCTCAATTGCCATCAGCGTGCCACTTAGTGAACTCGGGCAACTGCCGCAAGCTCCCTGGTAACGGATGCTCAGCGTGTGATCTTTGAGACCCAGAACTTCGAGGTAGCCACCGTCGCCCATTAGCGCGGGCCGCACTTTCTCATCGAGGATGTCGTTTATCTTCAGTAACCGTGGATCGTCGCTGGTAACAGCCGCTATCGCGCCGCCTACGGCTGCTCCGGCCATCGCTCCGGAGTTAACAGCCTCTGCTGCGCGGATCGGCACCGCCAGAAGCGGAAGCAAATCATCCCAGTCGCCTTCGTCTTCCTTCTCGACCGTGATCATCTTGTCCATGTAAAAAACAGATACCACCTGGCCCACGTCGAATAGCGCCTTGGCAAGCGGATCATTTTCCGCTTGTTCCCGAGAGCCAAACTGATGGACCGTGCCATTGCTTACCGCTTCTCTGAGAATGAATTTAACTGCGTTTGGATTAGGTGTTTCTTCAATATCACTGATTTTAGGCATTGCTTAATCTCCGGTGTTCAATACTAAATAATCTCGTGTGTACGCTTCATTATAACCACTTTAGAGGTGAAGCGCAGTCGCCCAGAAGTTGAGCGTGGGTCGAGAAGTCAGAACCGGGAGCGGTAGCGACCGGGTAATGGACTCCTCAAGGGAGCTGCGACTGGAATTCATGTTGATTGGTAACATCACTTACACCCGGTCGCTACCGCTCCCGGTTCTGACTTCGTCGACCCACAATGCAACTACAAAGAGCCTGATCTATTTCACACAAACAGCTATTGCCAAAGGGCGGAGGCGGGCATATACTCCGCCCCTCACTTGCCCCCCCTTTCAATTAAGGTGAGCCAAGTTGAGATGGGCAGGCGATTGCGAGGGTCGCCTGCCCGCTTTTTTAGCAGTGGGCGGTGAGCGGTGGGCAGGGGGCAGTAAGACAAACAAAGTGCTGAGCGCTGGCGATTCCAAGCTGTTGCCTACTGCTCACTGCTCACTGCATACTGCTCACTGATTTATGAACATCGGCATCACGGTCTATCCAACCTACGGCGGCAGCGGCATCGTCGGCTCTGAACTCGGAAAAGAGCTGGCGGAACGCGGCCATACAGTCCACTTCATTTCTTCTTCGTTGCCCACCAGGCTTACGGAACTAAATGAGCGCGTTCGCTTCCATGAAGTTGAGATGATGTCATATCCGTTGTTTGAGCATCAGCCTTACACGCTCGCGCTCGCAACCAAGATGGCGACCGTTGCTGAAACCGAGAATCTGGATCTGCTGCACGTTCACTACGCGATCCCTCATTCGATCAGCGCTATTCTCGCGCGCGAGTCGCTCAAACCACACCGCCGTTTGCCGGTCATCACTACCTTGCACGGCACCGACATAACACTGGTTGGCGCGGATCGCTCGTACCTGCCGATCACCCGGTATGCGCTCGAGCAATCCGACGGTGTGACGGCCATCTCGAATTATTTGAAGCAGGCTACTATCGAAACATTTCAATTCGATCGCATCCAGGTAATTCCCAACTTTGTTTGTCCGACGGAATACAAACCCAGGATAGATTGCGACCTGCGTCAATCCCTGGCGCCGGATGACGTGCCAATCATGGTTCACGTCTCAAACTTTCGGCCTGTCAAACGACCAATCGATTGTGTTGAGATTCTCGCGCGAGTCTTAAAGAAGACCGACGCGCGCCTGGTGATGGTGGGCGATGGTAGTGAGCGCACCAGCGCCATCCATCGCGCCAAGTGTCTCGGCGTCTATGACAAATGCGTCTTTGTCGGCAAACAGCCGCGTATCGTCGACTACCTTTGCGCGGCGGATGTGTTGCTGTTGCCTTCTGAGCAGGAATCGTTTGGACTGGCGGCGTTGGAAGCGATGGCGGTCCAGGTCCCGGTGATCGCGTCACGCGTGGGCGGCGTGCCCGAAGTTGTCGACGATGGCGAAACTGGATTTCTTAGCGAGGTAGGTGACGTCGATAAGATGGCAGACGATGCCGTGAAGCTGTTGACTGATCCTAAATTGCGACGCGAGATGGGCAAACGCGCGCGCGAGTCAGCCGTCACGCGTTATCGTACCGATATTGTGATCCCCCAATACATCGAGTTTTACGAGCGGGTCCTCGCAAAAAAGGATTGAACGATGAGAAGGATTCCTCTAATCCTTTTGAAAAAAGAGACAGATTCTGCCAGCCGGGCGAACGTGGCTTTGCGCCAGGTTAAGCCGGGCCAGATCTTGCAATATTCTTTCATTGTTTATAATGCCCGCCTGGACAAGAGTACGTCTCTGCCGCAGTTGCGCACGCAGGTGCAACTGTTTCGCGATGGGCAATTAAATTTGCCGGTAAAGAGATCGCATTGAATTACGAAAAGCAGCCCGACCTGAAACGGATCGCGGCTGGCAGCGCGCTGCAACTTGGCTCCGACCTTTTGCCGGGTGAATACGTATTGCAAATAACCGCAACCGATCTTCTCGCCGACCAGAAACACCGCGTTGCGACACAATGGATCGATTTTGAAGTTGTTAAGTAAGTCCGATGTCCAAAGTTCAAAGTCCAAGGTCCGAAGTCCGACATGTTATTGACACAGTTTGCTAATCGAGATTGACCGTACATCGCAGGCTCAAAAGTCTTGACCGCGGACTTTGGACTTTGGACATTCGACTTTGGACCTCCGTTCGTCTCTATGCACTCAATCATCATCGGCACTGCCGGCCACATTGATCACGGGAAAAGTTCACTCGTTCAGGCGCTCACCGGAAAAGACCCCGATCGTTTACCCGAAGAAAAGCGGCGCGGCATTACCATCGATCTGGGATTTGCAGACCTGGATCTCGGCGACGTGCGCGTTGGGTTCGTAGATGTGCCCGGTCATGAACGCTTCGTGAAAAACATGCTGGCCGGTGTTCACGGCATCGACGCCGTCGCGCTGGTGATCGCGGCTGACGAAGGTGTGATGCCGCAGACCCGCGAGCACTTTGAAATATGCCGGCTGCTTGACGTGCGACACGGTCTGTTGGTGCTTACCAAAACAGACCTGGTCGAGGAGGAACTGCTATCTCTTGTGCGCACCGAAGCCGAGGAGCTGGTGGCCGGATCGTTTCTCCAAGGCGCGCCTATCATTCCGGTGAGTGCGCGTTCCGGAGTCGGACTGGATGAATTGCGTTTGGCGCTGACTCAAATCGCCAAAGTTATTCCTGAGCGCTCCTCCGATTTTGTTACCCGGTTGCCGGTTGATCGCGCCTTTACGATGAAGGGTTTTGGCGCAGTCGTTACGGGCACACTCGTGGCGGGTGAAATTGCTGCGGGTGACGAACTTGAGTTGTTGCCGACTGGTCATCGGGTGCGTGCTCGCGGAGTGCAGGTACATGGAGCTGCCGTTTCGCGGGCGCAGTCTGGGCAGCGAACCGCGGTGAATCTAGCCGGCGTCGACGTAAACGAAATTGAACGGGGTATGGTGCTCGCACCGATCGGTCGTTTGCGGCCCACGCAAATCATCGATGTCGAGCTGAACGTTTTGCCGACTGCGCCCAGGGCAATTCGCACGCGTTCGCGGTTGCGCGTTCATATTGGTTCGGCGGAAGTGCTCGCGCGCGTTCGTGTGCTGAACATTCGTGGCGAAGTCACTCCAGGTGAAACCGGTTTCGCCCAACTGCGATTCGAGAGCCCCGTCGTAGCGCTTCACGATGAGCGCTTTATTATTCGCTCTTACTCACCCGCCGAGACCATTGCCGGTGGACTTGTGCTGGATCCCCAAGCGACAAAACATCGCGGCCGGGAAATGGCGAAGACTCATGAACGCTTGCGCGCGCTGCGCGATTCTGAGCGACACGGCAAGCTGGCTGTGTTTGTTGCGGCGGCTGGCGATCAGGGACTTCGGCTCGCCGAAATTGCGGCGCGAACGGGGTGGAATGATGAAGTTGTATCGCAAGTTGCGAAGCAGGCTCAGGAAGCAACGGCTCCGGGAGTGTCGGCGACAATAATCGAGGCCGAGGGGGTCTTAGTCTCGAAAGAGAACCTGGAGAGACTCTCACGAACAACCATCGAGGAAGTAAAACTTCACCACCAGCGCGAGCCGTTGGCCCGGGGTCTGGCGCGTGAGACTTTGCGCGAGCGACATTTCGCTCATGCGGCGCCGGAAGTATTCCGCGCTGTGATCGATCGTCTGGAGCAGGACGGCGCTTTGGTTGCCGAAAAAGATATCGTCCGCGCTCGGGAACATGGGCAGGAACTGTCCGCTGCCGACGAACAGTTACGCAAAAAGATCGCGCAGGTATACGAAAAGGCCGGGCTGGAAGCGCCGACGTTGGACCAGGCGTTAGTCGAGGCCGGAATACCCGCAGCCCAACGAGCGCATGCCCGGAAGATTCTCCAACTGTTGATCGATGATGGATCGCTTGTGCGCGTACAAGGCGAAATGTTTTTTCACTCTCACGCGATCGAGCATTTGAAAACGCTCCTGCGCGCGTATGCAGCGCAGCATGAACCGGACCGTCTCATCGATGTGCCAAAATTCAAAGACCTGGCGGGCGTTTCTCGTAAGTATGCTATTCCTTTGCTTGAGTATTTCGACCGCGAACGCATTACCCTTCGCGCCGCCGACAAGCGCATTATTCTGAAGTGAACCGGAATTCGAGCGAATGCATTGCGGTCCGGATTTCAGAGCCCGCGAAACTGTGGCTCTCAGAGAAACACTTGCGTTCCG